>SYEM01000264.1 GCA_005801385.1 Verrucomicrobiales bacterium | reverse complement strand
GGTCCTGAACTATCTGTCACTTCTCGGATGGAGCCCGGCCGATGGCCAGGAGTTCCTGTCGGTGGCGGAGCTGATCACGCGGTTTGATCTCGATCGGGTGAACCGCAGTGCGGCGCGCTTTGACGTGAAGAAGCTGGAGGCGCTGCACTTCGAGCACACGCGGCGTCTGGCCCCGGAGGCCTTCCTCGCGGCGGCCGTACCGTATCTGCGGAAGGCCGGCGTTCCGGTCGACACCTTCCCGACCCAGTATGTCCGCGCCGCGCTCCTGACGGTGCAGGAGAAGGGGAAGCTATTCCGGGAACTGCCGTCGTGGACCGACTTCTACTTCGTCGCGGACGACGCCGTGGTCTACGAACCCGAAGCGCAGGCCAAGGCGTTGACGCCGACGGCGAAGCCTCTGTTGGAGGCGTTGGTAGTGGCCTTCGGTGCCGTCACCCCCTTCTCGGCGGCCGGTCTCGAGGCAGCGCTGAAGCAGCTCGCGACCCAGCTCGGAGTGAAGGCTGGAGCGCTCGTCCAGCCGTGTCGGGTGGCCTGCACGGGTCGCCTCGTCGGACCCAGCCTGTACCACCTGCTCGAGGTGCTCGGATCGGACCGCGTCCGGGTCCGGATGCAGCGTGCCCTGCGGTGATGCCGCGTGTTGCGGTCTATCGGGCCTCGATGAACACGTCGAGCTGTTGTCCGGGGAACAGGTTCGTGCGCCCGGTTTCAATCCGATAGATCGCCTGGAGCACCCGGGTGTCGACCCGCTCACCGGCATCGCCCGTCAGGGATCTCTTCGGAACCACCAGGGGTTCCATGCGGACGAATCGGAGCGGGATGCTGTCCCGGAGATGGCCACGAACATGGCCTGTGGCCGGGGCCCCCGTGGCCACCCTGGCGCCCTCGTGCTCGTCGATGTCCACCCGCACGTGCAGCGGGTCGAGTCGACCCAGGAGCATCAGAGGCCCCGGGGCGGCTCCCGTCGCGATCGATTCGCCGGGCTTGATCTTCACCTGCAGCACGGTGCCGTCGATCGGAGATCGGACCACGCTGCGCTCGAGCTCAGTCTCGGCCGAATGGAGTGAGGCCGCCGCCGCATCCCGTTCCGCCTCGGCCTCGGTCACACGTGCCTTGGCGAGGCGTGCGGTAAAGCGCTTGCGGGTGACCTCCTCGGTGCTGACCACGGTCTGGCTCTCGAGCTTCTCGGCACGGGCAAGCTGGTCCGACAGGTCCTCGAGCTGGGCGTGGGCGGTGTCCACGCGGGCCTTCGCGGTTTCGACCTGGGACTGCTGCAGGGCCACCGCCGCGCGGAGGTGTCGGTCGTCGAGCTGGAACAGTGGATCGCCGCGCTGGACCTCCTGGCCCGCCTTGGCCATCACGGCCGTCACCAGACCGGGATGCGGGGATCCCACGGTGATGATCTCGGAGGAGGGCTCGATCATCCCGACGGCGGCCACGGTCCGCTCGAACGCGGGTCGGACGGGGGGGACGATCGGATCCCGTAGCGAGTGCTGCGGCTGGGTCCGGGCGATCGACCAGGCGGCGAAGAGCCCCGCCAGGATGGCCAATGCGGTCAGGAGATGATGCTTCATGGAGGGGGGTGAGGCTGCGACGATGGTTTCCGGGATCCCGGGCCTTCCCATGAGACGATCCGGCCGTCGTCCATGTGGGCGATCGCATCCGCGAAATGGTACACCCGGGTGTCGTGGGTCACGACAATCACCGCCCGGTCCGGATGCACCGCCGCGGTGGCGAGCAGAGACATGACGGACTCGCCCGAGGCGTGGTCGAGGGCGGCTGTTGGTTCGTCGCAGATGATGAGTCGTGGCTCGTGGATCAGCGCCCGGGCGAGAGCGACCCGCTGCTGCTGTCCGCCCGACAGCTCGCGGGGATGGGCTTCCAGACGGTTTCCCAAGCCCAGCCGATCCAACAGCTCTCCCGCGCGGCGGAGCGCCTCGCGCCGGGGGACTCCGGCGGTCAGGAGCGGCACGGCCGCGTTCTGAGCCGCGGTCAGGGCTGCCAGCAGGTTGTACTGCTGGAAGACGAACCCGAGGTTGTGGCGTCGGAACAGCGTCTGTTCATCCGTGGAAAGATCGGCGGTGGAGCGGCCGAAGACCTCGACGATTCCAGCCGAGGGCGAGAGGAGGCCGGCGATCAGCGAGATGAGCGTGGTCTTGACGCAGCCGCTGGGGCCCACGATGAACGAGAGCTTCCCGAGGTCGCCTGTGAATTCCACGCCGCGGAGCACCTCCGTGCGGGCCTCGCCCTCGCCGAAGTGCTTGTACACCCCGGTGCAGCGGACCGCAGGGGATCTGGATCCTGGGGTCTCAGGCACGGGGTTCATCGGAACACGCTGGCAGGTTCCAGCCGTTGCACCTGGCGGAAGCTCAGGACCACGGCGCCTCCGGTGACGATGGCGAGGGAGAGACAGGTCCAGACCGCCACCCAGAGGGGCAGGTAGAGCCCGCGGAGGAACGGTTGTTGTCGCACAAGCTCGCAGACCGCCGCGGCGAGTCCGGATCCGATGCACGAGCCGAGGAAGAGGATCAGCCCCGCCTGGGCCGCCATCATCCAGCCCAGCTGGGTGTGGGTTGTACCCACCACCTTGAGCATCGCCAGGGAACGGGCGTTCTCCTTCACGAACATCAGGAACGTCTGACCCGTGATTGCGGCCCCGACGACGAGTCCGATCGCGATCGTCACCATGAACAGCATCGGCACCCCCTGGCTGCCGTAGAACCACATGGCATCCCGGGCGAATCCGTCGGTCGTCCGGGCGCGAAGCCGGGTGCGTTCCGCAACCATGCGGCACACCTCCTCCGGATCCACGCCTGGCTTCGAGCGGGCGAGGATGAAGGTGGTGCTGCGTTCCTCGCCGACATTCAGCTGGGCGGCGGTCGTGCGGCTGGTGTGGAGCAGCGGCAGGCCGGTGAAGGGTGGGGAGGCGTCGCTGATCCCGACGACCCGGAGCGTCCGGTTGTGGATCCGGATCGTCTTTCCAAGGCTCGGTGGTTCCCCGGGGAAGAGCAGCGAGAACCCGCCGGGATCGATCAGCACCGTGTCCCGCTCGCGGACCGACTCGGCGTTTCCGAGGCGCATGCGTCGGGGCAGTCCGACCAGGCTCGAATCCTCGACTCCGAGGAGACACACCGTACTGAGCTTTCCACCCCGGGTGCGGGCGAGGGTGTCGATCTTCAGCAGGGGCATGGCCCATGCGACCCCGTGGGTCCCCCGGACGGTGTGGAGGGCGATGTCTCGGACGGGCTTCGCCTGGTCGAAGCATTCCACGTCGGGTTCCGTGACCCACAGGTTGGCGTCCTCGACATCCCGGATCTGCGAGGCGGTCATGAGCAGGATGGAGGACAGGATGGCCGCTTGGTTCTGCATCAGGAACACCGCGAGGGCGACGGCGACGATCATGGCGCCGAACTTCGCACGGTCGTGCCGGAGCATGAGGAGGCCGAGCCAGTTCATCTCCGGGCCCTTCGTGGCTGGGCCCCGGCGTCCGTGACACGGCAGATGGACTGGTCGAGGAAGGCAAGGAAGGCCGTCACCGTCGTGTCGATGTCGACCTTCCGATCGAAGCACAGTCGGAGCAGCAGTCCGTCGAACGCCGAGAGGATGATCCGGGCCGTTTCGGTCGGTCGCAGGCTGGCAGGGGTCTTTCCGAGGCGTTGGGACTCGGTCACCAGGTCCGCGAGGCGGCACTCGAAGGCCCGGTAGGAGTCCCGCAACGAACGGGCGACCGCAGGGCTCCTCGCCGCCTCGGCGAGGGTTTCGACCCACAGGTTCAGGAATCCGTCCTGTTGGAGCTCCCGGAGGCCAATTTCCGCCAGGTGACGCAGTGCCGGGACGAGTCCCTCGCCAACCGGAATCTCGGCTAGCCGCTGTTCCCACCGGATGCGGTCCGCCTCCACCATGGCGGTGATGATCGCCTCCTTCGACTCGAAGTAGCGGTAGACCGATCCCGGGCTCATCTCAGCCGCCGCGCAGATCTCCTTCATCGAGCTTCCGTGGAAGCCCTCCCTCGCGAAGCATCCGGCCGCCGCCCTCAGGATCCGCTCGAGCTTCTCGGCGTGGTCATGGTTTGGGATTCCCGGAGGCCGCATAGATACGAACGGACGTTCATTCGTCTTCCTTCCACGTCAATCACCGGGGTGGGACGTCTGGTGGCGCCGAATTGCGCCAAAAGTTTTGTTACCGGCGGGGGTACTGGACTGGTTGGCTTAGAGGATCGATGTGCCAGAAGTCCAGTTACCCTGATCTGGATGGACACAACGATGAGCAAGGGAACGCGCAACGAGGTGCTTGTGAAGC
>SYEM01000263.1 GCA_005801385.1 Verrucomicrobiales bacterium | reverse complement strand
GGCCGGCAACCCTGCGGGATCGATCCCAAGGCGAAAAATCCCAGGGGGCTTGGGGGACAGAGTCCCCCAGGGCCATCATCACTCCCCCAACGATCTGCCTTCTCTGCGCCTAACGACGATCCACAAAAGACAGTTGCTACCCCGAATGGGCGCTCCCGGTAGGGCTGTGCTCCGCCACGGCCCCATCTCGATCCGCTGCGCGTGGCGTACCCGTGAAGGCGGACGGGGCCACTCTTGCGTCAAAGGATCCCGGCAAAGCGGTTCGATCCGCTCCACCCTCGCGGGGATGTCAGGGACGACACGGAGGTCATCCCTCGAATGGGCGCTCCCGCGCCCAGTGATGCAGGGCACTGCATCACCCACCCAGGCAGACCTGCGGTCTGCGGTTTCAGACTCTCGACACTCAACTCTCAACACTCAACGTCCCGTGGCCTCCGCGTCCCCTCCGGCTCCCGGTACGCCGGGGAGCTTGCCAAGCCACCGCCGGACCCCAACCTCCTGCCCTTCGGCATGAGTCTCCTCGTCGTCCAAGGCCCACAGATCCCACCGGGTGCCGGCCCGGAACTGCTCCGGTTGAGCGCGGCCACCGCGCTGACCCAACCCCGCCCGGGCGTTCTGCACTTCCAGGAGCCCACAACCCGCGAGGGTGTCGCGGACGCCTGTCAGCGGCTGGGGCTCGACTTCGCCTTCCTCGACCGCGTCCGGCGCCTCTCGGAGTTCCGGCTCCTGGCGTTCGACATGGACTCGACGCTCATCACGATCGAGTGCATCGACGAGATTGCCGACTTCGCGGGGGTCAAACCCCAGGTCGCCGCGGTCACTGAGGCGGCGATGCGCGGGGAACTCGATTTCCCGTCGGCGCTCCGCCAACGGGTCGCCCTGCTGAAGGGTCTGCCGGAGAACACGCTCCGCCGGGTGTTCGAGGAACGCCTACGATTGTCGCCAGGAGCCAAGACCCTGCTCGAGACGGCCCAGCGGATGGGCCTCAAGACCCTGCTGGTCTCGGGCGGGTTCACCTATTTCGTGGAACGTCTCGGTCGCGAACTCGGCATCGACTACACCCTCGCGAACCAGCTGGAGTTCAACGGGGGGCATCTCACGGGGCAGGTCCTGGGCGACATCGTGGATGCCACCGCCAAGGCAACGAAGTTGACCTCCGTCTGTGCACAGCTCGGATGCTCGACCCGGGAAGCGGTCGTGTTCGGGGACGGCGCGAACGACCTCAAGATGATGGCCCTCGGAGGCTTCAGTGTCGCCTTCCGGGCCAAGCCGGTGGTCCGCCAGCAGGCCACCGGCGCCCTCAACGTCTGCGGCCTCGATGGTGTCCTGAACTGGATCGAGCCTTAGGAAGGCAGAGCCAGGGACCGAAGGAGGGTGCTGCAGGGCATTGGGTCAGCCACCCCTCTGAGGTCGGGTCGACCTCCGGGATGGGAGCGTTCAGCGTCCTGAATCGCGATCTCCGTCATCGCCACCACCTCCACCGCAGGTACCGGCCTCGGCGTAGCAGGATTCGCAGAGCCGATGGTCACCCACCTCGAGAGCCTCGAAACGACCGCACACCTCGCAGCGGAGGTCTTTGGATGGGGACACTGGATCGGACACCGTTCCAAGACTGCCACCCGCACCCTCCGAAGCAATTCCGCACGCCAGACCCCGGCGCCGGGCTGGCAATCTCCATCGACGGTGGTACCTCTCCACCGTGATCCGCCCCGGCGAAGCCGCGCTCCGACATCCCCGACGCTGGGTGCTGTCGATGGACTGGGACGACCTGCTGTTCGCACACTGGCCGGTCGATCCGAGGGTCCTGGAGCGACTCCTGCCCCCGACCGATCCGCCCCTGGAACTCGACGTCCGCAACGGTGTCGCCTGGATCGGGGTCGTGCCGTTCCGGATGAGCCGGGTCCACCCGCGGTGGCTGCCTCCGATTCCCGGTACCCATACATTCCCGGAGCTGAACGTCCGGACCTATGTCCGGGTCAGGGGCCTGCCCGGGGTCTGGTTCTTCAGCCTGGATGCCACCTCGCGTCTCGCTGTCCGGGTCGCTCGACTGACCTATCACCTGCCGTATTTCGACGCGGACATCCAAGCCAGGACCGACTCCCGGACGGAAACCACCCGCTACCGAAGCCGACGCACCCATCGCGGCGGCGGCGAGGCCAGGCTGGACGTCACCTACGCGCCGACCGGCATCCCAAAGCAATCCGAACCCGGCACGCTGGAATCCTGGCTGACGGAGCGGTATCGCCTCTTCGCGGCGGATCGACGGGGACGGGTCTGGCGCGGGGAGATCCATCATGAACCGTGGCCGCTTCGACCGGCCGAGGCGGAGTTCCACACATTGGACATGACCGGCTGGCTGGGTCTGGAGCTTCCAAAACACGCGCCCCACCTCCTCCACGCGCGGCACCTGTCCGTGCAGGCTGAGGCGCTTGTGCGCTGCTGACGTCCCGGGCGAGCTCCACCGCGATCCCGTTGCGGCACATCGCTCCACTCCCGGACGACTCTCAGAACGTTGGCCCGAGGATCCACGGGGCAAACTCCTCGTCGCCCAGTCCCTGCGCCTCGCTCTTGGTCCGCTTGCCGTTTGCGACCGCCACGATCTCCTCAAAGATGCGCCGTCCCACCTCGTCCACGGTCTCCGTGCCGTCGAGGATCGTCCCGGCGTTCAGATCCATGTCGTCCCGCATGTGGTCGTACAGGACCGTATTGGTCGCAACCTTGATGCAGGGTGCCGGCTTGCAGCCATAGACGCTGCCGCGTCCCGTCGTGAAGACCCCGACGTTGCAGCCGCCGCAGACGAGCCCGGTCATGCTGACCGGGTCGAACCCGGGCGTGTCCATGAAGGCGAAGCCCGGACGATCGATCCGCTCGGCATACTTGTAGACGGCGCCCAACGGGGCCTGGCCGCCCTTGGCGAGTGCGCCGAGGCTCTTCTCGTAGATGGTCGTGAGCCCACCCTCCTTGTTGCCGGGGCTTGGGTTGTTGTCGATCGAGGCCCCGAAGAGTCGGACGTAGTCCTCCCACCAGCGGATATGACGGATCAGCTGCTCTCCGATCTCCCGGGTCAGGGCGCGTCGGGTCAGGAGGTGCTCCGCTCCGTAGATCTCGGGAGTCTCCGCAAGGACGCTCGTCCCGCCATGGCGCACGAGGGCATCGCTGGCGACCCCGAGGGCCGGGTTCGCGGTGATGCCGCTGGCTCCATCGGATCCCCCGCAGTTGAGGGCCAGGATGAGTTGCCGCAGCGACTGCGGTGTCCGGACCACGGCATTCGCCCGGGGCAGCAGCGTCTCCACCGCGGCGGCCGCGGCGTCGATGGTCTTCTGCACGCCACCCTGCTGCTGGATGTTCAGGAAGGTGGGCGAGGGTTCCCCAGGCCGGATCTGGTCGAGCCGGCCATCGGCGCGGAGCCCGCTGACCTGATGTCCCTCGCAGCCGAGGCCGATCATCACAAACCCGAAGACGTTCGGGTGCCGGGCCACCCCGGTGAGGACCCGCTGCAGCATGGCGTGTGGCTCGCCGGGCTGGACGCAGCAGCCACTCTTGTGGGTGAAGGCCAGGACCCCATCGACGTTCGGGAACTCCCGGCGGAGGCGTTCCTCGGGGAACCGTGCCTTCACATACTTCGACACGCTGGCCGAGCAGTTGACGCTGGAGATGACCGCGAGGTAGTTGCGGGTGCCGGCCCGGCCATCCGGCCGGGCAAACCCCTGGAACTCCCGGGCCTCTCCAGGACCCAGTGGCGCCACGGGGCGGATGTCGGTCCCAAACTCGTACTCCCGCTGGACATCCCGCAGCACGAGGTTGTGCGAGTGGACCCAATCCCCGGCCCCGATCGTGCCTTTGGCGAACCCAATGACCTGTCCATACCGACGCACCGGAGCGCCCTCCGGCAGGGTGCGCACGGCGATCTTGTGTCCCCGATGGGTGGTTCGCACGACCGTCACCGCACCCTCCCCCGAGTCCAAGACGGTTCCGGCCTCGGCGGACTTCTTGAGCACCACAACATCGTCGTCCGGATGCAACCGGATCGCGACCTGATTCAGGGGCAGCATGGGGCGGGAGCTGGGAGCTGAGAGTCGAGGGTTCCGGGAGCCGAGAGAGTGATGCCGATAGGACCGGTGGTTTCTGTGACTCCAGCCGGTTGATTCCAACCCTCAGCGCTCAACTCTCAGCCCTCAGCTTCCCCTAGGCCATCTTCGACAGGGTCTTGGCTCCGTTGACCGTGCTGTTGACGCGCAGGCGGAGGCCGTTGAGGCGGATGAAGCCGGTGGCGTCGTCCTGGTTGTAGGCCTTGGTCGGGTCGGCCTCCATCGTCGCGATGTGTGGGTTGTAGAGGCTGACCGGGCTCTTTCGGCCGGCCGCGTGGATGCCGCCCTTGTAGAGCTTGACCCGGACGGTGCCGGAGACGGTGCGCTGGGACTCCTCGACGAGGGCCTGCAGCGCGAGCCGCTCGGGGGCGAACCAGAAGCCGTAGTAGACGAGCTCCGCGTAGCGCGGGATGAGGGAATCGCGGAGGTGCATGACCTCGCGGTCCATGGTGAGCGACTCGATCTGGCGATGGGCGAAGTGGAGAATGGCGCCACCCGGGGTCTCATAGACGCCGCGGCTCTTCATGCCGACGAACCGGGTCTCGACCATGTCGACGCGGCCCACGCCATGCTTGCCACCCAGCTTGTTGAGGGCGCGCATCACCCCGAGCGGGTCGAGGGACTTGCCGTTGACCGCGACACAGTCGCCGCGCTCGAACTCG
>SYEM01000262.1 GCA_005801385.1 Verrucomicrobiales bacterium | reverse complement strand
AGTCTTTGTAACCGGGTGTTCGCCAGCCTCACCGAACAGCGGGAGCGTATCGTGTCCTGGTTGCAGACTTGGTGGTCGGACCCACGCCGCGTCCGTTCCCTCATTCCGGACTGGCTCCTGGTTCAAGCAAACGCTTCCTCCGTAACCATTATACCGGTCATTTAGGGTAGTTGGTATGAGTTCGGGAGGTCCATGGATGAGCGGCAGTGGACGGTGACCCTGAGTCATCCCGTCCTGATCTCAGACCACGAGGTGACCCGCGGGGAATACGAGACCGTGATGGGGACATCGCCCGGGGAGAGTGGCGATCCCGGACTCCCGGTGGTGGATGTCTCGTGGGACGACGCGGGCGAATTCTGCAAGCGGTTGACCGCTCTCGAACAGAAGGCAGGTCGCCTTCCGGCAGGTGAGGTCTATCGGCTGCCCACCGAGGCGGAATGGGAGTATGCGGCGCGGGCTGGAACCCTCGGGGCCCGCTATGGAGATCTGGATGACATCGCCTGGTGGGCAGGAAACTCGGGTGCCGGGGTCCAGCTTCCGAAAGGGAGACTCCCAAACGAGTACCAGCTCTTCGACATGATTGGAAACGTCTCGGAATGGTGTCTCGACCGGTATGGTCCCTATCCCGGAAAACCGGGTAAGGATCCGACGGGTGCGGCTACAGGTTTGTCCCGTGTGGTGCGTGGGGTAAGCTGGAGCGATAGGGACTTTTCGACCCGGTCGGCCTCACGGGACAAGGCGTTTCCCGAGAGCCAACTCCCCACCGTGGGCTTCCGGATCGTCCGGGGCCAAGCACTGTCGCCGTGATCCTTCCTCCTGGCGAGGAACCCCTAGAAGAGCTTCGCGAGGTCGTTGGCCTTCTGGATGGATTCCTTGCAGATCGAATCCAGGATTTCCGGAGCGACCACGTAGCGGTCGTTCACCAGTGTTGAAAATTGATTGTGCCATTCCTCTCCGTGTGAGGGAAGAAGCGAGCTCACGAAATAGGCAGGATCTGGCCGGCCGGGAGACTCGGGATGGTTGTGGTCTTTAAGGCACAGGGTGACCTCGTCCGGGAGTTCCCAGTCCATCGCCAATAGAGCCCCGAGTTCTGCGTGATCCCAGCCCAGCGTCTCCGCCTCAAGAAGATGTAGATCCCGCTTCTCTTCGAGCGCCGTGTTGAAAAGGGAGACATACTGGTCCTTCTTGCTGGTGACGATCAGCGGCACGCTGAGGTCCTGAAGAAAACCGGCGGTGAAGGAGAGGTTCGCCTTCGCGGGTTGGACCAGGTCGGCGATCTCCCGGGCGAGGACCGCCCGCCGGGAGCTGGCCTTCCAGAAGTTTGACAGAGCGAACTGGGGATGGTTCTGCTGAGGTAGCGCGGCCTTGGCACCGACCATCATGACGATCCTCTCGAGGTCAGCGTTCCCCATCAGAAGGATGGCATGGTCGAGGCTCTGGATCCGGCTTCGCGGGGAGTAGGCGGTCGAATTGACCGTGTTCATCACCTTTCCGACAAGCTCGCCGTCGATCGCCATCACCTCCATGAGTTTCTGGGGTGTGGTGTCCGGATCCCGCAGGCGGCGGAGGGTCTCGAAGACGGCCTTTCGGAAGCGGGGAATCTCGATGTTGCCTACCAGTTCGCGGATCCGGCTCTGCACGTCATTCTTGGACCAGCCTGCGAAGGGGTTGATGATCGTGGCCGGTTTCGTCGTACCTCCAGAGGCCGTCGACGGCGACGAGGACACCTCGATCAACGGTCGCCCGGTACTGGAAGTCGGCGGCGGAGGCGGCGAGATGGAGTCCGTCGGGTTCGGAGCAGGAATGGGTGGGACAACCGGGCGGCGTTCCGAAACCAGTGCACGCGGCCGATCGGGCAGCTTGACAGTCATCAGTGCCCTCCGCTTGCCACCCTTTTTCCTGGGCGGAGGCTTTGCGAGGGTGGATGTCGGACGTCTTCCGGGTAGCGGAGGCCGAGTGCCTCCGTGGCCATGGGTGGCCTTCCAGACCGACATCGGATCGGCTGGCTTCGATGAGGCAACTTCAGCGGTGGGCCCGCTCGGGAGCCGCCGCATGGAGGGTGGAAGCAGCCACCGGCGGAGCGATGAATTCTCCATAAGCCGTGCCAGTGCAGCCTTTGGCCAAGGTCGGCGAAGGGTCTGGGTCCGGCTCATTTGGTTCCTACTCCCCTCGGCGCCCCAGCTGGTTGCTGAAGATGGTCAAAAGCCCTCCCAGACCGACATAGCCCACCAGGGTGAGGAGGTTCACCATCACCTGTGCGGCAGTTGTCTTCGGCAAGACATCGCCGAAGCCGAGGGTCAACGCCACGACGAAGCTGAAGTAGATGGTTTCGTAGGAACTCCGCTGCAGATCGGACGGATAGAAGAGAGCCGGTGTGGTGATCCCGATCGGCGAGCCGCTGGTGGCGTGTCCATCCTTGGAGACCAGATGCGCCGCACTCACAAGGTTGCCACCATCCGAATCCCCCAGCTTGAGCGGTGTTCCTCCAGACCAGAGCTCGATCCCATCGGACTCTGGATGGTAGGAGCCTTGGACCGATCCCTTGGTCGCGGAATACACGCGGTCCAGCATTCCGAACAGGGTATCCTGTTCGGCGTCATATGGGACAGGAACGTCGTCGACGAGGAGGACCCCGGAGACGACAGCGGTTCCGAATCCCGCGGACTTCAGGGGTGCCTCCGGGTCGACCGGAGTGTGGACGTCCGGAAGCAGTTTGAAGGCGAGGCCGAAGCAGATGATGATGCCGACGTTGAGCACACCCCAGCGCAGCAGGCTGCGCCCGCAATCGGAAGTCGCCCACCACAGCCAGTAGATCCACCGGGAGAGCTTTCCCTGGTTCTGGAACTCGTCCAGGTAGTTCTCGTCGACAATGTGGCGCCGGATCAGGTAGGCGCCTGTGAAGTCGATATCCCGGATGTCCGCACCGATCCAGTTCGCCGATCCATAGTTTTTGAGGCCTCGCAGCTGGATCCCTCTGAGATCCGACTTTCCGAAATCGGCCCCCGTTACGTCTGAACCCCTCATGTCGGCCCCGGACAGGTTGGCCTGGTTGAATTCCGCACCCCGGAGATCGCTGTCCAACAACCGAGCCTCCTGAAGGGAGGCCATGTGAAGCCGGGCACCCTTGAGGGAGGACTTGGTCAGAGTCGTCCCGTCAAGATTGCTCAGGACAAGATTCGCGCCTTCAAGCCGCGTCTCACCGAGGCCTGCGTTCTGGATGCTGGCCTCGCTGAGATTGGCATCCCGGAACGATGACGCCATGAACTCACCCCCATCGAGGCAGGCCTGGAAGAGCGTGGCGCCATCGAACTTTGTATGCGTGGCGATGGTACCCTTGAAATTGCACCGGCTGAGTTCAGCCTTTGAGAAATCACATCCCGAGAGATCGAGGCCGCTCAGATCCCGGCCAAGGAAGTTCATTCCGGCGAGCTTCTGCAGCTCGATCGGGAGCGGGTTGCCCGAAGCCTGGGCCTCCCGGTATCGGGCGATGATCTCGTCCTCTTTGGTGCTGGGGACCATTGGTGGAACCTCGCCGCCTGTGTCGACGCCGTCGGCGGCTCCCGCGGAAGGCGTCGTGGGGGATTCCGGAATCATCGTGTGTCCTGAGATTTGGGTTTCCAGTTCCCCGGTCAAGAACGCCTTGCCCGGAATTCGGGCAGCGGGTGTCGGTGAGGTCGCCTAGAATCCCTTCTTTTTCTTGAGGGCGGGGCGGAAGCCGATGCTGTCGTTTGGCACGGCATCCGGCATCCCTGCCGCACGCGCGGCGGACCGGCACTCGTTGGCCACCGACCTGAAGCTGCCGCCGCGGACCACCGGGGCGAAGCTCCAGATGGGTCCTACCGGATCGATCCAGTTGTTGCGGTTGGTCGAGTATGCGCTGAACCAGTCCACACACCATTCAGCCACGTTTCCGTGCATGTCCCGTAGACCCCATGCATTGGCCGCCTTCTGCCCCACAGGATGGGTCGTCGAATCGCTGTTGCTGGAATACCAGCCGACGGCATCCAGCGTGCCTCCAAACGGACTCGTCGCCCCGGCGCGACAGGCTCGTTCCCACTGGGCCTCCGTTGGCAGATCCCACTCCCAGCCCTCGGGAATATCCCCATTGGCGGTCTGGACGCGGGTCAATTCCCGACAGAACCGCCGACAATCCTCCCATGCGATGGTCTCGGCTGGCCGTTGAGGTCCAGGGTTTCGGCTCGGTTTTTCCGTCAGCAGTGCCCCCCACTGTTGCT
>SYEM01000261.1 GCA_005801385.1 Verrucomicrobiales bacterium | reverse complement strand
TGGTGATCGACGCCGGCAAGGGCGTGGAGTCCCAGACCCGGAAGCTGTTCGAAGTCTGTGCCCGCAGGGGGGTGCCTATCTTCACCTTCATGAACAAGATGGACCGCCCGGCCCGCGATCCGATCGGGTTGATGGATGAACTGGAAGCCGTGCTGGGCATCCGGTCGGTCGCCATGAACTGGCCCCTCGGCAGTGGCACCGACTTCAAGGGCGTCTATGACCGGTCTGAGCGGGCGGTGCACCTGTTCGAGCGTGTCGTGGGCGGAAAGTACCGGGCGGCGGTGAATGTCACCGGACTCAACGATCCGATCGTGACCTCGGCGCTCGACGAACAGACCTACAGGACGGTGATCGAGCAGATCGAGATGATCGAGATGGCGGGCTCGGAGTTCGATCCCGAGCGGGTCCTCGCCGGGAAGCTCACGCCGGTGTTCTTCGGCTCCGGAGTGAACAATTTCGGTGTCCAGCTGCTGCTCGACAACTTCCTCCGCTACTCGAGCCCCCCTCTTGGCCGCCCGGTTGCCGCGGCCGCCTGAGGTCCGGCCCGCACAATCCCAACCCAACCCAACCCGAAACTTTTGGACCGCTTCCCGTTCCCAAGTCACCTCTGATCCCTCATGAAACATTTGAAACACTGTATTTCGGTGTTTATTCTATCTTCGTGAGTCGATTGGATCCTCCATCGCTGGATCGCGCGCTGACGCTCCTGGGTCACCTGATGCAGGCCCGCCAGCGTCCGGCCATCCATCTGGTGATCTGCGGGGGCTCGGCACTGATCGCACTGGGGCTGTTGGATCGGATGACCCGTGACGTGGATGTCCTGGCCACGTTCGAGGACGGGAACCTCCGCTGCGCGCGCCCACTTCCACCGTGGCTGGTGGAGGATGCCGAGGCGATTCGGACGGAACTTAGCCTGCCGCCGGGCTGGCTGAATGATGGGCCGGCGGATGAGGACCTCTTTCGTCTCGGCCTCCCGAAAGGCGTCGCCAACAGGCTCGTCCAACGGGATTTCGGCGGCGTGCTTCGGGTCGGCTTCATCAGCCGCCATGACCAGATCCATTTCAAGCTCTACGCGGCAGCGGACCAGGGCGGTCGACATTTCACCGACCTCCGGAGTCTGAACCCCTCTGCCGAGGAACTGGTGACGGCGGCCCGATGGACCTTTACGCAGGATGACTCCGAACCGTTCCGGCAGATCATTGCTGAAGTGCTGGTAGCCCTTGGACATGGAGGCCTCCATGGGCACCTCTAGGGAGCAGTTCCGGGAGGCTCTGCTCGGGTTTCTCTGGCGCCAATGGTCTGCGCTCGGCGTGGCCGGAACCGTCCCGTCCGCCACGGACCGGATCATCGATCCAGAGGCACTCCTTCTGGCCACGACGACTCTCGGTAGGGAACCTCGTCTCTTCGATGAGGTGATGGATTGGCTGAACAACAATGGTCAGCTGATCAACCTCCAGCGTCTTCAGAATCTCGGGCGCCACGTGGGTGATCTCACGGTCCTAAGGCCCATCGCAGCGCACCTGGCTCATCGTTCGGTACACTCGAAATGGAAGACCCTCGTCGATCCAGAGACCCAGGAGAAGAAACCCCAGCTGCTGTTCCCGAGAGTGCCTGTGTTCGGACCGGTGGACGAACTCTTCGCCCGGCATGGCTGGCTGCGGGGGCCCGTGACGCTGCGCAAACTCAGTCTGACACCGGATCCCCATCGCCCAACGAACCTGCTCATCAAACTGCGTGCCCTGTTTGGAATGCAGGCGCGCGCCGAGGTCATGACCTATCTCCTCGCCAAGGATTCGGGCTATGCGGGAGAGATGGCGGACCAACTCGTCTATTTCCCGAGGACCATTCAGACCACTCTGAATGACCTGGAGCGATCTGGCCATCTGGAGTCGCGACACGAGGGTCACGAAAAGCGATTCTGGCTCCGGCACGACGACTGGCGTTTCCTTCTCCAGGGTATCGATACCACGGATTCCGACAGATCTGGCTTTCCCCGATGGATCGACTGGCGTTCGTTCTTCGTCGCCATGGAATCCATCTCGGGTTTCCTGGACCGGCAGGACCTGGAACAGGGACCCGGGTCGGTCCGGGCGATCGAACTTCGTGCGTGCCTGTCCAAGCTCGATCCCACGTTCCTCCGCGAGAACCTCCACGTCCCGCCAGCGGCCACGGCAGACACCTTCACTGAGTCCGTGCTCCAGGGATTCCTGCAGCTTCTCAAGGCCGACGAGAAACCTGAGGCCACAAAACCCTGATCTGCGCCGGGGAGTCTGTCGGCTCCGCTTTGATTCCTTGTTCGACGCGGCGGACTCCCTAGTGTCCCCAGACGTGGTCGGACACCTCCGACCTCCCTCCCGTTGATGAACGAACCTGCCATCACCGCCGAACTCGTTGCCAAGCACAACCTGACCCCCGACGAGTACCAGAAGATCCTCGAAATCCTCGGGCGTCCGCCGTCCTACACCGAGCTCGGCATCTTCTCCGTGATGTGGTCGGAGCACTGCTCCTACAAGAACACACGGCCGGTGCTGAAGACCTTTCCGACGAAGGGTGCCTCGATCCTCGTCGGCGCCGGGGAGGAGAACGCCGGGATCATCGACATTGGGGACGGTGTCGCCATCGCCTTCAAGATCGAGTCCCACAACCATCCCAGCGCCGTGGAGCCGTTCCAAGGCGCGGCCACCGGTGTGGGCGGGATCATCCGGGACATCTTCACCATGGGCGCCCGTCCCGTGGCGGCCCTGAATTCCCTGCGCTTCGGCGAGCTGTCGAACCCCGAGGTCCGACGCCTCTTCTCCGGGGTCGTCTCCGGGATCGCGCACTACGGCAACTGCTTCGGCATACCCACCCTCGCCGGCGAGGTCTACTTCGACAAAAGCTACGAGGGCAACCCGCTCGTCAACGCCTTCGCCCTCGGGGTGCTGCGCCACGACCAGATCACCCGCGGCGCCGCCAAGGGAGTCGGGAACCCGGTCTTCTACGTCGGTCCCGCCACCGGACGCGACGGTCTGGCCGGTGCGGCCTTCGCCTCGCAGGACCTCACCGAGGAGTCGGCCGAACAGCAGCGTGGAGCAGTCCAGGTCGGCGACCCCTTCATGGAGAAGCTGGTCTGCGAAGCCTGTCTCGAGCTGCTCGCCACCGGCTGTGTCGCTGGCATGCAGGACATGGGTGCCGCGGGCCTGACTTGCTCGACCTGCGAGACCGCCGCGCGGGCCGGCACAGGGATCGAGATCGAGCTCGACCGCGTGCCGCAGCGCGCGCCGAACATGTCCAGCTACGAGATCATGCTCTCCGAGTCCCAAGAGCGCATGCTCATCGTCGTGCAGAAGGGTCGCGAGGAGGAGGTGAAGCGGATCTTCGACAAGTGGGACCTCCCCTGGGCCGAGATCGGCATCGTCACCGACACCGGTCGGATGGTGGTCCGCCACGGCGGCACGGTCGTGGTCGATGTCCCCGCCAAGAAGCTGGCCGACGAGGCTCCCATCTACTTCCGGGAATCCCGCGAGGCTGCCTACATGCAGGACGTCCGTGCGTTCCGCCTGGACGGCATCCCGGACACCTCCAACCCGGCCGCCGACCTCAAGCGCCTCCTCGCGCAGCCCACCATTGCGTCCAAGAACTGGGTCTACGGCCAGTACGACCACATGGTCCGGGACGGTTCCGTGGTCTGCCCGGGCAGCGACGCGGCTGTGATCCGCATCAAGGGAGACTCCCTCCCGATCACCAAGGCCCAGTATGCCGAGGGCCAAGCCTCCCGGATGTCCGAACCGGTCGTGACCCCCGACAAATACGTGGCGATGTCGGTCGACTGCAACGGGACCTACGTCTACCTCGACCCCTACGAGGGCGGTAAGGCGGCGGTCGCGGAATGCTGCCGCAACCTCGCCTGTTCCGGCGCCATTCCGCTGGGGTCCACCGACAACCTGAACTTCGGCAATCCGCACAACCCGGAGATCTTCTGGCAGCTGAAGGAGTCGGTCCGCGGCCTGGCCGAGGGCTGCCGGGCCTTCAGCGCACCGGTCACGGGTGGCAACGTGTCGCTCTACAACCAGCGCGGTGCCCTGGGGGCCATCGACCCCACGCCGACCGTCGCCGTCGTGGGACTGGTCGAGAAGCCCGAGCACATCACGACCCAGTGGTTCAAGGATGCGGGCGACGTGATCCTGCTTCTGGGTTCGCCTGTGGACCTCAACGATCCCCTGCAGGGACTCGGTGGCAGCGTCCAGCTCCAGGCGGCCCACGGGAGGAAGACCGGCCTACCGCCGCGGGTGGATCTCGAGACCGCCAAGACCCTGCACACCTCGCTGCTTGGCCTCATCCGAGAGGGTGTGGTGAAGAGTGCCCATGATTGCAGCGAGGGTGGCCTCGCCGTGTGTCTGGCCGAATCCTGCATGAGCCAGCAGATCGCGCGCGGCACGCCGCGGCTGATCGGTGCCCAGGTGGAGCTCCCGGCCCCGGCAGCAGGGTCCCCGGCGCCCCGCATGGACGCCCTGCTCTTCGGCGAGACCCAGAACCGCATTGTGATCACGGTGGCTTCCCAGGATGCCGGACGGGTCCTCAAGCAATGCGGGATCCTCGGCGTCCCGGCACAGCGACTGGGAACGGTGGGCGGTGACGTGCTCTCGATCCGTTCCGGTACGACGACGCTCGAGTCCCCTGTGGCGGAACTGCACGACATCTGGTGGAACGCCATCGCTCGCGCGATGGGTTGAGGCGATCGTCGCATCCCCAGCCTTGCCCGGGATCCCTCGCTGCCCATGCTCGGTCGATGGTCGGAAGGCGGAGACATCGGCTTTGGTTCTGGATTCTCGGGCTCGCGATCGGCCTCCCATCGGCGGGACTCGCCGTCCTGACTGGGGTCTTCCTGTCCAGTCGCGCCCTCCTGGAGGGCACCGTGTCCGGGACCGGCGTCCAGGATCGTGTCGAGATTGATCGCGACGCCATGGGCATTCCCACCGTCCGGGCGGGAAGCCGGATCGACCTGGCGTTCGCCACCGGATTTCTCCATGCGCAGGACCGGTTCTTCCAGATGGACCTGCTCCGTCGCAACGCGGCCGGTGAACTCGCGGAACTGCTGGGTGCGGCGTTGGCCGACTATGACGGTGAGATGCGACGCCACCGGCTGCGGCAGACCGCACAGACCGCCCTCGCCGCGGCTCCCGACCGTCAACGGGCCGTCGTCCAGGCCTACACCGAGGGGGTCAACGCCGGCCTTCGCTCACTGCGGGCGAGACCCCCGGAGTACATCCTCCTCAACCAGGTCCCGCGGACCTGGGATCCGGTCGACTCCCTCCTCGTGTCCCTTCTCATGTCCGAACGACTCCAGGACGCCGAGGGTTCGAACGATCAGCGTCGGGGCCTGCTCGCGGAGGTCCTCCCGAGGGAAGCCCTGGCCTTCTTGGATCCGAGTGCCTCGGAGTGGGAGGCGGCACTGGATGGCTCCACCACCGAGATCGCCCCCATCCCCTCGCCCGGAACGATCGAGTTCCGAACGGGTCCGGCAACCACCGCGGGGACCTTCGACTGGGAACGTCCGCTCATGCCCGGCAGCAACAGCTGGGGCGTCGACGGCTCCGTGTCGTCCACTGGCGGAGCCATCGTCGCCAATGACATGCACCTCGACCTGGGCGTCCCGAACATCTGGTACCGCGTCAGCGCCCGTTGGACGGACGACGGCCAGTCCCGCCAGTTCGACGGCGTCACCCTGCCCGGCGCCCCGGTGTTCATCATCGGCAGCAACGGCCGGATCGCATGGGGGTTCACCCACGCCGCGTTGGATGTGACGGATGTCATCCTCGTCGAGACCGACCCCTCCAACCCGAGGCGGTATCGGACGCCGGACGGATGGCGGGATCTGGAGTCCGTGACGGAGGAGATCCGGATCGCCGGGGCTCCTGCCCGGACGATCCATCACGATCGGACCCTCTGGGGCCCGGTCCTCGGCACCAACCCTCTGGGCCAGACCCTCGCCCTGCGTTGGGTGGCGCATGAGCCGGAGGCGTTGAACCTGCAGCTGCTTGAGCTCGAGACCGCGGGTTCCGTTGAGGACGCCATCCGGATCGCCCCGACCTGCGGCATCGCGGATCTCAACCTTCTTGTCGGGGACCGCGAAGGCCACCTCGCCTGGACGCTGGTCGGCCGACTGCCACGACGCATCGGATTCGACGGCCAGGTCCCGGTCTCCTGGGCCGACGGTTCCTGCCGGTGGGACGGATGGAGGGCAGCACAGGAGTATCCGGTGGTCCGCGGGCCCCGTCTCTGGACCGCCAACAACCGCATGAGCGGCGACTCGAACTACCTCTCGGCCGGGGTCCAGCAGACCGATCTTGGAGCACGGGCCACCCAGATTCGGGAGGACCTCCAGCGGTTGTCCAAGGCGGACGAGACCGACCTGTTTGCCCTCTATCGGGACGACCGGGCCTTGTTCCTCGAACGCTGGCAACGGCTCCTCTTGGGGACCCTCGACCGCGGCCCGCTCGGCACCCACCCGGCCGCCTGGACACAACTGCGGGGGACCGTGGAGAACTGGGGTGGCCGGGCCTCCACGAACTCCGTGGGCTACCGGGTTGTCCGGGCCTTCCGGTTCAAGGTGGGTGAACTGTTCTTCCAGCCACTGGTCGCCCGCTGCCAGGAGTCCGGATCGGATCTGCCGATCGACAGTGTCCGCTGGGAGACGCCCCTGTGGACCTGTCTGACCCAGAAGCCGCTCCATCTGCTGGCACCCCGGTTCACGAGCTATGAGGCGCTTCTCGCCACGGCGGTGGAGTCGGTGCTGGCCGATCTGAAAGCCCAGGGCCTCACCCTCCAGGAAGCGACCTGGGGGCAACGCAACACCGTCCGAATCCAGCATCCCATCAGCCGGGCCCTGCCAAGGATCTCGGGTTGGCTCGACATGACTCCGCGTGCGCTGTCGGGCGACGATCACATGCCGAAGATCCAAGGGGTCCGGTTCGGCCCCTCCGAACGGATGGTGGTGGCTCCCGGTCACGAGGAACGAGGACTGCTTCAGATGCCGGGAGGACAGAGCGGGCACTTCCTGTCCCCATTCTATCGCAAAGGACACCTCGAATGGGAGGACCTGACCCCAACCCCATTGGTACCGGGTCCAAGCGAGCATCGATTGGTTCTTTCACCGCAGGGACTCACGCGGTGACGCGGAGGAAAACTGGAGAGGGTGAAAACAGCCAAGAATTGCCGGACCCCATCTGAACCGAGTATTTCCGCTTGGCTTTCGGCACTGTGGCCTGAGCTGCTACCTCCATGGCCTTTCTCCGATCCCTCCTGTCGCTGAAACTCATCCTCCTCGCCGCTGCGATCAGCGTGCCAATTGAGGGATCCCACGGGGCCACTCCTCCGGTCCGGGTCCTGGTCTGTGATGAACGACAACCCCAGCAGAAGCAGGCCTACACGAATTGGCTTGGGAACCAGATCGCTCAGCACCTTCAGACGGTTCCTGGCCTCAGAGTCGTTTCGGCAGCACTCGATGATCCCAGGCAGGGACTTGCGACGCTCGATCAGACCGATGTCCTGGTCTGGTGGGGCCATGTCCGCCAAATGGAGATCGAGCCGCCGGTGGCGAGGGACATCGTCCAGCGCATCCTCGACGGACGCCTCGCACTGATCGCGCTCCACTCCGCCCATTGGTCTCGACCGTTCGTGGAAGCCATGAATGAGCGGGCCCGACAGGACGCCCTGAAGGGCCTGCCTCCGGCGGAACGGGCTGGAGCCGTCCTCGTCGAGACGAACCTCCTTCCCCGTCCGTTGATGGCCCCCCGGTACACGGAACGCCTGTCGCCTTCGGTCACCTATCGCAAGCCGATCGAAGGCCCGATCCGGATCGACCTCATCCTGCCGAACTGTTGCTTCCCCGCGTATCGCGGCGATGGAAAGCCCAGCCAGGTGCAGATCCTGAAGCCGGGTCATCCGATCTCAAAGGGCGTGCCGGCGGTCTTCCAGATCTCACAGACCGAGATGTACGACGAGCCCTTCCACGTGCCGCCGCCCGATGAGGTGATTCTCGAGGAACGCTGGGCCACAGGAGAATGGTTCCGCTCGGGCATGCTCTGGAACCTCGGGAAGGGCCGGGTCTTCTATTTCCGACCCGGACACGAAACCTATCCGGTATACTTCAACCCGGACGTGTTGCGGATCCTCGGGAACGCCTGTCTGTGGCTCGGCAACGGGAGGCGTTGAGCGCTCGGAACGCGGAGGGAAGACAGGACGGGACAGAGACACTCTCCTGCCTTCGGAACACCATTTGAACCCCGATGGGATGGTCGGTGACGCGCCCCCTCCTCTCGCGGCCCACCAAAACGAGCACCAGGAGGATCCATGTGGGCCGGCGAATGATCGCCAGGAGCAATCGGGTACCTTTCACCGTCACGGCACCGCTTCACCCCCGGGAGCTGCCGATGACCTGATTCCCGCCAGACCGAAACGGATCGGGCATGGATTGGGGCTGGGGCTGGGATCCGGTTTGCATCGAAGGGCCGTTATGCGAGCCTGGAGGACATGCATCGGGATCCGGATGACGAGTGGCAGGAATGGTTCCGGCTGTCGCCTCTGGAGCGATGGGACGAGAGCATGAAACTGTGGGCGCAGTATCTCGCCCAGGGAGGCAGCCTTGATCCGGAACCAGATTCACAAAGTCCTTTCGACTTTCCAGAGCTGCGGGGTTCACGCCCTGTTGATGGGCGGTCAGGCCTGCGTGTTCTACGGCGCGGCGGAGTTTAGCCGCGACACCGATTTTGCGATCGCTACCGACCCCGAGAATCTGGGTCGGATCGATGCCGCCCTGGCCGAACTGAAGGCCACCGTCATCGCTGTGCCTCCCTTTTCAAGGGACCATCTCCAACGGGGGCATGCCATCCACTTCCGCTGCCAGCATCCCGACGCCGCGGGGCTCCGGGTGGACATCATGTCCAGGATGAGGGGAGTGGCGCCTTTCCCGGAGCTATGGCAACGACGCACCACCCTCAAAGGTGCTGACGGAACGATCTATGAGCTGATGGCCCTTTCCGACCTCGTCCTCGCCAAGAAGACCCAGCGGGACAAGGACTGGCCAATGATCCGTCGGTTGATTGAGGCGGACCATGCAGCCTGCGACGGAGAGCCGGCCCCCGAACGCGCCATATTCTGGTTGAGGGAATGCCGGACACCGGAGCTGCTGATCGAACTGGCGCGGCAATTCCCCGAAGTGGCAAAGGATCTTGCAGCTGGGGCGCGGCCACTTCTGAGTGCGGCACTGGATGGCGACGTGACGACAATCGAGGCAGCCATGGCGGAGGAGGAGCGGGTGGAGCGGGTTGCTGACCGGATCTACTGGAATCCCCTGAGGAAGGAACTCGAGCAGATGCGCCACGCCTCAAGACCGAACTGAAAGAGGGTCACACGTGAGCTCCGGGCCGGACCGGATCGAGCCATTGCGATGGTCTGCCCAGATCGATCAGTCCTTCGACGGAAATGCCCGACGCAAATCCTGGGCGATGCCCGATCCTTTTCTCCTCCGCCTGGGGACTCGAGAAGCCCTGGTGCCGGTGCGGGTGTTTGCACCGTGAGGTCGCCGTAGGGGCCGGGCTGGAATAAACCTCGCGAGCGTCGCCATCGAACGCGGCATCGGTCCGGTTCCATCGGATCCAGACCGGCCGAGAGATGGACCGGGCGTATGGACCATGGCACCCGTCAACCCTCTCGCCTGTCACTCCTTCCTTGCTCCCTGGGAGTCCCCTCCCGTGGACCCTCGCTTCAGAGGATCCCGACTGGCTTGTCCCATTCACTCAACCCTCCCAGGGAAGATGGGCACGCCACGGAGACCCGGGACGACAGGAGTGGAGCGGAGCCAGTTGAGAGTTGAGCGAGGAGAGGGTTGACGGCAGTTATTGCGGCCACCTTGAACACTCCCGTATCCCTGAAGCGGTCCGGCTTGGGCATTGCCCTGCTCTCCATCATCTGTGGTGCCCTGGGACAGGGGACCCCCGGCGACTATGAGCGGGCCCTGAGTCTTTCCCGGCGGACGGAAAACACCGTCTTCCGCAACGCAGTGCGTCCAAAATGGCTGCCCGGGAACACGCGGTTCACCTACCGCGTCCAGACCGGTCCCGACACCTACGAGTGGGTGGTGGTCGATGCGGAGGGCGGGACCCGGACCACCACCAACAGACCCCCCGATGAAGCGGTTCAGGACATTGCTCCGTCGGTGGGAGGTGTCGGGACCCGGACCCGACGGACCGGACAGGAGACCGTCCTGACCTTCCACAATCCCACCGGACGGGACCTCGATCTCTTCTGGGTGGATCCCGAGGGTCATCGCAAGGCGTATGGACGCGTCCGGGCCGGAGCGGAGCGGGCCCAGCACACCTTCGGTGGGCATGTCTGGCTCCTGACCGATCCGGCAGGAACCGTGGTCGGAACCTTCGAGGCACCGGAACACCCGGGGCGTGTGACCCTCGGGAGGCAGGCTCCGAACCCCCCTGCCGAACCCGTGCCAGCGCCGCTCCCGATCCGGGAACCCGGGGAATCGCCCGATGCACGCTGGGTTGTTGTGGCCAGGGATTCCAATCTGTTCCTGCGCCCCAAGGACTCGACCACACTGGAACGCCTCACCACCGATGGCGCTCCAGGAGAGGCCTACGCCCCTGAGGTCCACTGGGCTCCGGATTCCTCGACCTTCATCGCCCGGAAGATCCGGGCGGGATCGGACCGAAAGGTGTCCTTCCTCGAAGTTGCACCGACCGACCAGGTCCAGCCCCGTCTTCACACCCAGACCTATCTCAAGCCCGGCGATCCGCTGCCCAGACCCATCCTCCATCTCTTCCGCGTCGCCGATCGACGCGGCAGCCGCGTGGACGACACCTTCTATCCCAATCCCTACACGGAGGACGGCGAGCTCGACCTCCACTGGGCCACGAACAGTCGAGAGGTCTTCGTCGCGTACAACGAACGCGGTCACCAACGCTATCGGCTCCTGGCGGTGGCCAACCCCAAGGAGGGTCCGCTCGACGAAACCTCGATCCCTCGGATCGTGGTGGAGGAGACCTCCCCAACCTTCATCGACTGGACCAACAAGACCTGGCGTCACTGGCTCGAGGGGACCGAGGAGCTGATCTGGATGTCGGAACGGGATGGCTGGACCCACCTCTGGCTCATCGATCGGAGGACGGGGAGCGTGAAGAACCGCATCACCCGTGGGGACTGGGTCGTGAGGGAGGTCCTCCACGTGGATGAGACGCGTCGAGAGGTCTGGTTCATGGCCGGCGGAGTGCGGTCCGGGCAGGATCCGTATCATCGGCATCTGTGCCGAGCGGGGTTTGATGGCTCAGGATTCCAGGTCCTGACCGAAGGGGATGGAGACCACCGGGTCGAGTTCTCACCGGATCGTCGGTGGTTTCTGGATACGTGGTCCCGGGTCGATCAGCCGCCCGTCTGCGAGCTGCGGCACGCCTCCGACGGGACCCGTGTCATCGAGCTCGAACGCGCCGACGCCTCCGTGCTCCTCAAGGCCGGCTGGACCGTGCCGGAGCGGTTCGTCGCGAAGGGACGCGATGGCGTGACCGACATCCATGGCATCCTGATCCGCCCCTCCACCTTTGATCCCGCCAGGCGGTATCCGATCGTCGAGGAGATCTACGCCGGTCCCCAGGGGGCCTTCGTGCCGAAGGAATTCGGGCGCCTGCTGCGGCAGCACGCCATCGCAGAACTCGGATTCGTTGTCGTCCAGATCGATGGCATGGGCACCAACTTCCGCGGGAAGAAGTTCCATGACGTCTGCTGGAAGAACCTCGCGGACTCGGGCCTGCCGGATCACATCGCCTGGCTGCGGGCGGCGGCCGCGACGCGGCCGTGGATGGATCTGGGGCGGGTGGGCATCTACGGCGGCAGCGCGGGGGGACAGAGTTCGACACGTGCCTTGCTGGACCATCCGGACTTCTACCGGGTGGCGGTCAGCGACTGCGGGTGCCACGACAACCGCATGGACAAGCTCTGGTGGAACGAGCAGTGGCTCGGCTGGCCGGTCGACGAGAGCTACCGCCGGTCCTCCAACGTGGAACACGCGGCCAAGCTGCGTGGAAAGCTGCTCCTGACCGTCGGTGAACTGGATACCAATGTGGACCCGGCCAGCACGCTCCAGCTGGCGGCGGCGTTCGTGCGGGCCGAGCGGGATGTCGAACTGCTGATCCTTCCCGGGGCCAACCACGGAGCCGGGGAGACACCCTACGCGAGCCGACGTCGGATGGACTTCTTCGTCCGACACCTTCTTGGCGTGGGCCAGTGAGCCGAGGACCGGTTCCACCGCCGTCGTGACAAACGACTTCGTCACCGGGTGGGTTTGGTGTCTTCTCAACCCGTGAGCATCAGGGACTTCCTGTGGGTTGGCCTCGGGGGAGGGATCGGGTCGATGGCCCGGTTCGGCGTGGCCTCCCTCGTCGCCCGATGGCTGGGCGAACGCCTGGGCGAAACCCTGCCGTTCGGGACGATTCTCGTGAACGTCACCGGATGCTTCCTCATCGGCCTTGTTGCCGGGGTGGAGGATCCCGGCCTCGGCTGGATCAACCGTCCCATGGGCCGACAGTTCCTCATCGCCGGGTTTTGCGGGGGCTACACAACGTTCTCGGCCTTCAGCCTCCAGACCCTCCGACTGATCCAGAACAGGTCCTGGACCCTTGCGGTCCTGAACGTCCTCGGCTCGATCCTCCTCTGCATGGCGGCGATCGCCCTGGGTCACCTGTGCGCGGTGTGGTGGTCCGGGCGCAAGGCCTGATGAAGGCGTCCGCTCCGAGGCTCGTCCGGGATCGACACGGTGTCCGGCTGATCCAGCACGGCGTCCTGATCAGCGATCTTCGGACCTCGGCCCGTCCGACCCACGGCCTCTACGACCTCCTAGCCGCCGTCGCACGGCTCGCCCCAGAGGATTCTCCGAGACACATCGCCCTGCTCGGTTTTGGTGCGGGCGGGATCCTGGCTCCATTGAAGGCTCTGGGATGGACCGGGTGCCTGAATGCGGTCGACATGGATCCGAGCGGGTACGCGCTGTTCTGTCGGGAATGCCCCTCGTGGCGCCACCTGGTCCGCTGGACCCACGCGGATGCCGTCGCGTGGCTCATCTGGGAACGCCGACGTTTCCGCCTCATCATCGAGGATTTGTCGATTTCCACCGGGAGTGACATCGAGAAGCCCGGGGCCACCTGGATCCGTCTCCCGGGACTCGTCCGGGATCGGCTTGCCCCGGAAGGCATTGCGCTCTTCAACCTGCTGAAACCCCACGGTGGAACATGGCGCCAGGGACTCGACGCGGTCGGTGGGCGGTTCCCCCGGAAGCTCCTCGTACACCTCGAGGACTACGAGAACCGGATCCTCATCGCTGGCCGATCCCTTCCGGAGGCCCGGACCCTCTCGGCAACGATCCGACGTTCGCTTCGATCCATGGGCTCCCGTCAGACCGACCGGTTCCGGGTCGAGACCCTGGGCTGAGCCTCATGGCGGAGCAGTTCAGACGCAGTACTTCTCGAGTACCAGCGGCGGGATCGGCATGGGACGTCCCGAGTCCACGCCGACCAGGGTGAATTCGCACCATCCGTCGCAGCAGAGCTTTCCGGGGGTGCCCCGCACGATCTCGAAGCAGACCCGGACGTCGGTCTCGGCCACGGCGTCGACCCAGGTGCGGACCCGGAACGCATCCCCGAGCTTGAGAGCCCGCTTGTACTCGAAGTGGGCCACACGGGCGTACCAGGTCAGTCCCTCGGCGAGGAACGCCTCCATCGACATCCCATAGCAGCGGGCCATCTGGTCATATCGGGCGGCGAGGACATAGTCCTGATACCGGCTCGCGTGCACGTGCCGGTTCATGTCGATGTCGTCGGGACGGACCTGCAGGCCGGTCTCAAAGACGGTCCGGCCCAGGACGATGTCGGTTCTCCAGTCGCGCACAGTGGTTTCGGTTCCCTGGAGGAAAGCCGATTGCCGGAATGACGGAAAGGCCATGGATGGGACCGGGGTGGTTTCGGCACCACCAGCCGGAAGATGGTTCCACCCGGACCCGTCGCCTCCAGGTCCAGGACTGCTCCTGCCGCGCGCGCCAGCTGTCGGCTCAGGGCCAACCCCAGGCCGGACCCTCCGACCTTTCCGGTGCGGCCGGGCTGGAACAGGTGGGGCACGAGAGAGGTCGGGACTCCCTGGCCCTCGTCGTGGACCCGGAAAACCAGGCCCCGGGGTTCCTCCATGAAGGAGAGGACCACGACCCCCGGGCAGGGGCTGGCCTCGACTGCATTGGCCACCAGGTTCTCGAGGATGACCAGGACGAGGTTGGCGACGTGATTGTCGACGGGCCGGAGCGCCGAGGCCTCACACTCGATCCGCACCCCCTTCTCCGCGGCCATCCGATGGAAGCGACGGCAGAGATGGTCGAAGATTTCCGGGGGAGAAAGCTCGTACCCTGGCAGATCCGAATTCTCCCGAAGGATGCGGGTCACCTCCTCGATCAGGGACTTCATACGACGGGTCGATTCCGCGGCCAATCGCCAGTCGGACTCCAATACTGTCTGGGGATTCCGGGCGGATACGACGTGGTGAAGTCCCATCACTGGATTCCGAAGTCCGTGGAGCAGGTGGGCGGTCAGCGTTCCCAGGGCTGCGGTCCTGGCAGCGAATCCCAGTTCTCCCCGGGCCACACGGAGATCCCTGCGTGTTTCCAACAGCTGAACGACGAGGAACGCCATGGGCAGGGCCAGCAGAATGCCCATCACGATCGCACCCGTAAGAGTCGACAAGGAGGAGGAGGGAACAGCTGAGGCCTCAGCCCCTGCGACCGACACCTGGCCTAGTAGCACCCACCCTCCGACCCAGGTGGTTCCCAGGGATGTCCCTCCCTGCCGCAAGCGATGTCGGCCTCGGCCTTGAGACACCCGAGGTGGGCTGGAGTCGCCGCCCGGGATGACCCGGGACACCGGATTCATCCAGGATGTCCCGGTCGAATCTCCCGAAGGGACGGGGCCAGATCGTGACGGTCTTGTCGGATCCAACGATCCGATCCACTGAGGGTTGGAGGCGCTCACCGGTTCTCAAGACGAGGAATCCGGCTGGTTTCTTACGAACCCAGATCGGGGCAGGGCCCCGGATTCCTCCTCAGAGATGCAGCGGGATCTGATCGATTCTCGGCTCCGACACGGCCGGATCCATGGACGGACCCGACGCGGACCTGGAACCGTCCTTCCACCCTCCCAGACGGTACCGGAGATAGTCCCGGGACACCCCCAGCAGACGGGCGGCGGCGGAGACGTTGCCATGGGTCTGGGCGAGCGCGTGGTGGATCAGGCGCAGAATCGCCTCCTCCAGCGAGAATCCCTGGTTTGGGAATCGGAACAGGGGATTGAACCAATCGCCTGACATCGTGCCAGAGATCGGCACGGGCAGATTCGAAGGCCGGGTCTCCGCAGGACCGGCCGGACTCGCCCCCATCAACTGGTCGAGGTTCAGGGATTCTCCGTCCTCGAACACCAGCGCCCGTTCCAGTTCGTGAGCGAGTTCCCGGACGTTGCCCGGCCAGCCGTAGGCGAGGACCCGACGCCGGCCCGTCTCCGAAAGCGAACGGGTTGGAAGCCGATGACGTCGCGAAAGCCGGGCGAGGAGTGCCTCGGCGAGGTGCAGCACGTCGTCGCCCCGGTCTCTCAGCGGGGGAAGGAGGATCCGATAGAGGTCAAGCCGATGATACAGATCCTCCCGGAACCGTCCTTCGCGCACGAGTTCCTTGAGATCCCGGTTCGCGGCGGCGATGACCCGGACATCCACCGGGATGTCCCGGTTGCCGCCGAGACGTCGGACCTTGTGATCCTCGAGCGCCGTCAGGAGTTTCGCCTGCAGGGGCAGGCTGAGCGAGGCGAGTTCGTCGAGGAACAGGGTTCCGCCGTTGGCAGCCTCGAAGAGGCCCATGCGGGCGCTGCGGGCATCCGTGAACGCCCCGCGTTCATGTCCGAACAGCTCCGACTCCGCCAGTCCGTCCGGGATGGCGGCGCAGTTGGCCTCGACCAGC
Organism: Verrucomicrobiales bacterium; assembly: GCA_005801385.1. Taxonomy (GTDB): domain Bacteria; phylum Verrucomicrobiota; class Verrucomicrobiia; order Limisphaerales; family UBA9464; genus UBA9464. Next base: position 8,710 of record SYEM01000261.1, on the reverse strand, counting down.
GGACCCCCGGATCTGGGTCCCTGCCCATGGATCCAGCGGGCGACCGTGGTCTTGCCGGTACCGGTCTCGCCCTGGATGACCACCGGTGGCAGGTGGGCTCCGTGCGAATGGAGGCGCTGGTCCGCCACGAGGATCCGCTGGAGCTGGGTCTCGAGGGAGGCCAGCGAACCGCCAAAGAAGAAGGACGTCTCCGGGGAATCCCTGCGCCGGTGTTCCGTGATGCGGGCCGCCTGCTTCTGCTGCCGGGCACGGGACATCACCAAGGCCAGGGCCTCGGGCTCGAACGGCTTGGTCAGATAGTCGAGGGCCCCCAGCTTCATCGCCTCGACCGCTCCCGCGACCCCGCTATCCCCGGTCATCACCACGGTCCCGGTGTTGGATCCCAGAACGCCCTCGCGCAGGAGATCGATTCCCCGACCATCGGGAAGGTTCACGTCGATCAGGACGAAGTCGAAGCTCAGGTCCTGAGCCATCTGTCGGGCCCCCCGGATGGAGTCGGCACCGGAGACGTCGGCACCCAGACGCTCGAGTGAGGATGAGATGTGACGGCGCAGCAGGGGTTCATCCTCCACCACCAGAATGCTCAGACCGGACAGGACAGGGGTCGCCATGGGACGTCCAGCATGGTGGACGATCCGGGACCCAACAAATCTGGTTGAGCCCCCTCCGCCTGGCGCAAGGGCCCTCGAGGGCAAAGAAAAACGGCGGCCCCGGATGGGGCCGCCGTTGGGGGATCGGAGGGTTTTGAGGACGTCAGTGCGCCCCGGAGCCTTCGATCGCGACCGGCTTGTAGCCGCCGATGGCCTTGAAGTAGAGGAACAGCAGCAGGTAGATGACCGCCATCGTGGCCGGGATGAAGGAGTCGGCCTTCAAGGTCCGGCGATCGCCGGCGATGCTGGCATCGACCACGGCCTTCTGCTCGGGGGTCTTGGACTCGGCGCTTTGGGCCGCGGAGAGCTTGGAGCCGTCGAGACCGTTGACCGGATCGAGGAAGAGGAAGGTGCTCTTCTTCTCGGCCTTGTAGGTTGCGTAGAGGGCAGGATTGGACTTCTGCAGCTCGTCGGCAGCGAAGCGGTCCTTGGCGTAGCCGAGTCCGGCAGAACCGAGCAGCCCGGCCGACATCATGCCGCAGCCACCCATGATGGAGATGGCGATGGCACCGGTGCGGGGGAAGCGGTCACTGGTGACGGCCAGCATGGTGGGCCAGAAGAAGGTTTTTCCAAACGCATAGACCGAGAGGGCGATCATGGCTCCCGCGAAGGTGGTGATGCCGCTGACCATGTTCAGTCCGACGCAGGCGAGGACTGCGCAGATGAACAGCAGTCCGATCGGCGAGATCTTCAGGCTCTTCTCGATGAAGTGGGCGCAGAACCGGAGCGCGAACATGAACATCGAAGTGTAGACGAACAGGATCTTGCCCTGGCTGGGGCTCAGGATGTTGCCGGTGATGTTCTGGATCCAACCATCGGTTCCCAGTTCCACCGCGCCGACCAGAACGTGGGTCACGAGGAGCACGAACAAGAGCCAGGCGCCGATGGAGAATCCGGTGATGACCGCGACCGCCGCCAGGATCACTCCACCCATCGCATAGGCAGCGATGGCGGGCAGCTGGAGCGCATTCTGGAAGAACAGCACGAGGAGATAGCACGCCACCGCGCCGCCGAGGATGCCGACGTCCTTGAGCATCTCACCGAGGCTGAGACCCTTCGCAGACGCCTCCGACTTCGGGAAGGTCTGGCCCATGAAGAGCAGTCCATAAAGGACGGTCGGGACGAGGAACAGGCTGAGCTGCAGCTTCCAGCTCATGGCGTTGGCGCCTTCACCGAGGTACCAGCCCACCAGCCCACCGATCACGAGACCCGCCGGCCAGCTGGCGTGCAGGATGTTCAGGTAGTGGGTGCGGTTGTTCGGGAACAGCGTCGCGACCAGCGGATTCGCCACGGCTTCAAGCGTTCCGTTAGCGAGGGCGAAAATGAACGTCCCCCAATAGAGGTAGTTGTAAGCGACCTCCTGGGCCTGCCCCTTCGAGGCGGCGAAGGTGACGAACGCTGAGAGGACGTGGAACAGGAAGGCGGCGACGACAAGCTTGCCGTAGCCAATCTTGTCCACCACGACACCACCGATGATGATTCCGAAGCAGAAACCGGTGAAGCCGGCGCCACCGATGTCACCCAGTTGGGCTCCGGTGAAACCGAAATCGGCAGCCCAGTTGGCCAGGATGCCGCCACGGATCCCGAAGCCGATTCCCGCGGCCAAGATGGCCATGAAGCCGGCGAAAAGAAGCCGTTTGGCATTGGATGCAATGCCTGCATTATTCGCGTTACTCATTGTGGAATTCCCTTGTTGGTTGGAAGTGGAACCCCGGCAGTAAACCCGAATCCGCACGGGACGGTCCACAAAAGGTTTTGATCGAACCCAGTAGCCGGGGGCGAGTTGGGGGTTGTGCGCGACGTCATCTAAGGGTCGACTCGGTCCATACCATGCAGATCCAGTTCCTCGGCGCGGCCCGCACGACCACCGGGTCGATGTACCTCCTGACCGTGAATGGCCAGCGCCTCCTCCTGGAGTGCGGCCTGTTCCAGGGACGACGCGGCGAGTCCATCGAGCGCAACCAGACCTTCCCGTTCGACCCCCGACAGGTCGATGCCGCCATCCTGAGCCATGCCCACATCGACCACTGCGGCAACCTACCCAACCTCTACAAGCAGGGCTTCCGGGGAAACATCTACTGCACCTTCGCCACGCGGGATCTCGCCGCCATCCTGCTGTCCGACTCCGCCCACATCCAGCAGTCCGACACCGAGTTCCTGAACAAGCGACGGGCCCGTCGGGGCGAGCCCCCGGTCGCCCCCCTGTACTCTGTTCACGAAGCGGAGCAGGTGGTCCGCCAGTTCGTGGCGGTCGGCTACGAGCGACCCATCCCGGTCGCTGAGGGCGTCACGGCCACGTTCCTCGATGCCGGACACATCCTGGGCTCCGCCCAGGTCGTGCTCGACGTCCGGGAGAACGGCCGGCGCTTCCGCTACCTGTTCACCGGGGACGTCGGACGAGGGGGCGATCCCATCCTGCGCGACCCCCAACCCGTTGAGAACGTCGACTTCCTCCAGATCGAGAGCACCTACGGCAACCGTCTCCATGAGGCACGGGGCACAGACCCCTGTTCGTTCCAGGATGTGACCGAGACGCTTAAGGAGGGTGGCAAGGTCATCATCCCGGCCTTCGCCGTCGGACGGACCCAGCAGATCGTGTACGCCCTCAAGCGCTGCATGGAAGGCGGCCGGATGGCGACCGGGCCGGTCTTCGTCGACAGCCCCCTGGCGGTGAACGCCACGGAGGTCTTCCGTCTGCACCCGGAGTGCTTCAACGAGACCACCTACGAGTTCCTGCTGCAGGAAGGCAGCCCGTTCGAGATGGCCAACCTGACCTACATCCGGAACCTCGAGCACTCCAAGCAGCTGAATGAGAAGCCGGGTCCCATGATCATCGTCAGCGCCTCCGGCATGGCCGAGGCGGGGCGGATCCGCCATCACCTGCGCAATTCGGTCGGGGATCCCAAGAACCTGGTGCTCTTCGTCGGCTACTGCGCCAAACACACCCTCGGGGCGCAGCTCCTTGCCGGACGCAATCCAGTGAACATCTTCGGCGAGCCGGTGGAGGTCCGGGCCAAGGTGCGCTCGATGGACGCCCTGTCGGGCCATGCCGACCGCAACGAGCTGCTGACGCACCTCGACCATATCCAGGGATCGATCCGCAAGGTGTTCGTCGTGCATGGCGAGGAGGACCAGTCCCTCGCCTTCGCGGAGGCCATCCGCTCCCGTCGACCCCAGGCCGAGGTGACCGTCCCGACCCGGGGCCAGATCGAGGACGTGGGGTGAGGGGAAGCGTTGGAAGGTCCTCCGCTCCAGACACGTTTTCAGATTCCCTCCGCCCCGGCCCCCGCTAGCCTGACGGCCCACAGATGAAGCAGAAAGCCTACGCCGCCGCGGGGGTCGACATCGATCTCGGCAACCGGGTCAAGAGCACCCTCCCCCAACTCCTCGCCTCCACCCATCGTCCGGAGGTGATGGGCAAGGTCGGCGGTTTCGGAGGCCTGTTCGCCCTCGACACACGGAAGTACCGCCAACCCGTCCTTGTCTCGTCCGTCGACGGCGTCGGCACCAAGCTCAAGCTCGCCTTCGCCCTCGACCGCCACGACACGATTGGCGAGGACCTCGTGAACCACTGCGTCAACGACATCGCGGTCCTGGGGGCCGAGCCGCTTTTCTTCCTGGACTACCTCGGTACAGGAACCCTCAAGCCGCATGTGTTCACCGAGATCATCCAGGGATTCGCGCGGGGCTGCGCCGCCAACAACTGCTCGCTGATCGGTGGCGAGACCGCCCAGATGCCGGGATTCTACCAGGCAGGGGAATACGACGTCAGCGGTACCATCGTGGGGGTGGTGGAGAGGTCGAAGATGCTGAATGGGCAGAAGTCCGTGAAGCGGGGTGACGCCGTGATCGGCATCGCCTCGAGCGGCCTCCACACCAATGGATACTCCCTGGCCCGCAAGATCTTCTTCGAGACGATGGGCCTGAAGCCCAAGACCAAGGTGGCGGCGCTGGGCAACACCATCGGCGACGAGATGCTCAAGGTCCATGTGTCGTACGGACCCCTCGTCCAATCCCTGCTCAAACGCTTCAATGCCCGGGCCACCACGATCCGGGCCATCGCCCATATCACAGGCGGCGGATTCGTCGACAACATCCCGCGGACGCTCCCGTCATCGTGCGACGTCGTGATCCGGAAGGGCTCCTGGGACATGCTGCCGATCTTCCAGCTGATCCGCGACAAGGGTCAGGTCGACGAAGCCGAGCTGTACCAGGTGTTCAACATGGGCATTGGCATGACGCTGACCGTTGCGCCCGAGTCGGTGGACGCCGTCCTCGCCGCCATCGCCAAGGCCAAGCACCAGGCCTGGCTGATCGGTGAGGTCGTGAAGGGCACCGGCGAGTGCCGGGTGGTCTGACACCCGCCGAACGACCGGCGGGCATCCGGCCCGGGTGGGGTTGGGTGGCCTTGGGGATGCCCAAACCGGTGGGTATCGCAGGGCCCTGCCAAACTGGGCGCTCCCGCGCCCACGCACCCCAGGCGTCACACCGAACGAAGCTGCTGCGCCCCGTGGCTCACCCCGAAACTCATCCGACCGCCCGCGTCTCTGCACCGGAATGACCCGAGGGGAGCTCCGCAGCCCCGGTCTTTCCCTCGACGCCCAACTCCGCGGTGCCGGATCCCGGAGCCGGAGCGCCTTGGACTGACACCAGGATCCGACGCAGCGGCTGGCCCTGGTAGGTGAAGCCGCAGGCGATCGTGCCCTCGACCGTCGATCCGGCCGGAGGGGTCTGGCCATCCGGAGTCTGATGGGCCTGGGGATCGAAGGGATCGCCCGGACGCGCCTCGTAGACCGAGAGACCGATGCGACGGGCGGCGTCGAGACACGCGCCACGGAACTGTCCCAGCTGTTCCACGACGGCAGGGATGCCACTGCGGGCGCCCGCCTGATAGAGGGCATGGATGTGGTCCAGCGTGTGGACGATCACCTGGAGGTGCTCCGTGTGCCCGCGACGCAACTTGTCGATCTCGAGCTTGAGCGCCGCCTTCTCCTGGTCGTTGGAGCGGGAGAGGAACTCCGAGAACGCCTTCGTCTCCGCCGAGACCTTCTCCGCGGCGGCGGTCGAGGTGGCCGCGGTCCGGGTCACGGTGTCCTGGATCCCCTGCCACTGTCCGGTCGCCTGTCGGATCTGGTCGGCGACCTCCGACACGGCCGACAGCTGCTGGGCGGCGGCCGCGAGATTCGCCTGCTCCCAGAGTTTCACCGCTGCCGAGTGTTCCCGCAGGAACGGGATGAGTCCGATCCAGCAGCCGATGATCATGCAGGGCGCCGCGGCCATGATCTCCCAGCGGCTCAGGGGCCAGGTGGCAGTGAGGATGATGAACCCGGCCATGCCCACCAACAGCAGGTCGGCGAGGACAAACGGCCATTGGGTCATCCGGGGGGCTTCCTTCTCAGGCATGCCCATGAGCATACCCGGAAGCCCGAACCAACGGAAGCTCCCGACGGCAGACACGGCATCCCGATTGGACGATGGGGGGAGGCGACGCAACGGGGGCTCCGACCAGCCCTCCTCCCGGGAGGGAGGGCTTCAGCGGGCCACGGTGGTGCGTTCCTGGACCCACTTCAGGTCCCGGCTGTTGGGGACCGAGAGGTTGTGGTCGATGCGCTGTCCCAGCGTGGCCTTGCGAAAGGTGCGGGCATCGAGCCAACGATGGGGTTCGGAGTGGCCATCAGCGAAGCCCACCACACCGCCGGAGTTGTGGTGCACCGCGGGCAGATGGAAGAACTGGTCGTTGGCGTTCCCCGGCATGAGGACGATGAACGCCGGCGTGCAGAGACTCTGGGGTGACAGGTCCTGGGTCAGGAAGAGGTTGGCCGGTGCGCCGAGATCCGAGGTCTTCTTGTAGACCCTATAACGCGAGGATAGCCGGTTCTGCATGTCGGCGTTCGGACCCATGTACAGGTTCATCGCATAGCTTCGGACCTGCGGGATGGGGCGGCCACGGGACAGCATGAAGGTCGACGTGGATCTGTCCCCGGGACACTTATAGGTCTCCTTCGACTTGATGTAGGCGCCGAACGCCGCATCGCGGGGGTCGATCAGGTAGGCGATGTTCGTGAACGCGGCGGTGAAGTTGTGATACCCGCCCATCACCCAGAGCCGCGGTCCACCGACCGTGGAGGAGTCGACCTCGCCATTCGGCACGAGGGTGTCGGCGGAATCCCCGGCATAGAGGATGCCGGCCAACCCCAGCTGGCGCTGGTTGTTGAGACAGGCGACGCGCTGGGCCTGTCCCTTGGCCCGGGACAGGGCCGGCAACAGCATCCCGGCCAGGATCGCAATGATGGCGATCACCACGAGCAGCTCGATGAGCGTGAACCCGAACCGGCGAACCAAACCGGTCGGGCCCTTTAACACGCTGTCCAGGGTCTGATGCGGGGTCTTCACTTGATGGGACGGCGCCTCGATCGCCCCGGTGCAGGGAATCCAGGCCTAGAGGGTTCGACCCGCACAGTCCGCTTCCGGTTACCCGGCACAACCGGAAATCTCCAGGACCAGAATATACGTGTGCGTACTTTCCGGGTTTGTTAGTCTTTCCCTCATGATGCCGTTCGACGTCTCGGTCCGATTCTTTCTCCAGCTGGCGATCGTTCTGGCGGCGTGTCGTGGGGTGGGGCGCGTGGCGCGGCTGCTGGGTCAGCCGCAGGTGGTGGCGGAGATGCTGACCGGCGTTCTGCTGGGTCCCTCGGTCCTGGGCCTGTTCGAGACGACCCGTCCCTTCCAGCAATGGTTGTTTCCTCCGGAGTCGAAGGTGGTCTTCCTGTCGGTATCCCAGGTGGGTCTGGCCCTCTACATGTTCCTGGTCGGGGTCGAGTTCCGCTCCGATCTCTTCGTGGGCCGGGCGAGGGCCGCGGCACTGGTCTCGGGGGCGGGGATGGTGGTTCCGTTCCTCCTCGGAGCCGGCCTGGCGACGCTGCTCATCCCCCTGAAGGGCCTGTTCTTCACCCCGGCGGTCCAACCTTGGGAGGCGATGCTGTTCCTTGGGGCCTCGATGTGCATCACCGCGTTCCCGATGCTGGCGAGGATCATTGTGGAGCGGGGTCTGACCGGGACGGCCCTCGGCGCGCTGGCCCTGGCGGCCGGTGCGCTCGATGACGCGGCGGCGTGGTGCATCCTCGCCGTGGTCCTCGCGAGCTTCCAGGACAACCCCTGGATCGCGATCCGGGCCATCGGGGGGGGGATCCTGTACGCGACGACCGTCCTGACCCTCGGACGTCGACTGCTCCGGGGTCTCGGATCCTCGGTCCATCCCGACGGAACCCTGCCGTCGGCGGTACTCGCCGGGGTCCTGATGCTGGTGATGCTGGGATCGTGGTTCACCGATGCGATCGGGATCTACGCGGTGTTCGGGGCCTTCATCCTCGGCTGCGCGATCCCCCGCGGACGCCTCGCGGAGGCGCTGACCCGGCAGGTCGAGCCGTTTGTCACGGTGTTCCTGCTGCCGACCTTCTTCACCTACTCGGGTCTCAACACCCGGCTGGATCTCGTCAACACCCCAAAGCTCTGGCTGGTCGCCCTTGTGGCGCTGCTGGCGGCCTGCCTCGGCAAGCTCGTCGCCTGCTGGGCTGCGGCCCGCGTCAACGGCGAGGACAATCGGACGGCGCTCGCGGTGGGAACCCTGATGAATGCCCGGGGCCTGATGGAGCTGATCATCCTGAACATCGGCCTGGAGCGACGCCTGATCACCCCCCAGCTGTTCTCCATCATGGTGATCATGGCGGTGGTGACGACGCTCATGGCCACACCGCTGTTCGAGTGGGTCTATCGGGGGAAGTCGAGAGCTGCGGGCTGAGATCCCCATCCCTCCAGACCCGCCCGCTACCTGCGACCCTTGAGGAAATAGGTCCGGACCTCGCCGACACCCTTCACCTGGGTGATCCCCCTCTCCTCGAGATCGAACTCCGTCTTGAGCGCCTCGAAGGTGCTCTCGGAGACATGGACCAAGCCGGGGACGCCCGACGACTCCATCCGGCTTGCCAGGTTCACGGTGTCGCCCCAGAGGTCATAGGTGAACTTCCGCTTGCCGATGACGCCTGCGACGATCGGGCCTGTGT
>SYEM01000260.1 GCA_005801385.1 Verrucomicrobiales bacterium | reverse complement strand
GGAGCAACCCCGCCCCCGGATCACGACCCAACAAGCCGACCTGTCGACAGACCCAATGTAGTGCAGACCTTTGACCTGAGAACCCCTCGTTTGCTGGGGTTTCTTACTTTCAAAGTGCCCAGTAGCGAAAGTCCGGCTAGGTATCGCTCCCGGAACAGAGTTGGTATCTCTGCCGTTGGACCAGGGGGAGGTCTCAGGATTCTGGCCACACCCAGCCAGCACGACGGCCGCAAATGCGACAGCGACAAAACCGTGCCGTTCGAACGACGTGAGGTTCATGATGGACGTACTGTGGTCCGGTATCGCGGAGGTCACCGAGCTCCAGTTGGGTTCTTCCAGCCCTGGAAAGGTCCACTCTACCAACAGGGTCAGCAATCCGAGAGTCAGCCCCGTTCTGCGCTGAACTGCGGACCGATGGCCTGCTCCGGACCTAAGTCCACAGCCGTTGCCACGATCAGCCTCACTCGTCGACTCTACCGCGATTCAGGGTCCATCCTGATGCGTCACCTTCATCCGCCTTCCTCATGGAACCTACCGGCCCCCTGTTGCCCTCGGTAACTGTCACGGAAATCCAGTGCCTGCGAGTCCGCCGAGGGACGCGTTCCACAGCATGGAGTGTCCTGCTCTGGTTGGTTACAGCCCTACACGCAACCACGGCAGGTGAACCGGCATCAGCTGTCCTCTCGGGCACCCAACCGCTCGAGGCGGGGCAGGGTGGGGTTGGGAATTGGGACGGTGTATTGGACATCGCCATCCGGACCGCCCAGGAGGCCAGAGTTGGACGATGGCGTCGGGATCTGTCCTCGGTGGAGAACTACAACCGGTCTATCGCCACCAACCGAGCCCGCTTTGCCGAGATCATCGGTGTCCGTGATCCACGGGTGGACTTCGAGTCGCCCGCGTTGGTGGCCACACTCGAGGAACCCGCCCTGATCGCGAGGGGTGCGACCTATGATGTCCTGAGGGTTCGCTGGCCCGCATTTGGCGAGGTGCATGGCGAGGGACTCCTGCTCGAACCGCGCGGTCGCGATCCGATCGCCGCGGTTGTCGCGGTACCCGATTGCAGCCAGACCCCGGAGCAGGTGGCCGGCATCCAGCCGGGTGTCCCTCCGGAATCCCAGTTCGCCCGTCACCTCGCTGAGAGCGGGTGTCGGGTGGTCGTGCCGGTGTTGATCGATCGTACCGTGGAGGTGCGCGGCCGAGACGGCTTCCGAGCCTATTCCAGACAGCCCATGAGCAGTCGGGAGTTCCTCTTCAGACCCGCCTACCAGTTGGGCCGTCACCTCATCGGATACGAGGTGCAAAAAGTCCTGGCCGCTGTGGATTGGCTGGCCCGGGACAATGCACCGATCGGCGTGATGGGCTATGGTGAGGGCGGTCTGCTCGCCTTCTACGCGGCGGCGATGGATACCCGGATCCAGGCAACCGGGGTCTCGGGTTATTTCGACTCCCGAGAACACCACTGGAGCGAACCCTTCGACCGAAGCGTATTCTCGCTACTCACACAGTTCGGGGATGCCGAGATCGCCACGCTGATTCTGCCCCGTCGGTTGCTCATCGAGGTCTCCCGCGCTCCGGAGGTCTCCGTGGTGGCGCCCGGAGGCAGTCGCGGTGTGGTGAGGTCACCGGACCTCCAGACGGTCCGGTCCGAGGTCCAACGGGCGCATCAGCTTGTGGAAGGACTTCAACCGCCGGCTCGAATCAACCTGATCCAGAGTACCGACGGGCAGGGGTCGTTTGGATCTCTGGAGCTATTGCGCGGCTTCCTGGGTGCCTTGGATCCCACGGCAAAACTCGCGGCCGTGTCAGAGGATCTGACGGTGCACGGCAAACGGTTCGATCCAAAACCCCGCCAGGTCCGGCAGATGCGCGAACTGAATCGCCACAACCAAACCCTGTTGGCCAGGAGTGCCCAGGAACGATCCCAATTCCTCTCGCGACTCGATTCCTCCTCTGTCGAGAGGCACGAGGCGACCAAGCGTCCGTATCTCGACCATATCCGTTGCGAGGTCCTGGGTCGCATCGAGACCCCCCGGCTGCCTTTTGGGGCCAGGTCACGGCTTCGGTACGACGAGGCCCGATGGCGCTGCTACGAGGTCCAGCTCGAAGTCTTTCCCGGGGCCAATGCCTTCGGCCTTCTTGTCATTCCAAAGAACCTGAGCTCAGGCGAGCGGCGACCGGTCGTGGTGTGTCAGCACGGAGGCGGAGGCAATCCGGACCAGCTCGTGAAGGACGAGGCCGGAGCCTACCACGCGTTTGCCGCCCATTTGGCGGAGGAAGGGTTCGTCACGTTCTCCCCTTCGGTGATGTTCCCGCCTTCGGACAGCCTTGTCCGAAAGTGCAACAGCGTGGGGCTCACCCAGTACTCGTACATCGCAGCGATGCACCAGCAGATCGTCGACTGGCTGCGCACCCAGCCGTTTGTGGATCCCGACCGGATCGCCCTCTATGGACTGTCCTGGGGCGGCAAGACAGCAATGCGGATGCCGCTGCTGGTGGATGGCTATGCGATGACGGTGGTGTCGGGTGACTTCAACGAATGGACCTGGAAGACGGCGACGACGGACAGCGACTACAGCTATGTGTTTCAGCCCGAGCCCTACATCTTTGAGTTCAACCTGGGCAGCACCTATGGGTATGCCGAGATGGCGGCCCTGATCGCGCCCCGTCCCTTCATGGTGGAGCGGGGCCATTCCGATCCGGTCGGTACCGATGAACAGGTGGGGTTCGAGTTCGCCAAGGTCCGGCACCTTTACGAGGCCCAGTTGAAACGACCCGAGAATTGCGCCATCGAGTGGTTTGTGGGTGGCCATGAGATCAACCGCGGCGAGACCTTCCGGTTTCTGCACCGTCATCTGGACCGATAGTTGAGAGCCAACTCGGCAGTTGGAGATTCGATGAATACTGAATAGCGTCTAAAAGTCCTCGAGCGATCCGGCAAGCCGCTGGAAACGCCCATTGGCATGTACCCTATCGCAGGACATCCTATCCGAGGACTGGCCCACAAAGGTCAGGGGTTGCCTCGCGTCTGGAGACTCGTTGTCTGTTTCCTTTCCCTCGTTCTCAGCATGATGGCGGGGGTCTTCGCCGGGGAAACCGATCCCGGTCACCCGCCACCATCTGCGTCCCACTGGTCGTTTCAACCGGTACAACTGCCGGCGGTTCCATCGGGATCCCCAGCCTGGGTTCGAAACCCGGTGGATGCGTTCCTTTCCGAACGCCATCGGAAACTGGGATTAAGCCCAGTCGAGCCGGCATCGCCCAATGTCCTGCTGCGTCGTCTGTACATGGATCTGGTCGGCGTGCCACCCACCCCTGCGGAGCTGGAGGCTTTCGTTTCGGATCCCTCCGAGGAGCGCTACGCGGCAGTGGTCGACCGCCTGTTGGTCAGCCCCCGACACGGTGAACGGTGGGGTCGGCATTGGATGGATGTCTGGCGCTACAGTGACTGGGCTGGTCATGGGGCGGAGGTCCGCGAGAGCCAGCCCCACATCTGGCGGTGGCGGGACTGGATCGTGCAATCCGTCAACACCGACAGGCCCTACGACCGGATGATCGTCGAGATGCTGGCAGCCGACGAACTGGCGCCCCTTGATGCTGAGTCGCTCAGGGCGACGGGATTCCTCGTCCGCAACTGGTTCCGGTACAACCGCAACGTCTGGATCGAGGCCACCGTGGAGCACACAGCCAAAGCCTTCCTGGGTCTCACGGTGAACTGTGCCCGTTGCCATGAGCACAAGTCGGATCCGATGTCCCAGGTGGACTTCTACCGGATGCGCGCGTTCTTCGAATCCTATGACATCCGGACCGTCTCCCTGACGGAGGGGGATGATCCCAGCGCCAACAGCCTGGTCCAGGCGTTTGATGGCCGTCTGGCGGATCCGACGTTTGTCTTCACCCGCGGCGACGAGGCCCGGCCGGAGACGAATCAACCGGTGCAACCACAGATCCTGGAGTTCCTGATGGCGAAGCCCGCGGAGATCCGCGAGGTGCCAATGCCGTTGGAGAGCTTCTATCCGGCTCTGACCGAGGCGGCTGTGAAATCAGCGTTGGCCCGCAGCGATGCGGCCGTGGCGACTGCCGAGAAGAAGGCCGAGGCGGCGTGGACCACCGCGCTGGGGGCCGAAAAGGACGTCGAGGCCTCACGGTTGTCGGCGGATCTGGCCAGCCACCAGGCCGCATTCGCCCGGGCAGAAGCCGTGGCTCTCCGAAGCCGGATTGTCGCCGAGCGGGTGAAACATGGTCTTGTCCCCGGCGATCTGGACTCCGCAGCCCGAGCGGCGGGAGCCGCGGAACATCAGGTCAAGGTTACCGCAGCGGAGGTTGCCGTGGCTGAGGCAGTCGTCGCGCTCCAAAAGGTACCCCGCGCACCGCACCCGAAAGACCCCGCCGCGACGGGCGCGCCTGAGTCAAAACCCGATCCCAAGGTCCAAGAAGCCCTCACCGCCGCGGAGAAGAAGTTGGCCGAGGCGCGGGATGCACTCGGAGCCGCCCGGAAGGCGGCTCTGGAACCGTCGACGAACTACGCCGCCCTAGGCCCGATCTACCCGAAGACGTCCACCGGACGGCGCCTCGCCCTCGCGCGTTGGATCGCTCACAGGGACAACCCGCTGACCGCGAGGGTGGCTGTGAACCAACTCTGGATGCGGCACATGGGCAGCCCTCTGGTTCCGACCGTGTTTGATTTCGGTCGTGCAGGACAGCCGCCGACCCATCCTGAGTTGCTCGACTGGCTCTCTGCGGAGTTCATGCGGAAGAATTGGAGCATGAAGGCGATGCACCGGCTCATCGTGACGTCCTCGGCCTATCGGATGAAGACGTCCGGTGGGATCCAGGCGGACCACAACCACGCCAAGGATCCCGACAACCGGTACCTCTGGCGGATGAATGTTCGGAGGGTGGAAGCCGAGGTCGTGCGGGACAGCCTGCTTCAGGTCTGTGGAGGGCTGGATTCGGCGATGGGTGGCCCCGAGTTGGATCAGGGCGCTGGTGAGTCCTCGACCCGTCGCAGCCTCTACTTCCGTCACGCCAAGGAGAAGGTGATGGAGTTCACCCAGACGTTCGATGGACCTGGCGTTGCCGAGTGCTATCGCCGTGACGAGAGCATCGTCCCGCAGCAGGCGCTCGCGCTGGCCAACAGCGTGCTCGTAAAATCCCAGTCCCGTCGGCTGGCACGGACGCTCAGCGACTCCCTCGGCGAACAGCCGGCAGAGGAGCCCTTCATCCGGCAGGCGTTCCTGATGATCCTGAGCCGACAGCCCACGGCGGAGGAGACCTCGGTATGTCGGGAGTTCTTGGGGCAACAGGCCGCTCTGCTGTCGAATCCTTCGAGTCTCACCCCGGCCGCAGTCGGCGATCCCTCCCCGGTGCCGCCCTCCAAGGATCCCGTGCGTCGGGCCAAGGAAGACCTGATCGTCGTCCTCCTCAATCACAACGACTTCGTGAGCATCCGATGAACCCCTACCACCCGAAACTCGCGCGGCGGACAGGTCTCAGAACACGCCGGTCCTTCCTGACGGACTGGGGCATGGGCATGAGCGGCATGGTGCTCGGATCGATGTTGGCCCGGGAGGGTGGGCTTCAGGCTTCGGTGACGGGTTCCCGTGGCGTCCCGGCAGGACTTCCGCAGTTTGCCCCCCGTGCCCGCAGCGTCATCTGGCTGTTCATGCAGGGCGGCACCAGCCAGATGGAGAGCTTCGATCCGAAGCCCGAGCTGAACCGTTACGAGGGAAAGACCATCGCGGAGACGCCGTACAAGGGCAGCCTAGACTCGCCCTATCTTAAGAAGAATCTCCGGGAGTTGGTGGCCGGACTGCACAAGGTCCACCCGAAGATCCTCCCGATGCAGGTGGGCCACCGACCGCGCGGACGGAGCGGTATCGAGGTCAGCGACTGGTGGCCGCATGTGGGCGACTGCATCGATGACATCGCCGTGGTGCGGTCGATGTGGACGACCGACAACAACCACGGGGCGCAGCTGCAGTTCCATACCGGACGGCACGTGCTCGAGGGTCAGTTCCCGACCATCGGGTCGTGGGTCCACTACGGACTCGGCTCGCTCAACGAGAACCTGCCGCAATTCGTGGTGATGGGCCGTCCGATTGCCGACTGCTGCGGGGGCACAGGAGCCCACGGGTCGAACTACCTGGGTCCTGAGCATCAGGGCGTGCAGCTCGCGATCGATCCCAAGCGGCCGCTGCCCTATGCCGGGCCGGGTCCTGATGTCTTCAACGAAGAGCAGCGGGCGGAATTCGGGTTGATGGATCGACTGAACCGTATTGCAGCGTTGGAACATCCCGAGGACGCCGCGCTGGCGGCCCGTATTAAATCCTACGAGTTGGCGTTCCGGATGCAGATGGCGGTCCCGGAGGTCGTGGCGTTCCATGCGGAATCGGAACACACCCGTCGACTCTATGGTCTGGACCACGATGTCACGAAGACGTTTGGTCAGCAGTGTCTTGCGGCCCGACGGCTGGTGGAACGGGGAGTCCGATTCGTCCAGATCTTCCACGGTGGCGACGGTGGGGCAGGGGAGTGGGATGCCCACGGCGGATTGCGAGCCGGTCACAGTCGGCTCTGCGCCCAGGTGGATCAGCCGATTGCGGGTCTGCTGAAGGATCTGAAGCAGCGGGGACTGCTCGAGGAGACCCTCGTGGTGTGGGGCACCGAGTTTGGGCGCACTCCGGGAGCCCAAGGCAGCGATGGTCGGGATCATCATCCATATGGGTTCTCGGTCTGGCTGGCCGGCGGGGGCATCCGGGGCGGCATCGCGCACGGTGCCACCGATGAACTCGGGTTCCACGCGGTGGAAGACCGTCACTATGTCACGGATCTCCACGCCACGGTCCTCCATCAGCTGGGCCTCGACCCGAGACGGCTGACGATTCCAGGACGGACCCGACTGGAAATCGACTACGGCGAACCCATCCATGGGATCCTTGCCTGAGGCCTTTGGGCGACGCTGTGGGGTGACGTCTCCCGCCCGCAGCGGCATTCTGACGACGGGAATTTTTACCGGGCGCGTTCCCATGGCGCCACGCCGCCGGAATCTCCAAAAACCCGTGACGTAGCCGCATCTCCAACACGCTTTCCATGCACCACCGACGACGCCTTAGCATCTGGATCCGCTGGCTAACCCTCGGGCCAATCCTTGCTTGGACCCTCCTCGTTGGACCTTCGGCTGTGATGGCGTCGACCCACTGGCGCATCGTGGCCCGGTCGGACAACGACCTGGTTTGTGTCCTTCGGGATGCCGGCGCGAAGGTCCATCGTTTCACTGAGGCGAGGTCCGCCATTGAGGCCGCCCCGGAGGGTTCAGGTGTTCTGATCCTTGCGGACGGGTATCCGCACGAGACCACGCGTCTGGACCCAGACGTGTTCCAACGGGCGCGATCCAAGAAGGTGCGGCTTTACGTGGAGTATCCGTCGATGGTGCCGGAGCTGACATTCGGCAGTCCCAGGGCGCTGGCGACAGGATATTGGGGCAATATCCTTGAGCGGACTGTTATCGCGAGCGATGCGTTCGGGGAATCCCTCCGTCAGGGACGGATCCTGATGATCCACGACTGCCACCATCTTCCAGTCGCGGTTGAGAGTTCCCATCTCGTGGTGGCTCAGGTGGCGGGCTACGATACCGCAGTGTATGGACTGCCCTCCACTGGGGTGCATCCGGTTCTGTTCGAGGCACCAGTCGGAGGAATCCTCGTGGCGACCACAAAGCTCAGCCAGTTTGTCACGGCGCGGTATGCACCGTTGGATGCGTGGGAGCCGGTTTGGCGCATGATCCTGCAGTGGGTGGAGCCGGGAGCCGAGATTCCCGCGTTGCGCTGGATCCCGACAGTTCGGCCGTCATTCAGTCGCGATGACGAATTGCCGAGGCATGTCGAACGGGAGGCCCTGCGCCGGGGTGCGGAGTGGTATCGCCGATCAGGGCTGCTGGTTCATCCGGAATGGCAGGCACGATACGATCGGGAATCGAATCAGGGGCCCGCGACTCCGGATTGGCCGGATGGACATCGAGCGGGTCCTGGAATGCCGAGGGGTTCCAAGGTGGGGGATGGCCGCTACGGTCTGCTGGAGGGGTTCCGTTCCAAGATCTACACGGATGGATCCCAGTCGGTCCTGTGGTGGCGTCGGGCGGACAACGCGGGCGCATCGGCCGGGGCGTTGGCCTTGGCGGGATCTGTCCTGAATCGTCGGGATCTCACCCGGATCGGATCGAACCTCGGTGATTGGCTGGTTGGAAACACACGTCTTTACGGCGGGGACTTCGCCGAACCGAAGCATTCGGCATTTGGACTCGCTGGTTGGAACGATGTGCCGAGGTACTACGGGGAGTCGCACGGGTATCATCAGCTGTGGGGTGACGACAACGCACGGGCTTGGCTGGGGCTTTTGAGGACCGCCGCGGCGCTGGGGACCGATCGATATGACGAGCGATTGACCCAGCAGTTGCTAGCGCTGGCGAGGCTGACCAGCCGAAAGGGATTCACCGTTCCGTCGATCCATCTGCCAGTACTGGCCAGCAATGGATGGGAAAGCCACTTCAATAGTGGTTATGAGGACCTGTCACCTCACTTCCAGGCCTACGTGCAGGCATGCCTGCTCTGGGGAGCCAATGCGACCGGGTCTCCGCTCCTGCGAGAGCGGGCGATCCGGGGTGTGCGGAGGCTGATGGAGATGTATCCGCAGGGTTGGTCGGCGACCAATGACCAGTTCAACCAGGAACGTGCCCGGATGCTGCTCCCTCTGGCCTGGCTGGTCCGGCTTGAGGACACCCCGGAACATCGGGGATGGTTACGGCGGGTGGCGTTGGATCTGACCGGCGACATGGATCCCAGTGGGGCAATCCTTACGAAGATCCGGCAGGGGCCGACCAGCAACACGGCGTATGGCACGGCGGAGACAACTCTCATCCAGGCGAATGGTGATCCGAACACGGACCTTCTCTACACGGCGAACTTCGCGTTGGTGGGATTGCATGAGGCCGCCGCGGCGACAGGTGAGGCGCTCTATAGCGATGCGGAGGATCGACTCGCGCGTTTTCTCTGCCGGATTCAGGTCCGCAGCGACACCCAGCCGCAGTTCGATGGCGGCTGGTTCCGGGGATTTGACTATCGGCGATGGGAGTATTGGGGGAGCGACGCGGATGTGGGGTGGAGCCTGTACTCGATGGAGACAGGTTGGATCTCAGGGGAAATCCTGTCGGTCCTAGCCCTGCGTCAGATCCAGACCGCGGTCTGGGATCTGACCAGAAGAACCACAATTCCAAGCCAGTTTAGGCTATGGCGTGAAAGGATGATCCCAACGGGTCTGACCGTGGAGTTCTGAGGGTTTTGCCAAGAACAAGGTCGCTTTCGTTTCCATCTCGCTCAGCCGCGTTTTGCTTACCGATAAAGGGAATTCCAGTTGTGGTTCCGCGGTCATGAGTGGACCCGGTGAGGGTAAGGGGTCGAGAGGGGTGAGGGTAAGGGGTCGAGGGTAAGGGGTCGGGTCATCTATCAGCGCAGGCCTCTGACGTTCTGACGTTTGTGGGCCAGGTCATTTGTCAGCCTTCGGTCGTTTACGAAGCTTTGGGTCAGGTCATTGATCTCGGTGCTCTGCTTGGAGGTTTCTCGACACCCCATATCGGCAGGTTTCGACGGCCCAGTGTGCTTAACCTAGACGTCGTCTCAGCCTCCCAACTCTGTTTTGAGGCACGAGCGTCATGGTTTGACACAAGGCCACCAAGATCGCCCGTGTTGAGGCGATCGCTGTCATCGTCTTCTGATTCGGGACTGGGGAGTTCCTGGCCGATCTTAGTTCAACCGGCGACCCGAAGACGCAGGTCGCGCAGGCAACTCAGTGCCAAGCCTGACATCCCTCGAACGGGTCGCGCCCCGGAAGTCCGTCTGGCGCCGAACCAGTCCCGGTGTCGCTGGAATACCGAGTCCACATACTCCCGGCTTCCTAAGACCGCCCCATCCACCATGTAGCGGATCCTCAGCCTCAGATACTCCGTCCGCGGCAGTTCTCCCCCCTCGGCCAATACCTTCAGCAGACGCTCGCGGTTGAAACCCTTCCGAAGTGGACCCCCTTGATCATCGGTCCCCTCCCGCTCCTCCCCCTGCCGGAACAGCCATTTCCGGTACTCCGCCAGTGCCGCATCGACCCCGACGCCCAAAACCTCTGCGAGCCCTTTGCGAGCGGAGGTATTGGAAGCCACCGCCTCGGCATACCCGCACCAGCGGTAGTCCTTGGGATCCTTCGCCAGACCTGCCCGGATCGGGTTTAGATCGATGTAAGCCGCCACGGTGGCCAAGGCTGGACTATTCGCCTCCACCAGGGTGCTTCGGAACCGTCCCTCCCATAGGGTTCCCTCGCGTTTGTGGACCCGGTTGAACCACTGGCTGAAGCGTTGCTTGAGCAGCTTCATGAGGTGGCTCAGGTCGTACATCTGGACCCAGAGCCGCTGTCGCAGTTCCTCCACCGGTCCCTCCTGACCGGCAGCGCGGAACCGCTCGACCATCTGCTGGGCAGCAGCT
>SYEM01000259.1 GCA_005801385.1 Verrucomicrobiales bacterium | reverse complement strand
TGCAGACCCGCAACGTCGTCGGCCGCGGAATCGATGCGCAGGGCGTCGAAGGCGATGTAGTCGGACTGGCTGAACGACCGGTGGTTGATGAGCAGGCGACGTCGGGCGAACTCGATCAGTTCCCGACGCAGCTTGTAGCGCATGGCCCAGAGTTCCTCGTCGCCGGTGACGGACGGATCCGCCATCCGGGTCCAGAACTCTGGTGTGTTGGCGTCCTCGACGAACCGTTCGGGTGCCCCGCCGCCCTTCAGATGGCGCTGCCGCCAGAACCGCCGCATCGGACCCTTGATCCAGCCCACCAGGTGGATGCCGTTGGTGATGGAGCCGATGGGCACCTCGGAGGCGGTGTGCTTGTGGTAGAACGCCTTCCACATCTCGCGGCTCACCTCGCCATGGAGGGCGCTGACGCCGTTGGCGGCCCGGGAGTACCGGAGTGCCAGGGCGGTCATGCAGAACGGTCCGCCCTCGCGTCCCGGGTGCTCGTTGCCCAGCTCCATCAGCTGATGATGGTTCAGATGGAGGCTGTGGTGGAACTTGTCCGCCGCCAGTCGCATCAGGTCGTTGCTGAACCGGTCGTGTCCGGCCTCCACCGGCGTATGGGTAGTGAAGAGGCATTCCTGACGGGTGAGGGTCGACGCCTCCTCGAAGGTCTTTCCGGCAGCCATCTTCTCACGCAGCAGCTCCAGGGTCAGGAAGGCCGCGTGGCCCTCGTTCATGTGGAAGGTGGAGGGCTGGACCCCCAGGGCCCGGAGGAGCCGGACACCGCCGACGCCCAGGAGGATCTCCTGCATGATCCGGGTGGTGGTGTCACCGCCATACACCCGGTTGGTCAGATCCCGGTACTGACCCTCGTTCTCCGGTCGGTTGGTATCGAGGAGGTAGACCGGGACGCGTCCGACGTTCACCCGCCAGGCATGAAACCGGATGGGCTGTCCAAACATGCGCACGTTGCAGACAATTGGCTCACCGCGTGCATCCACGACAGGGTCGAGGGGGAGGTTGCGGGGATTGAGCGGAACGTAGTGTTCCTGCTGCCAGTTGTCGGAGCTGATGGACTGCTGGAAGTAGCCCTCCCGGTAGAAGAGGCTTATGCCGACGAAGCCGAGTCCGAGGTCGCTGGCCGACTTGGTGTGGTCGCCGGCGAGGGCACCCAGGCCGCCGGCGGCGATGGGGAGGCACTCGTGGAAGGCGAATTCGGCGGAGAAGTAGGCGACCGGGTGCTTCGCCAGCTGCGGGGCGTGCTGGGAGGCCCAGGTCTGCTTCTGGTGCAGATAGGCCTCGAATTCCGCGAGGACCTGTCGGACCCGCGCCGCGAACTCCGGTTCCTGCAGGCGGGTGCGGAGCTCGTAGTCGGACACCTCATGCAGCACCGCCACAGGGTTGTGGTAGAGGTTCTGCCACCCGCGTGGGGAGAGGCTCTGGAAGATGTCCTGCGCCTCCTGGTTCCAGCTCCACCACAGGTTCCGCGCCAAGCGGTTCAGGCCATCGGTCAGTTCCTTCAGCTCGGGTCCAGTCAACGGTTTGGAGGTCATGGTGTGGGAGTCGGTCTGCCGTGCAGGGATGGAGCGTTGGATGTCCTCCTGCGGGCCAACGACTAGCGTCTGGGTGCCCGGCAGGGAATGGAATTCTGCAGAGGCAAAGAAGGGGGCGGGCGGAGGATACACCCGGCCCCCTCAGAACTGCAGGGCCAGCCAAAAAGCCGGCAGGTCGAGGGAAGCACGCGTCGGGCCAAGCCCTGAAAATCCTGCCTGGGCCCCTGGGGTGAGCCGCCTTGTCCCGAGCCTCCGCGGCGACCCGATCCGTCCAGGCATGAAAAAGGGCCGGATGGAGAACCATCCGACCCGTCGGAGCTGCAGGACCGGTCGAAAGACCGGTGTTGAGTTGGAACTCGTGGTCGTCCGTGCCGATCAGAAGGCGACCGAGAAGCTGGCGATCACCGAGACGTCCGCGAAGGCGGCATCCCCGTGGCGGTAGATGCCCGTGTCCTGGGTCCAACGCTTGTCGGCAACGCTCTGCTCCCGATCGCGGTAGACGGCCACCGGGACTGCCATGGACAGGTTGTACCGGCCCTTCATCCACTGGAGCATGGGCTGGACGGCGATGGCGTAGCCAGGACGACGGAACCCGTCGCTGCCACCGATGGCGTCCTCGACCGGAACGCCGTCGATGCGGGCTCCCATCCCCAGCGACAAGCCCCACTTCGGGACGATCGTGTACATCACGCCGCCCTGGCCGAAGTATTGGTCAGGAATCGACATCACCTGCTCGTACGGATTGCGCCGGCGGAACCCGCCGGGCCCGTTCTGGGTGGGGGTGCCGTTCACGTTCTGCGGATTGAAGAGGTACGAGCCATTCACGAACGCCGTGGTGCGCGGTAGGATCTCCCGGTAGGCCGTGATGGTGGTGGTGAAGCCCCAGCCGCCGGTGCCGGGCTGAATGGACTGGTCGACGGGCCCCACGACGGGTCCGTTGGTCGTGTAGAAGGTTGACTGGGCGTTGTAATCGCCGCTCGGGGCCGAGAGGCCCAGTCCGAGCTGGATGTTGCCCTTGACCCGCTTGGCGGGATCCCAGAGCCAGACATAAGGCGTGAGCTGGATGTCGCCGATCCCGCCCGCCGAGGTCGTTTGGCGTCCCATCCCGGGATGCTCATAGAGCGAGGAGCGGGTCGAATAGACGAAGGGGACATCCAACGCGAGGCTCCAACGCGGCGTGAAGGCGTACTGGATCCCGAGGTTCCAGAAATAGGTGTCGTTGATCACCTCCGTGCCAGCCCAGTACCGCTGGGGTTCTTCGTGGGTGCCCCGGAAATGTCGGTCCGAGTTGAACCACCGAAATCCGAGGGTGGCCAGCCACTCGCCGCGGGCGAGATCGGCGTCCGCGGGTTGGGCGAAGTCTTCGAAATGGCACATGCCCGTTCCGCGGAGGGCGACGCAGCCCTGTGCGAGGGACGTCGAGGTTCCGGTCCAGAGCGTGAGAGCCAGGGTGGGGAGTACCGCCCAGGTCTGAAGGCGGAGCAGCAGGGTCGGTTGGATGGGAGAGGTGTTCATGGGTGACTCATCTTCTATCGCTTCACCGGCTGCGATCTGCCGCTAGAATGGGGTGGGCCGCCTCGCCTGCGGGGTGAGGTGCTGGCAATCCGTGGCGGATTGCAGACCGGGAATCCCTGGATCCCCTGGAAGCCTGGCCCCCGAACCCGAGGCCGGCTAGCGGGCCCCTACATCACCTGCGCCGTTGAGGCCTGGACCTCCAGCGAGAGCCTGCCGGACCTGGATTTCAGGCGTACCGGGGATCCGAACATCCGGCTCAGGGTCTCCGAGCGCAGGGCGGTCTTCCGGGGGCCTGCGGACACGACCCGCCCTCCGCTCAACAAAAGGGCATGGGTGAAGAGTGGGGTGATCTCCTCGACGTGATGGGTGACCAGCACGAGCGAGGGCGCATCCGGCTGTCGGCTGAGGCGTTCCAGGAACTGGAGGAAGTGTTCCCGAGCCACCGGATCCAGCCCCGCACAGGGTTCGTCCAGGATCAGAAGTCGGGGACGGGCCATCAGGGCGCGGGCGATGAGGACCCGCTGGCGTTCGCCCTGGCTGAGCACCGCCCAGGGACGGTCCTTCAGGTGGGCTGCTTCGACCCGCTCGAGCAAGCGTAGGGCCTCGCGCTGGTCCGACTGCGTCGGCTCGCCCCAGAAGTCGATCATCGCATACCGACCACCCACGACCGACAGCAGGGCGGGTTCCGTGTCGGCCATCATCTGCCGGAGTGAGGAGCTGACCAGGCCGATCCGACACCGCAGCTCCCGCCAGTCGCTCTCCCCAAACCGGCAGCCGAGCAGCTCCATCTCGCCCTCGGTGGGCATGAGATAGCCGATCAGGGCGGACAGCAGGGAGGTCTTGCCGGAGCCATTGGCCCCGATGAGGACCCAGTGTTCCCCGGGCTCGACCCGCCAGGAGACGCGGTCGAGGATCCGGGTGTCATCCCGGACGATGGTCAGGCCAGAGACCTCGAGGATGGGGGCGCGGGACCGGCTCACCGCTTGGCGAAGATCCGGTTGGCCTCCTCGAGGGTCTCCTTGGAGCCGATGTCGTACCAGATCCCGGGCACGGACCAGGTGTGGACCGGCTCCCGGGGGTAGAGCCACTGGACGAGGCGTCCGGGCTGGTCGGGGTTGTTCCCCTCGGCGAGATACTGCCGGATCTTCGGCAGTGTGGCGCGTGGGTAGAAGTAGAGGGCGATCCCAATCTGGGCGCTCGCGGGATGCTCAGGCTTCTCAACGAAGCTGAGGAGTCGATTCGAGGGATCGACCTCGACCACGCCATACTTCTTGGCCTGGTCGAGCGAGCCGACGTCATAGACTCCCAGCACGGGTTGGTTGACCTGGCGGCAGAAGGTCCCGAAGTCGGCGAGGGACTCACTGAAGAGATTGTCCCCGGCGACCACGATCAGGTCGTCGTCGACCTTCTCGCGCTCGAGGACGAGGTTGAGGTCCCCGATGGCCCCCAGCTTGTTGGAGTCGTCGGTGGAGCCGTCGTTGACGATGGTGAAGTCGATCTTGGCCTTGGTGGCCCGGTACTGGTCGGCCCAGGCCTGGAAATGTCCGGCGAACTTGGCGTTGGTGACGATGTAGACGCGGTCGATCCCGGGGATGGGCGCGAGGTTGTCGAGGACATAGTCGATCATCGGCTTCCCGGCGACGGGCAGCAGCGGCTTGGGCTGGGTCAGCGTGAGCGGATACAGGCGCGTGGCGTAGCCAGCGGCGAGGATGAGGACTTTCATGGCGTACCGTGAGGAGGGTTTCGGTCTGCTCTCCGATGATCAAGCGCGTTTCCTCACACGGTGGAAGAAGGGGCTCACACGGCGGCACGGGGACGCAGAAGAAGATCTGGGGAAAAGAGGGACGAGGGGTTTGGCGTCGGTGGCTCCTGATCGGATGCCTCAGGCGTCGACGGGTGGGTGATGTAGTGCCCTGCATCACTGGGCGCGGGAGCGCCCTCCGGTAGGGACGCGCCCCGTTGCGTCCCCATCGTCTCCGCGAGGGGTTGATCGACCTGTGGTTCCAGCCGGGATCCTCTGTTGCGGGAGCGAACCCCGTCCCCCCTTCACGGGTGCACAACGCACTGCGGATCGAGATGGGGCCGTGGCGGAGCACAGCCCTACCGGCGTCGCCTCTGTCTTGATCTCCCCCTGTATTTCCTCCGTGCATCCGGGTCACCGTGTGATGAGTCCCCTCGGATCCCGATTCCCGGATTCCCTTTGCGGGCGGGGACGGCATCATGCTCCGGCAATGAGCCTTCAGGAACACCGGCAGGCGATCGACCAGCTCGATGAGCAGATCGTGTCGCTGCTGAACGAGCGGACCCGTCATGTCCTTGAGATCGGGCAGATCAAGATCAAGGCAGGCGAGGAGATCTATGCCCCGCAC
>SYEM01000258.1 GCA_005801385.1 Verrucomicrobiales bacterium | reverse complement strand
CTACCAACTGAGCTACCCAGCCGAAGACGAGGGCGAACTAGACACAAGCGTGGACCCGAGTGGCAAGGCGTTTTTCAGTAGGAGACGTGACTCGCCTCACAGGTCTTGCCACCCTCCTTCCCATGCTCCCAAGGGAACCCCGAAGGACCTTCCTCAAGCAGCTCGCAACCACAGGGTCTGCCGCAGCCCTCGCTGGCTGCGCCATGCCAGGTCCCGCAGGACGTCGTCGGGGCCATCCCATCCTCTCGGAGAACGGGCGGCCGGGAACGCCGGACTGGCAGCTGACCAAGACCGGCGTCGATCCCGCCACCCAGTGGCGGTGTCCCTGGATTGAGGGGTACTGCTCCCACACCTCGATCCGACATGGTGAGGAACTGACCGTCTATGTCAGCACCCGGCCGGCAAGCCCGTTCCGGCTCGAAGTCTTCCGCATGGGCTGGTACGGCGGCGCTGGTGCCCGGAAAGTTCTCGATCTGGGCCCGCTCAAAGGACAGACCCAGCCCGATCCTGTCGTCGGCAAAAAGAGGCTCCAGGACTGCCGCTGGGAACCCTCGGCCACGTTCCGGATCCCGTCAGACTGGGTCAGTGGCGTCTATCTCGGACGCCTCACCGCCGAGGTGGACGGCTGGCAGAGCTACGTGGTGTTCATCGTCCGCGACTCCCGCCGGGCCGATTTCGTGTTCCAGTGCAGCGACCACACCTGGCAGGCCTACAATCGCTGGCCGCGAAACTTCGCCCTCTACGATGACGGCCAGAACGGCTGGTACTGGGGCGGCGACATCCAGGTGGGCTTCAACCGCCCCTACGGCCGCTACTGCCAGATCTTCGACGCCCCCTTGTCCCAGGGTTCCGGTGAATTCCTCCTGTGGGAGTTCCCGATCGCCTTCTGGCTGGAACAGCAGGGCTACGATGTCACCTACATCTCCAACCAGGACACACACCGGGATCCCAAGGGGCTGCTTCGGGCACGGGGCTTCCTGTCGGTGGGGCATGACGAATATTGGACGCCCGAGATGTTCTGGAATGTGCGGAAGGCCGTGGACGCCGGCGTCGGGGTACTCTTCCTCTCGGGCAACACCTGCTGCGGACGCATCGCGTTGTCTCCCGACGGCGCTGGGCGTCCGAACCGGGTGTTTGAGCGGACCGGAGTCTTCGGCCCCCCAGGGGGCACCCGGGAATTCGTTGCCATGTCCTCACTCTCCCATGAGCGACCCTACGCCAACGAACTGGTCGGAGCCCACAGCACCGGTCCGGTGACAGGGGGTGCCGACTGGACCTGCGCCGAGCCGGACCACTGGATCTTCGTGGGCACCGGGATGAAGCGCGGGGATGGCATCACGGGACTCGTGGGCTGGGAATGGCACGGTGACCCCGCCCCGATTCCGGGACTCCAGGTCGTGGCCACCGGGCCCACCCTCGAGGCGCCAGGCAAGCCCAATGGGGGCGTCTACACCGCCACGATCTACTCCGGACCCCGGGGCAATCCGGTCTTCAATGCATCGACCATCTGGTGGGGCGACGGCCTGAGCGCCCCTCCGGGCTACCTCAGACCCTCCGTCTACACGGCACCTAAAGGCCCGGATGAACGAGTCCAACGGATCACCCGCAACCTCCTCGACCGGATCCTCACCCTTCCCCAACCGCTCGCATGAGTCCCATCCCCTTCGAAGTCTGCATCGATACCGTGGAATCGGCCCTCGCCGCAGAGACCGGCGGTGCCAGCCGGGTTGAGCTCTGCTCGGCCCTCGGTGAGGGTGGTCTGACCCCCAGCCTCGGTCTGATGCAGGTGGTCCGATCCCGGATCCGGATCCCGATCGCCGCGATGATTCGCCCTCGGGCTGGGGACTTCTGCTACAACAACGACGAGTTCGAGGTCATGAAGCGGGACCTCGCAGCCCTCAAACACGATGGAGCGGACATGGTCGTGCTTGGGCTACTCCTGCCCGACGGGACGATTGACGCTGATCGGACCGGCGAGTTGATCGAACTGGCACGACCATTACCCGTCACGTTCCACCGGGCATTCGACATGACGAAGGATGCCAAGGCCTCGCTCGAGACCCTCATCCAGCTGGGCTGTGAACGGGTCCTGACCTCCGGCCAGGAGAAGTCGGTGCTCGAGGGACTGGACCTGCTGGTGGACCTGGTCCGACAGGCCGGCGACCGGATCCTGGTGGTGCCTGGCGGTGGAATCACGGAGAGGAATCTGCCGAGAATCCTGCGGGAGTGTTCTCCGAAGGAATTCCATGTCTCGGCCAGCGGCACTCGGGACAGCCGCATGGAGTTCCGGAACTCCCGGATTCCCATGGGTCGCACCCTGGCGGCCTCGGAGTATTCCGTATCGGTGGCGGATGCCGCACGGGTCCACCGCTTCCGCTCCATCGCGGGCTGAGCCTCGCGTCGGTGGGCGCTGACGCCGCTCAGTGCCGCGGGACACGGCGGCACCCACCGAAGGCAGCGTCTCACGGCTTGCCTCGGACCTTTCGACTCTCAAACCCTCACCTGCCGATTCCACCCCCAACCCTGCCCATGCCTGACGCCTACGAACTGGTCCAGCTCAAGAACGGCACCTGGAGCGTCCGCTCCACGGCCGAGGGCGAGACCTTTCACCCGGTGGTGGGGCCCCAGGCGGAAGCCGAGGCGCTCTATGTGCGCGGACTGCGGGTTGCGGAACGGATGGCGGCCCATCAGGGAGGTCCCTGGGTCATCTGGGATGTCGGGCTCGGTGCCGCCGCGAACATCCTCACCGTCCTCCGGGCCCTGCCCGCCAACGGCTGCCCCGTCCGGGTTCTGAGCTTCGACCACACCCTGGAACCCTTGCGGTTCGCCCTCCGCCACCGTGCTGCCCTCGGATACGTCACGGGACACGAGGCCTTGGTCGAAAGACTACTGACCCATCGCCGAGTAATCCGGGACAATGGGCCCTTCCCCCTCGATTGGGAGGTGCATCAGGCCGATTTCCCGACACTCCTGAACGGACCTGGATCGACATCCTGGCCCAGCCCCCATGTGATCCTGTTCGACGCCTTCTCGCCCGCCCGGAACCCAGCGATGTGGACCCTTTCCGTCTTCCGGCGTCTGAGGGAACTGGCACCACCCTCCACACCCTGTGCGATGGCGACCTATTCCAGGGCGACGCTCCTGCGGGTCACGCTGCTCCTTGCAGGCTGGCATGTGGGGGTGGGCCATGCGACCGGCGAGAAGGAGGAGACCACCCTTGCCGCAAACCGACCCGAGCTCATCCAGGAACCCCTGGGCTTGGAATGGCTCCGGCGGGCACAACGCTCAACCAGCGCCGAACCCTTGCACACGCCTGAATACCGGCAGCAGCCCCTGTCCGCGGCCTCATGGTCCTCACTCCAGGCGCACCCCCAATTCGGCTCCTGATTGCCGCAAAACAGAAGGCACCGACAAACTTTCCCTTGGCCTGCTGTTCTCGGGACCGTCTATGGTCTCCCCGCCGTTTTCCGGCGTTTTCCGAACCTCATACCCGATGCATCTGGCCTCTCGTCACGGACTTCCCCTCTGCCTCGGACTCCTCCTCATCCTGCTCGGAACCCCGGCTTGGGGACAGGCCCCGGCCATCACCACCAACCCGGCGAGCCAGACCAACACGGTCGGGACCTCAGCGATCCTGAGCGTCGTGGCCTCGGGGGCGGCTCCGCTGTCCTATCAGTGGTTCTGGGGCGGGGTCCGGCTTCCGGCCGCGACCAACAGCACGCTGGTCATTGGCCTGTTCAACGTGCTGCAGGCTGGGAGCTATTCTGCAGTGGTCAGCAACGCGTTTGGGTCTGCGACCTCTGCTCCTGCGGCGCTGACCGTTCTTGGTCCCCCGGTCATCGTCACGCCCCCTTCTCCTCAGGCCACCTACTTGGGACAGAACGCCACCTTCACGGTTCAGGCGGCCGGGACGCCCCCACTGACATACCAGTGGCTGTTCCAGGGTGGTGCCATCACCGGTGGAACCAATTCAACACTGACCGTGACCAATGCCGCCGCCAACCAGGCAGGCCCCATTTCGGTCCAGGTCCGCAATGCCTACGGGGTCACCACCAGCATCCAGGCCCGCCTCATTGTCAACCCATGGCCAGCCTCGGCGCTGCAGATCGGGCCCCTCAGCACGACGAACCGGGTCCAGGCTCCCGTCCTGTTCACCGCGAACAGCACCGAGACGAACCTTTCCTTCTCGGTCACGTTCAATCCCGCCGTCTTCACCAACATGACCTTCGTGGCGGAGCGGCTGCTCGGTGCGGTTGTAGGCGCGCAGCCCTCGCTGCGCCCGACGGCGCTTCCGGAGGATGCGGTCGTATCGCTCGACACCTCCCTGTCGGCCGGCGGCAATCTCGGGATTTCGATCGGCTGGTCCAAGCCGACGCTGCCGCCCGGGCCGGGTCGGATCGGCTGGCTGGAATGTGATCTGGCCCCCGGGGCGACCAATGCCATGTCGGGCCTCCTTGGGCTGGTCGGATCTCCGGTGCCGGGGGTCTTCGGCCCGCCGATCGGGGGCACAAACACCCTGATCCTGCTCCCGATGGATCCCCAGACCGTGTCGACCAGCGGGTTCAGCCTCGACCGCCAGACCGGCTTTCAGCAGCAGATCCTCACCTTCGCGAACCCGGGCAACGGGTTCATTGTCAACACGCGCGTCGCCGTCTCGACGCTCGGGAATGATTCCCTGACCAACCTCATCACCCTCGCGAACTCGCAGGGGCTGCTGGTCCCCTGGTTGACCCCCTATGTCGATCTTGGCGGCGTTGCCCCGGGCGAGACGCGGGAGGCCCTGATGCAATTCTACGTCACCGACCGGGTGACGACGCCGACGCCGACCTACTCCGTCTATGGAACGCCCGGGTTCACGCCTCCGACACCGAACGGCGCGGTCCTGCCCAATGTCACCACCCGTTGGACCAACGGTCTGGTGCTCGTCGAGTTTCCGACCCTCCTGGCCTACCGCTACTACATCCAATACGCGCCGACCCTGGCCGGGTGCACCAACGGACACTTCCAGACCTCCTTCCCGCCCATGCTCGGCACCGGCAGTCAGCGTCAATGGCTGGACTCCGGACCGCCACGCACCCAATCCCTGCCGGTCGAGGGCTCCCGATTCTACCGCGTCGTCGAAACCCGCTGATCCGTCTCCGCACACAACGCCCCATGCGCACCTCCCTCCGATCCTTGACCCCGAAACTCCTCGCGGCATCGACCGCCACGCTCGCAGGCCTGCCCCTGCTGGCGCAGGACTCGCCGTATGACCTCGAAAAGGCCGGCTGGTATGTCCGCACGGGGGCCTACATCCAGATGGGGATGAAGCTCTCGGTCAGCCGGACCGGACCGGTGTCGGCGCCCAGGCCAGGCATCTACGACAATGGTTATGTCCAGCCCGACATCAGCCAGGGAGCCCAGGGTCTGACGTGGAACTGGGGCTACACGGATCCAGGCCAGGTGGCGAACAGACAGCTCCAGTACAGCCGGGTCGACAATCTCGCCACCGTCGGTTCGCTGAACGGGTTCAAGGATCCCTCCCTGTTCGGGCCGGAGGTCCTCGTTGGATTCGATTTCTATCAGTTCGAGATGCTCCGGAAGGACACCCACTTCGGCTTCGAGCTCGGCTTCCGCCAGGGTCGGTACTCCGGGAGCGACCAGGCCACGGTGGGCAGCGATGTGATCCAGCAGCGGGACGCCTATGACCTCGGCGGCATCACCCCGCCGCTCCCGCCGTACTCGGGGTCGTTCGCGGTGCCGGGTCCGCTGATCTCCCTCACGCCACAGCCCCAGGCTCCGGTCGCCTCCCGGGCCACTTCGTCGCTGGCCACGAGCTTCGCCTCCGACTTCTACACGGCACGCTTCGGAGCCTGGATCACCTATCCCCTCACGCCGAAGTGGGATCTCGAGGCCAGCCTCGGCTTCACGTCCATCTACGCCCAGGGCAACGCGACCTTCATCCAGAGCACCACCTACACCAATCTCGCCATCCCCAGCACCGTGCAGTCGGTCCAGACCTCCTCCGGCGACTGGCTGCCCGGAGGATATCTGCAGGTACGCGGAGAATATCGGGTCCTCCCGTGGCTCGGAATCTACGCCGGCCTCGAGGTGGCCTACAATGGAGCCTTCCGGATCAATGGCCTGGGCTACGAGGCGAAGTTCGACTTCGGTGCCAACTACGGCGGCAGTGCCGGCCTGCAGTTCTCGTTCTGAACGGCGGGTCCAAGGACCGTGGGTCCGCGTCCAGCCCCGGTTCGATCTCCGGCCCCATTGGACGCCGACCTGACACCCCCCCATCACGCAGAACGGGCGGCCTCCCTTCCGGAAGGCCGCCCGTATATCAGCGACCGCGGCGGGTCCAGTACAGGGCCGGACCGCCGGGGTCGGGTGGAACTCAGTACCGGTAGTGCTCCGGCTTGTACGGACCGTCGGCCGCGACGCCAAGGTAGTCGGCCTGGGCCTTG
>SYEM01000257.1 GCA_005801385.1 Verrucomicrobiales bacterium | reverse complement strand
CCAGAGCCAGCGCGACGGCGATCCCCAGCAGCACCAGGGTGGGCCAACCCGGATCGGCCGCGGTGGCGAGGAGATGGACCATGGTTGATTTTACACGGGCGATGCTGCCGGCCACAACAGAGGTTGTGTGACATTCGGTGGAGGACCATCCTGCAGCTCGCGGGTCCGTGTCCTTGGTCCCGTCGCCGGTTGAGGATTCCAGTCCGCGTCATTGACCCGCGGGCGAGCCGGTCGATAGCGTTTCCGACCATGTTCCCCCGGGTTGAACGCGTTTCCTCCTCCCAGCACCGATCCCTGCCAATGCGGTCGTCACTGTCCCGCAGGTCCGGCCTGTGGCCCCGATTTGCCATCCCCCTGGGGTTCCTTGCGGCCTTCGCCGCCGGCACGGCCGCGGCCGTGACCCTGCCGGCTCCGATGGCCCCCGGGGTCGATCCGGGTGAGGTCCTGCTCGGAGAACTCCATTGCACAGCCTGCCATGCCGCTCCCGATGCGGTCGTGACGCGGCTCGGATCGGGTGCCGCACCCCGTCTTGGAGGCGATGGGCTTCGCCTGGCGCCCCACGGACTGGTGACGTGGCTTGCGAACCCGTCGGCCATGAAGCCGGGCACGACGATGCCCCACGCGCTGCAGGGTCTGCCGGTCGGCCGACAGAAGGAGGCTGCCGAGGCCCTCGCCCAGTATCTCGTGTCCCTCCAGTCCGCCGGGGCGGCCTCGGGCGTGAGCGCGGACCCGGCCCGTGCCGAGAAGGGGCGGGTCCTCTACCACACCGTCGGCTGCGTGGCCTGCCATGCGCCGTTCGACGCCGCAGAGTCGGGTCCCGACGCCCTGCGGAAGGCGCAGGAGAACGCGGTGCCGCTGGGGGATCTCTCCCGGAAGTATCCCGCGGGTGAACTTGTGCGGTTCCTCCGCAACCCGGTGGCCCATCGTGCCGGAGGGCGCATGCCGGATCTCGGTCTCACCGAATCCGAGGCGATTGACATCGCCACCTACCTGCTGCGGGACCAGATGGCCGCCGCCGCCACCGCCGCGGTCGCCCCGGTGCCAGGGCTCAAGTGGGACCTGCTCGAGGGGAACTTCAGCCGCTGCCGCCAGCTGGCCGACGTCACGCCGGCGGCCTCCGGGGTGACCGACCAGATCGCGACCTCGGTGGTGAAGCGAGATTCCGGGTTCGGCCTCCGGTTCCGGGGCATGATCGCGATCCCGACCTCGGGGGAGTACGGCTTCTGGCTCAATTCGGATGACGGTTCGCAGCTGTGGATCGATGGCAAGGTGGTGGTCGACAACGACAACACCCACGCGCCCCAGACGAAAGAGGGGAAGGTGCGTCTCGAGGCGGGTCGGCATGCCTTCGAACTCCTGTTCTTCCAGGGCGGTGGTGGGCAGGAGCTGTCGCTCGAGTGGGCTGCATCCGGACAGAAGCGGGGAGCGATTCCGTCGTCGCTCTTCACCCACGAGGCCCGACCCTTGGTGCCGGTGGGGTCCGGTCCGTGGGTCGCCGATGCCGCAAAGATCGCGAAGGGCAGGGAATGGTTTGGCACGCTCGGCTGCAGTTCCTGTCATGCCGGCACCGATGTCGCCGCCCGCCCGGCCCGTCCGCTCCTCGAGCTGGCGTCGCGGTCCGAAAAGGGGTGTCTCTCCGATACGCCCTCCTCGAAGGCCCCGCGGTTTGATCTGACCGCTGAGCAGCGCCAGGCGCTCCGGAAGACCGTGGCGAAGGCGGCGGATCTCCAGAAGCCCCTTCCGGCCGATCTGGCGGTCGCCGGCACCCTGACCCGGCTCAACTGCTATGCCTGCCATGCCCGCGACGGTCTGGGCGGTCCGAACGCCTCCGGTCATGGCGATTGGTTCAAGGTGGTGGGCGAGGCCGATCTGGGCGATGAGGGACGCATCCCGCCTCTGCTCAATGCGGTCGGAGCCAAGCTGAAGCCGGAGTGGCTCGCGAAGGTCCTGCACGAGGGTGCCAAGGTGCGGCCGTACATGGCCACCCGGATGCCGCGGTTCGGCGATCCGAACGCCGACCGTCTCCACGCGGCGTTGCTGACGGCGGACCGCGCGAAGGGTCTGGCCCCGGCCCCGGCGACATCGGACCGCGACGTGAAGCTGGGATGGAAGCTGGTCGGACGTGACGGTCTCAGCTGCATCGCCTGTCACACCTTCACCACCTACGGCTCGATGGGCATTCCGGCGCTGTCGCTCGACACGATGGGGTCCCGGCTCGAGTGGGACTGGTTCCGTCGGTATCTCCCCGATCCCGCGGCGCTGCGTCCGGGGACGCGCATGCCGACGTTCTGGCCCGAGGGGCATGCGGTGAACCGGGACATCCTCGCCGGGGACACCGACGCCCAGATCCGGGCCGTCTGGGCCTACCTGGCGGGGGGACCCAAGGCCGAGGTGCCTGCGGGACTGGTCCGGGGCCGACGTGAGCTGGTGGCGCATCATGGCCCTGAGATCTACCGCAACTTCATCGACGGCGCCGGCAGCCGGGCGATCGGCGTGGGCTACCCGCAGCATGCGAATCTGGCGTTCGACGCCGAGCAGCTCCGGCTGGCGATGATCTGGCAGGGGAGCTTCATTGACACCGCGCGGCACAGCACCGACCGCGGGGTCGGGTTCGAGCCGCCGCTGGGGGATCACCGGGTGAACTTCCCCAAGGGTCCCGCCTTCGCATCCTTGGCCGCATCGACGGCGTCGTGGCCGGAGACGGTGGCCCAGAAGTTCCGGGGATACCGCTTCGATGCCGCCCGCCAGCCCATCTTCCTCTACTCGGTCGGTGGCGTGCGGGTCTCTGACGCCTTCGTGCCGAAGCCCGGGGAACTCGACATGACCTTCGTCCGAACCCTCACCTTCGAGGGCAACACCCCGCAGCCCCTGTGGTTCCGGGCTGCGAAGGGGAAGATCACGCGCAAGCCCGATGGCGGGTTTGTCGTGGACGACGTGATGACCCTCCGGTTCCGCGGCGGCGACGCCGAGGTGGTGGGGGATGAACTACGGGTCCGGGTGCCGGTCCCGGGTACGGTGGTGGAGGAACTCAACTGGTGAAAGGGACACTCATGAACATGGATTCAATGCGGGGTTGGCTTCGACGGACGCTGCTGGGCGGGGTGATGGTGGGGATGGTGGCCGCCGTGGTGGCCTCGCCCCAGTCGGACCGCGAGGCGGAGTACTATCCGCTCCAGACCTTCCCGATCCCCGAGGGCATCGTGCTCGAGGCGGGGGCGCTCCAGCTCCTGCCGGGACAGCGCCTCGCTGTGTCCACCCGTCTGGGTGACATCTACCTGGTCGACGGCGTCTTCGGGGCTCCGGACAAGGTGACCTTCAAGCGCTTCACCTCCGGTCTGCACGAGGTGCTGGGGCTCTGGAGCAAGGGCGACGGCTGGATCTACGCCACGCAGCGCGGCGAGGTGACCCGGCTCAAGGACACCGACGGCGACGACCAGGCGGACGTCATCGAGACGGTGGCCGACGGCTGGGGCATCAATGGCGACTACCACGAGTACGCGTTCGGATCGAAGCCCGACAAGGACGGCAACATCTGGGTGGTGCTGTGTCTGACGGGCTCGTTCAACAGCGAGAGCCTGTTCCGCGGCTGGGCGCTCCGGGTGACGCCCGACGGACAGGTCATCCCGACGACGAGCGGACTGCGGTCGCCGGGCGGGGTGGGTACCAACTACCTCGGTGACATGTTCTACACCGACAACCAGGGACCTTGGAACGGCACCTGTTGGCTGAAGCACCTCAAGCCGGGCGGCTTCGTGGGGCATCCCGGCGGGTTCCGCTGGTACAACCAGGCGACCCACCTCGGTCCGGCCCCGAAGGAGCCGCTGAGCGGAAGCCGCATCGCGGTGGAGCGGACCAAGATTCCGGAGCTGATTCCTCCGGCGATCGCATTCCCCTACAACAAGCTCGGCCAGAGCGCGGCGGGCCTCGCGAACGACTACACCGGGGGCAAGTTCGGTCCGTTCACCAATCAGCTGTTCGTCGGCGACCAGACCTGGAGCCTCGTGATGCGGGTCTTCCTCGAGCAGGTGAACGGGGTCTACCAGGGTGCCTGCTTCCCATTCCGCGAGGGGCTGGCCTCGGGAAGCCTGAGCCTCGAGATGGCGCCGGATGGCTCCCTTTTTGTCGGCGGTACCGACCGCGGCTGGGGCGCGCGGGGTGGCAAGCCGTTCTCCCTCGAGCGCCTGCGCTGGAGCGGCAAGAACCCGTTCGAGGTGCATGAGATGCGGGCCCGTCCCGATGGCTTCGAGCTCACCTTCACCCAGCCGGTGGATCCCGCCTCGGCCGGCAAGACCGACGCCTACCAGTTCGAGAACTACACCTACATCTACCAGTCGAACTACGGCTCCCCGGAGGTCGACAAGGAGAAGCCGCCGATCGAGTCCGCCACCGTGGCGCCCGATGGCCGCAGTGTCCGTCTCAAGGTGAAGCTCACCCCAGGCCATGTGCATGAACTCAAGCTGCCCGGGGTCCGTTCCGCCTTGGGGGCTCCGCTCCTTCACACCGTTGCCTACTACTGGCTGAACGAGATCCCGAAGACGGCCGCGCGCTGAGCGGTTGGGGTTTCGGATCCGACCCGACATGAAGGCGCTCTGGATCGGATCGGTCGTGGCCCTGCTTCTTGCGGGCTGCGCCTCGGATCCGGTCTCTCCGCAATCCATGGCGTGGTCCCGGTGGCGGGCCAAGCGGACCGAGTCGATCGGAGGCACCAACGGCTGGTCCACCCTGGTCGGCCTGCAGTGGCTCGAACCCGGAACGAACCCGGTGGACCGTCCGGGAATCCCTGGAGGGCGCCGGCTTGGGGTTGTGGTGCGTGAGGGAACCCAGGCTCGGTTCATTCCGGAACCCGGGGTGGATATCCGACGCGCGGATGGATCCCCGGCGGCGGGGGGGCTGCGGTCGGACCAGGACGGCAAGGCTAAGCCTGACGTCCTAGTGAGCGGTACGCTCCGGTTCTTCCTGATCGCCCGCGGGGAACGGCTTGGGATTCGGTTCAAGGATTCCGAGGCGCCGACGCGACGAGACTTCCGGGGGCTGGAGTATTTTCCGTACCAGCCCGCATGGTGGCTCGAGGGCCGGTTCGAGCGGTTCGCCGAACCGCAGGAGGTGGAGATCTTCGACGTCACCGGCAACCGGAAGCGGGAACCGGTGCCGGGACGGATCCGGTTCGAATACGGGGGGCGGACGTTTTATTTGGAGGCGTTGTGGGACGAGGAGGACCAGGAGTACTTCCTGCTGTTCCGGGATCGCACCTCGGGGAAGTCGACCTGCGGCTCCGGACGCTTCCTGCATGTGGCGAAGGAGGATGCGGCGGGGCGTGTGGTGATCGACTTCAACTACGCTTACAACCCGCCGTGCGCATTCTCGGCGTTCGCGACCTGTCCGATCCCGCCCCGTTCCCAGTGGCTGCCGTTCGACATCCCGGCGGGGGAGAAGGCGTACGGGCCACACTGAGGGGGAGGGGACTCACGCGGTGGCGCGAAGACGCGGAGGAGGGACGGAAGAGAGACGGGACAAAGACCGAGGCAATGCCGGTAGGGCTGTGCTCCGTCACGGCCCCATCCTGACCCGCTGCGCGTCGGGCACCCGTGAAGGGGGACGGGGTCGTCTGCAGCGTCAGAGAATTCGGCCCGGACCGCCCGGCTTGCTCCCTGCCTATGGACCTCGATGGGGACCTCGCGGAAAAGGTGCCTGTCGGGGTGGGTGCCCTGCATCACCCGTCCGGGATACGCAACTGCGGGGTGTGAGCCGACCTGAGGCGGATGCCGGGGAGTGCTGGGGCATGGGCGGGGGGTGAGGCCTGGGGTTGCACCCGGTGGCCGAGGGCATGGGTCCACCCACCGAGGCATGAAAGCCAATTGAATCCCGATCCCCGCGGGAATGGGTTTTAACGTGTCCGATGAAACGCGCCTCCCGAAAACTCGCTCCGCTACCCGTCCGCGCCGCGCGAGTTCTTCGAAGGCTCCGGGACGTGACGGGCCTCGACGAAGGGGAAAAGTCGCTGCACGCCCTCGGCATCGCGGCGACTCCCCAGGAACGGTGGGATCTGTGGGAACGTCAGATGCGTTCGGCAGGCTATTGGAAGCCCTTGAATCACAAGGCATCCGCTACCTGATCATCGGCATGTCGGCAGCCATCGCTCAGGGGGTGATGGGTAGTACCCTGGATATCGATGTCTGGATCGATCTTCCTCCGCGCCAATACATGCAGGTGCAGAACATCGCCCGGAAGGCCGGGGCCGTCGTTGCCGCCAACACGGTCGTCTACCTCGAGGACGGCCGGCCTGTGAACTTCATCGACCAGGTCACAGGGCTTGATTCCTTCGAATCCGAATTGCGTCGATCCAAAACGGCTTGGTTCAACGGCCGGAACCTGCGTGTCCTGGGCCTTCAACGGATCCAGCACTGCAAACAGATCCTTCGACGTGACAAGGATCTTCTCCACCTCCGTCTCATTGCTGATTTTCTGAAATGTCGTAGAAAAGGTGCCCGCCGTCTCACGGCTCGGCACTGACCAGGTGGCCGTCGCGCATGTCGACCGTGCGCTCGGCGCGGGCGGCGACCGAGGCGTCGTGGGTCGCGATCACCAACGTACAGCCCTGCTCCCGGCGCAGCTCGAGCAGCAGGTCCAGCACGGCGACGCCGGTCTTTGAATCAAGGTTGCCCGTCGGTTCGTCGGCCAGGATGAGTTCCGGCTGGTTCACCAGACATCGGGCGATCGCGACGCGCTGCTGTTCGCCTCCCGACAGTTCCGGCGGAAGGTGGTCGAGCCGTTCCGCCAGACCCACCCGACGCAGGAGTCCGATCGCCCGGTCCCGGGCGGTCGCCAGCGGCAGACGCGCCATGCGCGCCGGCAGCATGACGTTCTCCAGGGCGTCCAGCTCCGGGAGCAGGTGGTACGACTGGAAGATGAAGCCGACATGCCGGTTCCGGAACCGGGTCAGCTCCGACCGTCCCAGCGAGGACAGCCGATGGGGACCCACCGTGATCTCCCCGGCGTCGGGTCGGTCGAGTCCGCCCAGCAGGTGGAGCAGGGTGCTCTTGCCCGCGCCCGAGGCGCCCCGGAGCGCCACGAACGCCCCGCGCTCCACGGTCAGGTCGACGCCCTTGAGGATCTCGAGATGGCGACGTCCCAGGGTGTAGGACTTCACGATGCCAGTGGCCTGGAGGGCGATCTCAGTCATGGCGCAGGGCATCGACCGGTTGGAGCCACGCCGCCCGGATTGCGGGCAGGACCCCGGCCAGGACGCAAATCACCATCGAGACCACACAGATCACCAGCACGTCCTCCGGCACCACCTTGGCCGGCAGGGCCGAGAACTGGTAGATCGAGGCCGGGAACAGATCGTATCCGGTCAGCCGGTTCATCATCCCGAGAAATTCGTTCCGATAGCGCAGGGCGAGCAGTCCGGCGCCGAGTCCGCTCAGGACCCCCAGCACGCCGACCACGAGGCTCTGTCCCAGGAACAGCAGGGCGACCGAGGTGGGCGTGGCTCCGATGGCCTTGAGGATCCCGATCTCTCGCGTCTTCTGGACCACGAATGTGATGAGGGCGCTCATGATTCCGAACGCCGCGACGATCACGATGAAGAACAGGATGTAGAACATGACCCGCTTCTCCGTCGTGATGGCGTCGAGGTAGTCGGAGTTCGTGGTCAGCCAGCTCCCGACGAAGTAGTCGGACCCCAGCTGTCGCTGGAGCTCGCGCGACGCCTTCAGGGTGGCGGTGTCATCAAACGAATACAGCATCACGCTGAGTCCCTGGACGCCCTCCCGGTTCCCCTGGCCCCAGAGGTCCTGGGCATCGGGCAGGGAGGTCAGGATAAGGTTGGCGTTCAGGTCGTTCATCCCGAGGTCGATGATGCCGCGGACGGTATAGTCATCGGCATTCCGGGCCTCCTCCTCCCCCTTCCGGAGGGAGTCCACCATGCGCTCCAGCGCTGGGACGGAGTAGATCGCAAGGCGGTCACCGACCTGGATCCGGTGGTTGCGCGCCACGACGTACGGCACCAGCAGGCTGTTGGGACCGAGCCGGAACTGACCGTTCATCAACGTGTTGGTGAGCTTCGAGTTCTTTGCCTCCAGGACCGGGTCGATGCCGCGGGCGATGGTGCCGAAGATGGCCGACGGACGGCCGTCGGTCGGCTGGGTCTTGATCATGATCTGGGTGTTCACATAGGGGGAGACCCCCTTGACCCAGCTGTTGGTGGCGATCCGACGTGAAAGACCGTCCCAGTCCTGGATCTCTGCGCCCCGTGCGCTCTCGATGGTGACGTGGGCATTGAACCCGATGAGGCGTTCGCGGATCTGGATCCCGAAGCCGGTCATGACCGAGATGACGATGATGAGGACGGCGACACCGAGGGTGACGCCGAGGATGCAGATGAGGGTGATGATCGACACGAACGTCCGTTTCGGCCGCAGGTAGCGCAGCGCGAGGGCGAATTCGTACGGGAGTCCGGCCATGTCGTTGAGGACACGCTACGGGTCACGCCGGGACAGGCCTAGAGCAAAGAGGGTGCGTCACGGGGAGGTGGGGGAAGGGACTCACACGAAGACGCGGAGGCACGGAGGAGGCAGGGAGAGATTTGGAGAGCGGAGCCGGGGATCGAGATGGGGACGGGCGGGACCCCATCCCTACCAGTGGGTGGGTGATGCAGTGCCCTGCATCACTGGGTGCGGGAGCGCCCACCCTGCGAGGTTTAAGCCCACCGATGCCGTATGCTGGGTGGTCTTGGAGCGTGGGAGCGGATGAAGCCCGGTGAGCATGGACGCCCGTAATGCACCGAGTGGTCCAGAGCACGGGGCCACCCGCCCTCGCAAAGCGGCGATCCCGTCCGGCAGTTCCCGAATCACCTCTGCAGGATGCCTCCTGCTCCTGGGTGCACTTCCTTGATACGGGTGGTGCCCCGACCAGGAATTGAACCTGGATCCGTCGTTTAGGAAACGACTGCTCTATCCATTTGAGCTATCGGGGCAAACCGTTCTCATTCAGTGGTTTATGACGAAAATAGGCGGTCTTTACACTCCAAATGCCTAACAAAAGACTAACAACTTTCGCCCGAGAAACGCACCGAACGGTTGAAAACTGCCAGTGAAGAGAACCTCTGCCAATCCCAAGATGACCTCCGAAAAGTCGTCCCTCATCCGGGATGGATTTCCCAAGGTACGACGGGTGGTTCGGCGTAATGGCACCGTCGCCTATCGGGTGGATTGCCGAACCAAGGGATGGTTGGGACAACAGACCTACGAGTACGCCACTCGGACCGAGGCTCTGGAGAAAGCCCGAGTCATCGCCAAGGACGCCGAAACTCAAGGTGTCGGTGTTACCAGTGCCTCACTCCATCTGGCCCATTCGGACGAGTACGCCGAACTCACCCAGAAACTCGCCCCTCACGGTAAGACGATCCGGGACGCCGTGGATTACTACCTCCAGCATCTGGAGGAGAACCGTCTCCGTGAGGGTTCACTCCGCCTTTGGAGGAACCCGGCCAACCCGACAGGTGGGTCAGGTCTCACGGGAATGATGGGGACGGGAGGGACCCCATCCCTACCTTGGACTGGGCGCTCCCGCGCCCAGTGATTCACGGGATGGCCTCTCCCGCCTTCAATGCGTCCTTTCCTTCTTCTTCCGTCCTCCGCGTCGCTGCGCCTCCGTG
Source organism: Verrucomicrobiales bacterium (assembly GCA_005801385.1). Classification (GTDB taxonomy): domain Bacteria; phylum Verrucomicrobiota; class Verrucomicrobiia; order Limisphaerales; family UBA9464; genus UBA9464. Next base: position 449 of record SYEM01000257.1, on the reverse strand, counting down.
TGAGTCCCCGTTCCGGTCCTCAACTTGACACCAGGCCCAGGAAGGCGTCTGCCGACTCGACCGTGGCGGTCTTGCGTAGCCACGACTTCAGGGTGGCGGGGTCGGCCTCCTGCTCGAGGCGTTCCCCGATGGCAGGGGGGGTGTGCCCGAATCGTTCCTCGAGCAGGTCCCGGATGGCCTCCCGGAGAGCAGTACGCTGCCCCTCGGTCTGTCCTTCGGCTCGACCCTGTGAGAGGCCCTGTGAGAGGCCCTGTGAGAGGCCCTGTGAGAGGCCCTGTGAGAGGCCCTGTGAGAGGCCCTGCGAGAGGCCCTTCGCGAGGGCACGGCGTTCGAAGCTGGTGATGAGGGGCATGATTGTGTCTGGGTCAGAGTTGCTGACGTGGCTGGCGAATTCAACATCGAGCTCCTCGGGCAATGGATTCATGGCTTCGAGGGCCCGGAACAGATTG
>SYEM01000256.1 GCA_005801385.1 Verrucomicrobiales bacterium | reverse complement strand
TTCCGGCGGTCTGCAGGCCCGATGGGCACTCAACGCTCTGAGCCCGTCGTTCCTGGTCAATGTGGGCAATCCCAAGGGTGTGAACGAGGTTCGCGCGATCGGCCGTGCGGCCGCCTTCCAGAACTACACCACGTTCGGCCGGACCTATCCGGGCGTCGACAAGACCCTCCCCAGCCAGTGGGTCCGTCTCCGCCGCGTGGGCAACTGGTTCGCCGCCTATGTCGGCACCGATGGCAGCAGCTGGGCCCTCGTCGGCCAGCGCTGGCAGGAGTGGCCCGACAAGCTCCTGGTGGGTGCCTATGCGTTCTCCGCGAGCTACAACTCGGCCGACCAGACCGGGGGGCAGAACCTCGCGACGGTTGAGTTCTCGAACTACGGCAAGACCGTCCTGAACGACAACGTCGCCCCGTCGCTGGTCTCGGCCGCGACGATGGGCAAGAAGGTCGTGGGCGTGAAGTTCTCCGAGCCGGTCGCCTCCTCGGGCGCGCTGGTCGCGGCGAACTACACGATCAGCCAAGGCACCGTGACCGCCGTCCAGGGCGGCATCGGCGGCGACTCCGTGTACCTCACCGTCAGCGGTCTCACCGCCGACACGTTCGACGTCACGGTCAACAACGTGACCGATACGGCCGGCAACGCGCTGCCGGCGGGATCGAAGGTGACCGGCCGTTCCTCCGCCTGGAAGTCGGCCGACATCGGCCTCATCCAGAGTGGCAACCCCGAGGTGCGCACGGCAGGCGACGATCCGTATCGGATCGGCCAGGCCGTTGCGGTGGCCTCCGGTTCCACGGAGACCGAGATCGAAATCATCGGTGGTGGTTCCAATGCCTGGAATCCCGGCGACTACATCCACTACGTCAGCGGAATCCCCCTCGTGGGCGACTTCGAGGTCACGGTGGAGGTCAGCCGCAACGACCGTCCGGCCAACACGGCGGCCTGGGCCAACTCCGGCCTGATGCTGCGGGAGTCGGAATACGTTCCGGGTCAGCAGTACACCCAGGACGGCACCAAGGTGGCGATGGTGGCGAACACCACGTACATCGAGGGATCGGCCCCGAACCGCGCCGGCATCCCGCTGTGGCGCGAGGAGCCGGGCGCCGGCTACGGCAACGGAAATCCGGGTTTCGCCTGGACCACGCCGATCGGCGGCATCAAGGGCTACTACCTCGACCAGCGGGCGATCGACGCCGCGGGCACCCCGGATCCGGAGAGCTCGCCGCTGTCCTCGCGGTGGCTCCGCATCAAGCGCGCCGGCAATGACTTCACGTTCTTCGTCTCGTACGATGGATGGGAGTGGGCGCTGCTGGATGGGCCGAAGACCCTGCCGCTGAGCAGCCAGCTGCTCTTCGGGTTCTCCACAATGAGCGACACGGGTTCGGGCGTGCCTCCGAACAATGCGTACAGCGGGAATGGGTTCCTCGGGACGGATCTCGAGGGCCAGCAGAATCCGTCGAACTACTCGGTGCAGCGCATCCGCATCGGCACCAACGTGACGCCTCGCGGTCCGGGACCGGTGACACCGACGGTGAGTATCCAGGGCTCGACAGTGACCTTCACCGGCAAGCTCCAGGAGGCCTCGTCGCTGAACGGTCCGTTCACCGAGGTCCAGGGGGCCAAGAGCCCGTACACGATCCCGGTCGGATCTGAGATCCGGTTCTACCGCGCCTCGAACTGAGGTCGGTCTGATCCAAACACAGGGGCCGGGCATCACTGCCCGGCCCCTTTTTCATACCGCGGCCCCACGTCCACTGGACCGCACGCGGAGCGGGGGAGGGGACTCACGCCGAGACGCCGAGACGCGGAGGAGCAAGAAGGCAACAGGGGAGGAAAACGGAAGCGCACAGAGGTCTCTGGAAGGGTGAAGTGCCCTGCAGTCTGGGGTGGGGGAAATCCCGCGAAGGACCGCGTCAACGGGGTTCCGGCTGGGATCCTGTCCGGGGGGGCTGGGGACAGACCCCCTGGAGTTCGTTATGGAGCTGGCGGGACTCGACGGACGCCAGGGGCGGTCGTGAGGGTCATCACGACATCGACGGAGGATCCGTCGTCAGAACGCCGGGTCGAGCCTCCGTCATCCTTTCGGTCCGGCCCCACCGACCAGACCGAATACCCTCCCGCAGGCAGCAGCCGGTAGCGCAGGGGCAGCCCGTTGAATGGATCCCTTGGAATTCCATCCGCAGCACCGACGGGTATCTCCTCCAGAGAGTCCGGGAGTGCTCCGCCCCGTTCCAGGCGGCTCCCCTCCACGCCAAGCACTGTCCGGGCGAGTCGAATGCGGGCCATCGTCTCGGCGCCTTTCCTGAAGGTCACCTGCGGAGGAGGCAGCAGAATCGCAGAGAGTACGAGTTTTCTATCGAGGGCGGTGGCGGCATCAGGAACCCTCATCCGGTCTGCAGCATCCAGGGCCTCTGGGAAGGACATCGATGCGAGCGCGACGAGGTTCGACATAAAGTGCAGGGTGAAGGCGAAGTCCCGCTCTAGGTGGCCATCCGAGCGGTAGGTCTCAAGGAGATGAGGCGCGACTCCGTTGCCGTTCATGGCCGTCGCCTCGGCGAGCTGAAGATTGGAGGACTGGAAGAGAGCCACCAGTTGGGCACGCTCCCCAAGAAGGGCCCGCCTGAGGGAGACCGCCTGTTCAGCCGCCTGAAGCGCGGACTCTAGGCGGAGCAACTCCGCCGCAGTGAAGGCTCCCCGTACGAGGGACCGCTCCAGCGCGTCCAGGGTGATTCCGAGACAGGCCAGCTTCACCTGCTTGGAGATCAGCACGGGTTCTTCGTCGAGGGATCGGGCGAGGCGGAATCCGGCGAGGAGGGCCGCAGTGGCCGCCTCCGTCCGCCCAAGCCCCGCTTGGGTCACTGCCTCGTCCGCCAGGAGTGCCGCGCCGGTCCTGAACTGGGTCAGATGGCGCAACAAGATCCTCGGGCCGTTCCTTAGATCGACGGGATACCGGCTGGATGGCTGCTCGGCGGCCCGGAACAGCAGATCGAGGATCTCCTGGTTGTGGGCCGTGGAATTTGTTCCTTGGGTTCCAAGGAGGTCGAACGCCTTAAGATAGAGATGCGCTCCGTTCTGCCCTGTCGGGGGCTCGACATAGAACCGATCGAGCTGGTCCAAGGTCACGGGCGCACCGGCGGCGGCAATGCTAGCGAGATGGTTGCTGACCTCCGGGGCGTGGTCATCGACGGCCGAGGTGGAGGTTTCCAAAGGTCTGCAGCCGCAGGTCAGGAGTGCGAGGAGAGCGGCACCCACGGAAAGGAACTCAGGATGGATCTGCAGTCTCATGGGTCAGGGGACTCTGGGGTGTAGGACTGCCGTCCGATGGCACCCGTTTGCCGGCTTCTGGAGTGGTCCACAACACGCTGGGTCACCCGCGAGTGTTGCACAAGTCCGCGGGAGCCTCGGGAGCCCCGGCATCCCTACTCGCTGATCGTCACCGAGGATGGGTTCTGGGACTCCAGCAGGTTCTGGATCCTCTTCAGGTCCGGGCGTCCATCCGGGAACCTGAGTCGTTCATCGGAACGATCCGATGCCTCGCCCGTGAGGTTTGAGGTGCCGCCCTGGCGTCTGAGAATCTCCCGGATGGCGCGCCGGCGATCCCGTTCCGGTGCAAGAAAATCGACGCGGGTTTCCGGACTCCCGGACTGCACTTGGAGACTCCGTGCCGCCACGAATCGCACCGCCCCGTAGTCGTCGAGGAGGGCTGTGGACAATATGGGAGCCACCCAGGGCCCTCCGCCCACCTTCAGCGCCGGCTCCCAGCCCAGATGCCATGCGGCAATGATCCGCTGGGCGGCATTGCCCCGCAGAAGCGTGTCCGCCACCGCCGAGATGGGTTCCCGCGCCACCACCGATGCGGCTGGCTTCCGGTTGTACCAGCGGGCGAGCCAGTCCTGGGTCCACTCGAGGGTGCGGTCGATGTGGCAGAGGTTGCAGGCGTTCGGGGGCGTGCCGCGCTCCACGGGACTCACGGTCGGACTGCTGATCTGGTGATTCCGGATCGCCTTGAACAGCGCATAGGCCGTGTGGGGCATGTGGCAGTTCAGGCAGTCGCTCCCGCTGGACCCCGGGCGGTGATGGGTGTGGGCGCTCAGGTTCCGCGTGTAGGTCTCCTCGCGATGGCATTCGAGGCATGAGGCCACGGGACTCCGGTCGCGTCGGAGCTGATCGTCCGGATCGCTGAAATGCATGGAGTGGCAGGTCAGGCATGACATCCCTCCCCGGACATGGCACCCGGTTTCCCGTTGCGCCGAGAACTCCCGTCCTCCCGCCATCATCTGTCCATCGGGCCACCAGCGGTTCCGGAAGAACTGGGGGTTCTGGCGGAGATCCGCCCAGACCGATTCCGTGGATCCCTCCCGGGGAAACCGGGGGTAGTACCGGGTCCGTTCCAGCACCTCACCCGGACGGTACAGGATCCCATGCTGGGCGAACTCGAAGGCGAAGTCGTCCTTGTGGAGGAAGACCCCATGACATTGGCCACAGACCTCGCTCGAGCGTTCCGGACCGAGATCGGCCGGGTTGATGATCCGTTCCGTATCTGGTTTTTCTCCCTTGGGAAGGGAGCGTCGCAGATCGACATGGGCGCCTCCGGGTCCGTGACAGGACTCGCACGAGATTCCCAGCTCAGCCACCTGCGTCCGGAGCTCACCCGATGGGGTGTCGAGCCCCGGATTGGCGCCGGTGCTGTGGCACTGGATGCAATGGTGGTTCCATTGGGTCACAAACCGCTCCGGATCGTCTGGTCCATGCACGAAGGCTGCTTCCCGCGGTGCCCACTGCCGGGTCTCACGCAGGTACACGAGGGGGAGGGTCTGGAGGATCCCCGGATGCCGGGGACTCGGTACCCAGTAGGTCTGGTAGTGGTGGGAACCCGTCGCCATCACGACCGGCAGCTGGACCCGCGGCAGGTTGGGCGGTGGGTTGGTCTTCCGACCTTGGACCCAATACATCAGCAGATCGGGATCGGGTCCCTCGGACAGAAAACGGTCGCCTTCACGGGTCAGGCGGTAGCGGTAGCCGCCCGACTCGATCTCGGTGCCGTCAAACGGACCCAGGACGGTCGTAGGATCCATCCGCTGGGTCATGGTTCGGTGAAAGGACCTGTGCCAGCTGGCGTGCTCGGAGGGATGGCAGTCGAGGCAGGAAGCGGATCCGACATACCCCGTCGGGACCTTTGCGGCGGGGGCCTGGGGATGTCCCTGGAGGGACAGGAAGGCGGGGAGCGTGACCGCGGCACCGGGGGTGGGGATCGGGGGCTTCGTAACGGCGTCCGCGCCGAGCCCGGGGAACGGGGATAGCAGGGGCCCAAGGAAGGCCACGAGTCCGAGGAGCGGGCGGAGGGTCCGAGGAATCATGGGAGGGCCAGGGGAGAGGGAGTGGATGAAAAAGGGGGCGGTCGGAACCCGGTCCGACCGCCCCGTGATGTCTGGAATCAGAACGAGGCGATCAGTACCGGATCACGAGCTTCCCGCCGTTGATCTCGATCTTCTGGATCGTCTGGGCCGGGGTGATGGTGAGGTAGCCCCGCTCGCTGCCGAGAGGCAGATCCGCGGTGATCACGCGGTTGGCGCTGTCGACCACGATGTTCTGGAGTGCCGTGCCGCCGAACCCGTTCGGGGATGCGCCGGAGACCCGGATCTCAGGTCCGGCAGTGACGGGCAGCAGCCCGTTCCCCGCCTGGCCGCGGGCGAAGGCCGTGGCGATCTCACCGTCGGTCAGGATGCGGGCCCAGAGGGCGACCTCATCGATGTCGACGTCGTGGAACACGGAGCCGCCGTCGGTGTAGGTGCCGGTGCCGTCCTGGCCGATGTTCAGGTCGAGCGCGGGGTTGGCATCGAGCGACTGACCGTTGTTGGCATCGATCGCACGGGAGTCGAGCTTCACGCCATCGACCCAGGTCTCGGCGCTGCCGGCGCGGTCGAAGGTGAGCACCACGTGCTTCCAGGCGCTGTTGGTGAAGACGCCACCGGCGCTGTCGTAGTCCTTCCGGGTGCCACCCTCGGTGTTGAGGTTCCACTGGATGCGGGAGTCACCGGCGGTCGCGGCCACGAACCCGACGTTGCCGCCGCTGTTCCAGTTCTTGTTGCCGATGAAGGAGGGGTCGCCGGTGTGGGAGTTGATCCGGGCCCAGAAGGACACCGAGAAGTTCTGCCCCGTACCGAGGGGCAGCTGCTTGCCGAGGCTGACGTAGCTGAACTCGCCGGCCTGGGTGGTGCGGACGTTGACGGCCTTGCCGACCTTGCCGGCGACGAAGGACGGCGTGCCCTTGGCGGTGCCGTTGATCCCGGCGCCGGAGGCGTCATTGAGGCTGTCCTCAAACGGCAGGTAGGTGGCCAGGCCCTCACGGAGGCTGTCATGGCCCACGGGGTTGGCGGAGACTTCGATGTTGTCGAGGGCCCACCACCAGTTGTTGCCGGCATCGATGTATCCGAAGCGGACCGTCATCGACTTGGCCCCCTCTGGGTTCTGGACGGGAATCGAGACAGTCTCGTTCTGTGCGTCCGGATGGAACGTCGCGTCGGCGCTGTCACCGGTCCAACGGAGCACCTCGACCGGGGCCTGGTTGTCGAACTGGACCCAGACGATGGCCTTCTGGGGCGCCTCAGGGCGCCAGCTCGAGTCGAACTTCAGCAGGACCGAGTTGGGGGCGATGCCGGCGAGGTCCACCGGGCGGCTGATCAGCCAGGTGTTCAGGGTTCCGGGCTTGGTCCGGGGCTGGTCGTCCCACTCGTCGCCGTCGGCGATGGCGATGGCGCCCTGGCCCTTGGTGAATTTGGTTCGGGTCTGGTCACCGGCGGTGGATGCCCACCAGGCGCGGTCGGCGAAGCCCCAGCCCGCCCACTCATAGACACCATCGGTGTCCGGATTGTCGAGACCGAGGGTCCCCGTGTTGTCGACACCCCAGCCCGTCGGAGGGGTCTTGGTGAAGACGGCGTCCTTCTGGCCGCCGGAACCGGTGATCACGCCTTCCTCCTTGTTGGGGCCGAGGGCGAGTCCGTCGAAGTTCTCGGTCAACAGGACCTTGGAACGGGTGCGGGCGACCACGGTGAGGGAGGCCGGATTGGAGGTGTTGGTCGCACCGGCGTTGGAGATGATGACCGCGTAGGCGCCGGAGTCGGCGAGGGATACCTTGCCGAGGAGGAGGGTGCTCTTCGTGGCGCCCACGATCGGGGTGCCGTTCCGGAGCCACTGGTAGGCGATCGGGAGGTCACCCGCGGTCAGCACGCTGAACGCAGCGGTGTTGCCCTCGATGACCTCGATGGAGGCCGGCTGGCCGGTGATGGTGACCGGGATGAGGCTGAGCTTCGGCTCCGGAACGGTGCGGGTCCGATAGGCCTTGAGAGCCCCGGTCTGGGTGCCGCCAACCAGCGCCTTGGTGCCGTTCGGATTGATAGTGTACCACTCGACGGAGGCCCCGCCGCCACCCTCGTACCAGACGAGGCGGAAGCGGTAGACGCCGGCCTTGGTGACAGCGATGTAGAACTCGGTCGGACCGTCGCCGCGTCCACCGTCGAATCCTCCGAGGACCTGGTAGTTCGGGGTCTCAGCGGTGCCGACGGACACCTGGAACCCGTCGTCCGAGCGGACGACCATGGTGTAGATGCCCGGGGTGGTGAACTCGAGGAAGGCGATGGCCTGTCCGGCGATGTTGTCGGTCGACGGATTGCCATCCGGCAACGTGCCCGGGATGCCCGGGATGTAGTCGTCCGCAACGTCGAGCTCGGCCTCACCGCCAGCCCGGAACAGACCCGCGCCGCCGCCGTCCTGCTCGAAGTTGATGGACCCGATCTCGAAGAGACCCTGGCTGTTCGCGCCACCGAGGTTGGCGATATTGGCCCCGAGTGCGCCACGGAGCTGGTCCTCGGCGAGGGCCGTTGAGTTGTCCCGACCCGTGGCCAGCTGATGGGTGGTCCAGAGCATGCCGGGATTCGCGCCCGTGCCGACATCGGTGGCGAGGTCCGCCGACACGGTCTTGTAGTCGGCGGCGGTGAAGGTGGCGGTGTCGACGACCTCCTGGTTGCCATCCGTGCGGAAGGTCACCGCGAAGGTGTGCTGGCTGTTCGGGGGCAGCGGGGTGGCGATCGCATAGGTCACGACCAGGCCGGTCGTGGTATCCGTGGCGAACGGAGTGACCGAAGCCGCGGTGACCGTGGTGCCGTCGAGCTTGATCGTTGCGCCCTTGGTGGCGTCGACCGCGAAGTAGCCGGGGCTCGTGATCACTGCAGTCACCAGGGCCGGGGTCGCGGTGACGGCGGTGTAGCTGGGGGCGATGAACTTCCCGCCGTCGGTGACCTCGCGCCCGTCGACGGTGGTGAACTTGACCGTCACGTCGTGGCTCTTGCCCGGGGTGAAGATCCTGGGCGCCTGGTTGTAGGAGAGGAGCACGAGATCCCCGTCACGAGCGATTGTCACCGGCGTCGCAGGAGTGCCGTCGATCGACATCGTAATGGGCTTGGTCTCGTCGACCTTCTTGCCAAGGGCCTCGGCGACGCGGGCGCGGACCGCGACCCCGTTGCCGGAGACTCCGGTGACCAGCGGCGGGACACCGACCGCGATGTTGTCGACCGCCCACCACCAGTCGTTGGCGGCCTCGACCATCCCGAAGGTCAGCTTCAGGGTCTTGGCGCCAGCGGGGTTCTTGATGGCGATGAGGAACGGCTCGTTGGTGTTCGAGATCTCGTCCGGGTTGGCGGTGTCCTGCTTGGTGACATCCGGCTTGAAGTTCGGATTGTCCGAACCGTCGTCCTTCGTCTGGGTAGATTCCCAGCGGATGATCTCGGTCGGGGCTCCAGCGTCATAGGTCAGGCGGACCAGGCCGGTCTGGTTGTTGATGGGGGAGCCATCCTCGGCGGTGGGGAACTTGGTTCCACCATCGTCGCGTGCCTCAGGCCTCCAGGAGGAGTCAAATGCCAGCACCAGCGTGTCGGCGCCGTAGGCCGAGATGTCGATCTCCCGGGTGGTGATGAACGAGTTGAACAGTCCCTTGGTGTGGGCGGCATCATCCCACTCGTCGGGATCGGCGATCATCACCGTGCCGGTGCCGAAGGTGAAGTCGGAGCGGCGCTGGTCACCGGCGGTGCGGACCCACCAGTCCTTGTTCGCGAAGCTCCAGCCGGCCCATTCCACCACCCCGTCGGTGGCGGTGTTGCCGATGCCCAGCATCTGGGAATCGTCGATGACCCACCCGGCGGGCGGGGTCTTGGTCCAGACCTTCAGGCCTGGCGTGGCCTCCTCCCGGTTCGGGCCGAGGGGGAGGGACTCGAAGTCCTCATAGAAGGCCTTGCTGGACTGGGCGGAGACGCCGCTGGCCAGCAGGGCCGTGCAGGCGACGGCCCACGCAAGGCGAGCCGTCGGATTGGTTGCAGTGTTTTTGTTCATGGCTGTGATCTTGGTAGATCGGCACCAGCCTATCTGACGGTCCATCCCCTCCTTCAACCCTGCGGACGCCCTGCGACCAACATGTTGCCCTGCCGTCTCGTCCATGCCGCAAAGCATCGATCCAGTGAACATCCTGGAACGGTAGGTGATCGAGGGGTCCGTCAGACCCCGGGCTCCATCGATGGACGGTTGGCCTGATGCGCCGGACCGCGCCGGCGTCCGCCTTCCAGAAGTGGGGGAGGTTCTATGAAACCGCGCGATCCGTGTGGAGGCAGGCGAGTCCGCCAATTCCACCGTGTACCGGGAGTCCGGATCGCGTCACTGATCCGTCAAAACATCGACACCCGAATGCCGGGCGATCTTCACCCCGTGGCAACGTCATCGAAACAGGGGTGCTTCCAGATTGGACATGTGAGAGGTCCCTTCATCTTTGGTGTGGATGCGATCAGGGCGGAGGCGAAGCCCGGACTCAATCCAACCACGTCCGGTTTCACACTCATCGAGCTCCTGGTGGTGATCGCCATGATTGCAATCCTCGCCGGGCTTCTGCTTCCCGCCCTGGCCAAGGCCAAGGAAAAGGGCAACCAGGCCGCGTGTCTCAACAACCTCCGACAGATCGGCATTGGGACGACGATGTATGCCCAGGACAACCGGGATGCCTTCCACTCCTTTCTCGATCCCAGCCGGAGGGCCCAGGTGCCCAACCACGGGCAGTGGACGCTCACCCCACGCCATCAGGAGCTGCTGGATCTGAACAATCCCAACCAGGTCCAGATCGCCTACTGGGGGGTCGCCTACATCAGCTACTTTTCAGGCAGCCGGAGGACCTTCCGCTGTCCGTCCGCGAAGGTCGTGGACGAGTGGCGTGAGATGGGACTCGCCTACCCGCACGAGTACTGGCTGAACTCCAGCTACGGTATCAACCGTTTCGTGGCCCTGCGTCCCCCGGACCCCCTCACTGCGGAACCTGAGACCGCCCGCAAGGTCACCGATCTTTCCAGCCCGTCATCGACGGTCTTTGCGCAGGATTCGGCCGAGCAGCGGATGGAGGGGCCCGAGGATTCGCTAGGGATCTTCCCCGGCTACCAGGAATGCCTGGTCCAGTGGAAGTACAAGCTCGCCCTGTACTATCCCGGCAAGAAGATGGAGTTCGAGTGGTTCCGTCACAACCGGCAGTGCGGAACGCTGTGGGTTCCTGGCAACGCCTCGGGAATCCGTCACTCCAAGGGTGTGGACTACCGGTGGTATACCGGGGAGACCCCGACCGAATCCCCGCGATGACGCCTTTTGAAGCTCTGAACCCTCATCCCATGAAACACCTCATTCCCCTGTCATTCGCCGTGGCCCTGGCCTCCAGCCAGGCCAACGCTGCGATCACCGACCACCTGGTCGGGCACTTCCCATTCGACCAGGACGTCCTGGACGCCTCGGGCAGGAACAATAACGGAACCGCGGTCGGCACTGTCGGTTTCGGTGCCGGTGCTGTGGGCGCCGGCGCCGTCAAGCTGTCGTTCAAGAAGGACGGCAGCGCCTTCAACTATGTGACCCTCGGGAGGCCGGCCGACCTCGACTTCGGAACCCAGACCGACTTCTCGATCAGTCTCTGGCTGCGGTTCAAGGATTTCGTGTTCGATCCTCCCTTCATCTCGAACAAGGACTGGCTGAGCGGCCAGTACCAGGGCTGGATGATCGCCACCGGAACCGATGGGCGGCTGCAGTGGAACTACGGTGGTGCCCCCGGCCAGCGCAAGGACTACGACGGCCCTGCGGGCACCCTGAGCGACGGGGAGTGGCACCATGTCGTGATGACCGTCCTCCGGGCCGGCGAGGTGGTCACCTATCTGGACGGAGTCATCGTCGATGAGCGGGATGTCTCGGCGAGCCCCAACAACCTCGACACTCCGGCGGGTCTCTCGGTGAACATCGGACAGGACGGGACCGGTCGCTACACGGATGGCAACAGCGTCGAGATCAACGACCTGATGATCGACGACGTCGGGTTCTGGCGCCGTGTGATCACCGCGAGCGAGGCGACCGGCATCTTCCAGGCGGGCAAGGCGGGGCGTTCCCTGACCACTGTGGTGTCGAGTCCCGAGCTGCCCATCCTCAACCGGCAGCCGGAGAACCAGTTTGTCTCGGCCGGCAAGAACGCCTCGATCCGCGTCATGCCCCGTGGCACCTCGCCGTTCACCTATCAGTGGCTTAAGGACGGCACCGCCGTCCAGGGTGCCACCAACGCGGTGCTGAATCTGTCGAACGTCCAGAAGGCCCAGTCGGGCCAGTATTCCTGCCGGATCTCCAATGTGGCCGGATCGATCGAGAGCGCCTCCGCCGAGGTGGCTGTCGATGCCGGTCTCCCGCCGGCGATCGAGGAGGCCCCTCTGAACGCCACTGTGGCCCTGGGTTCCAGGCTCTCCCTGAGGGTCCGTGCCACCGGGGTGGACCCGATCACCTACCAGTGGCTCAAAGGCGGTGCTCCGATTGCCGGGGCGACCTCCGACACCCTTCAGTTCGCAAGGATCACGTCGGCCGATGCCGGTGCCTATTCGGTCCGGATCACCGGCGGCAATGGCATCGCCACGACCACCCCGGAGTCGACCGTCACGATCGTCAGCGACATCCGCCAGGGACTGGTGGCGCACCTGACCTTCGATGAGGACTACCGGGACAGCTCGGCCCGAGGCAACCACGGCCAGCCCGTGGGCAATCCTTCCCTTGTCGACGGATTCATCGGAGGGAAGGCCCTCCGCTTCTCCCAGTTCAGCGCACGGAACGAGTTCAACTATGTGACCCTTGGGCAGGCCCAGGATCTCGAGTTCAGCGTCGACGCCGACTTCTCGTTCTCCTTCTGGGTCAAGTTCAGCCGGTGGCAGCGGGATCCCGCCTTCATCTCCAACAAGAAGTGGAGCAGCGGCAACAACATCGGCTATGCCCTCGCGACCGGGGCCGATGGCCGCTTCCAGTGGAATTTCACCGAGCAGGTCGGCGAGCGCCGAGACTACGACAGCGGCCCTGGCATCCTCAGCGATGGCCGGTGGCACCATGTCGCGGTCACCTTCCAGCGGGGCGGCGAGGCCAGCGCGTATGTCGACGGCAGGCTCATGGATCGGCAGTCGCTTCCGACGACCGGCACCACCATCAGCCCGGGACTACCGACCCACATCGGACAGGACGGCACCGGGACCTACACGGACAACGGGACCGTGGTGATGGAGGACGGCACGATCGATGATGTTGCGATCTGGCGGCGTCCGCTGACCGAGGAGGAAATCCTCGCCGTCTACCGAAAGGGAACGTTCGGTGCCAATGTCCAGGAGCGGGGACTCGACGACCTGCTCGTGGCGTGGCTTCCGATGGACGGCGATTTCTCGGACCGGTCCGGGAATGGACATTCCGGAGCACCCGTGGGTGCCCCCCGCTTCGTCGAGGGACGAAGCGGATCGGCGGTCGCCGTCACCTCCCTGAAGGATGGTTCGTCCTTCAATTACGTGACCCTCGGCGCCCCGGCCGGGCTCCAGTTTGGCGCTGCAACGGACTTCTCCGTGGCATTCTGGACCCGATTCACCAACTGGACAGGCGACCCGGTCTTCGTCGGAAACAAAGACTGGCGGAGCGGCGGCAACCAGGGCTGGGTGGTGGCGACAGCCGGGAATGGGCGGCTCCAGTGGAATCTCGGTGATGGTGACGCCGGGGGACGCACGCGAGTCGACTACGACGGCCCGGCGGGAACCCTCAGCGATGGTCTCTGGCACCACGTCGTCGCCGTCTTCGACCGCAAGAATGGCGCGGTGACCTACCTGGATGGGACCTCGGTCTCGACCAATTCCATCACGGCTGACCTCGGTTCGATCGACGCTCCTGAGGGTCTCGTCCTCAACATCGGCCAGGATGGCCGAGGGGCCTATACCGACAACAACGCCGTGGGAATCCTGGACGGCGTGATCGACGAGGTCGGACTCTGGACACGCCCTCTCTCTGCGACGGACGTGAAGGTCTTGCACTCCCGCGGCACGGCGGGATTGGGCATCGATGGCCACCCCCCGGTCGTGGTCGCCGACCTGCCGCGTCTCACGGTGGAACGCACGCCCGCCGGTGTTCGGATCGTCTGGCCCACCGGTCAATCGGGTGTGGAACTCCAGTCGGCCCCGGCGCTGGGTGATGTGCCCGTCTGGCAGACCGTTCCCTCCAGAGTGGAGGGCTCTGTGAATGTCGCGGAGATGGCGGTCGAGGCGACTCGGTTCTTCCGGCTCAGAAGGCCTTGAACCGTCGCATGGGTATGCCACGCCGGGGCCACAGGCCCCGGCGTGGTATGACCCCCGGGGCGGTCGCTGGCTAAACGAGCCCTGGGACGGTCTTGGGTGAGGCCGGTGGGGGACCGGTGAGAGGCCGTGGGACACCGGCACCACTCCACTCGGCGCGGGGACCGGTATCCTGGGTCGGCCCCGAGATTCGCTCAGGCGTGCTGTGGCGCGGTCGACACCGGGAGGCCGTGGTCCCGAACTGGAATCGGATCTCCGCACGCGGGTCCGCCCTGTGGTTCGGGAGCAGAGGGGGACTGTCTCTCCAGCGCCACCGTCTCGAACCCCGATTCCGTGAGACGGATGAGGTGGATGGAACCCTGGAAGTCCTCGACGAGTGCGGTACAGCTTTCCACCCAGTCCCCGCAGTTCAGGTAGAGGATGTCATCGACCCGGCGCATCTCCGCGCGGTGGATGTGGCCACAGATGATTCCCGACACCCCGGCCTGGCGCGCCATGTGCACCATACCCTCCTCGTAGCGGGTGATGTACCGCACGGCACTCTTGGCCTGAAGCTTCAGCTGGGCGGATACCGACCAGTATCCAAACCCCAGACGACGTCGGATCCGGTTGAAGTGCAGGTTGAACTCCAGGATCCAGTCATAGAGTCGTGATCCGACCCGCTCCAGAAGCCGGTTGAAGTACACCAGTCCGTCCAGCTGGTGTCCGTGCATCACAAGGTAGCGTCGCCCATCGGCGGCCTCATGGATGATGCGCTCGGCGAGGGCAACACCTCCGATGTCGAGGCCGAGGAAGTCGCCCAGAAATTCGTCGTGGTTGCCGATGAGATAGATGACCTGCGTCTGCTTGCGGTTCAGTCGGAGAACTTTCTGGACCACCGTGTTGGCGTGGGTGTCCCACCACCACCGCCTGCGGAGCTCCCATCCGTCGACGATGTCCCCGACCAGATACAGGTGCTCACACTCGACGTTCTTGAGGAACGCCAGCAGGGACTCGGCCTGGCTGTGGCGGCTTCCCAGGTGGAGGTCGGAGATCCAGATCGACCTGTAGTTCATCGGGCGTTCGACGGGGGTGGGCGGACATTTCGATTCGATACCGATGGGGCGCCCCCCAACCAAGACAATCCCTCGCCGTCACCGTCATTTTGCCCCGTTGTCGGTGTCCGGTTTCATGGCGTGCCGACACGGGGGGACAATGCCATCGCGTTCCAGGGCCATGACAACGGGGTTCAACCCTTGCCGGACCCCATTCCAGTGCCGACCGCCTTCTGTCACTCAATGACAAATCGGCGTCGTCCGGGATCCAGCGACGTCAAATCGATCCGCGACGGGGATTCGTCACCAAGGACCGACAGGAGGCGTAACAGAAAGCGAAGAGGTTCAGGGTCCATTTTTGATCCTGATTTCCCATGAACCTATGAAACGAGGAACGAAGAACACTGCGGCCCTTGTGGCCTGTCGTTGGAGTCTGGCCGTGTTGCTGACATGGCTTGGCGGAATCGCGCTCCAGGCGCAACAGCTGGTGAGCAACCTCGGGAACTACTTCCCGGGAGAGACAATCCGGATCGAGTTTTCCGGGGGGCCCGGAAACACCAAGGACTGGATCGGGATCTACCCCGATGGCGTCACTCCCGGCTCGGTGGGCTCGACCCTCTGGTCCTACGTGGACGGAACCCGCTCCGGGAACGTCGGCCTTCGCTCCGGATCGGTGACCTTCGGTACCGGTCTCGACCAGCCTGGAACCTGGAACGCCTTCTTTCTGCTCAATGACGGCTACGACGTCCTCACCAACCTCAGCTTCACCATCCTGGATCCGGCCGCTCCGGCAGTCCGGCCGTCCCAGCGGACCTTTGCCCCCGGCCAGGCCATCACCGTTGGATTCACCAACGGTCCGGCCAATCCCAAGGACTGGATCGGTGTCTACCGCGCGGACCAGCCCCCCGGCAGCGTGGGTGCCACGATCTGGTACTATGTCGACGGAACCGGCAACGGCGCCAACGGTCTGGCCAGCGGATCGGTCACCTTCGCGAAGGGCCTGGCACAGGAGGGTGAATACCAGGTCTACCTTTTGGAAAACGACGGCTACACGGTCCTCGCCAGCGAACGCATCACGGTCGTAACCCCGGTCTTCCCGGGTCCAAGCGTCCTGACCTCCACCCCGGCCAACGGGTCCACCAACGCCTTCCCCGATGCGGTCTTTGCCGCCTCGATCACCAACGGGACCGGCACTGCGGTGGCACCCGCCACGGTCCGACTCACCCTGGATGGTTCCCAGGTCGCCGCGTCCGTTGTCACAGACGGCGGCCTCGTCTCGGTGGCCTTTACCAATGCCGCCCTGCTGCCTCCGGGCTCCGCCCACACCTATGTGCTGAGCTTCTCCGACACCTCGGTCCCCCCGGTCGAGCAGCGTATCACGAACGCGTTCTCGATCCGCAGCTACCGCAACATCGAGCTGCCCGCTCCGGTCCTCTTCGAGAACTTCGATGGCGTCGCCGAGGGTTCCGTACCCGTCGGTTGGACCCTCCAGTCGTATGCACCTTCCGAGAGCAATGAGATCGACTTCGGCAACCTCGACTCGCCCGCCTTCGCGAACTGGACCGTCGTCGAGTCATCCCGGTTCAATGGCCGCTTCATCACCTACAGCAATCCCGAGACGTCCGACGGCGAGGCCCTCGACTACCTCCGCGTCAATCGTCCGAACCCTGCGAACGTGGTGAACGGACGGGTTCTGAGGGACCCGCTGGCCTCCGGTCGCTTCCTGTTCTGCACCTCGGGCTACCGTCGTGGTGGCAGCCAGGTCTTCTACGCCATCACGCCGGACTTCAACCTCACCGGTCGCACCAACGTCCACGTCGGCTTCAAGAGCCTCTACGAACAGAACCAGGACAGCATCGGTGCCCTGGAATACTCGATCGACGGCGGCGTCACGTGGATGCCGGTCGCCTACTACCTGGACGGTCCGGACATCGTCCGCACCGAGGCCGGCGCCGTTGATGCGGTGGCGACCTTCACCACGGATCGTGGGGACACCGCCGCCTATACCGACGAGAACGGCAACACGATCGGGGGCACCTAAGGCGCGTTCATCGCCGCGCCCATTTCGGAGTCGCTGGCGCCGTTCATCGAGGCCCGGGTCAATGACGACCCGGTCGAATCCAAGCGCCAGGAGCTCTATCGGCTGCCGATGGCCGACAACCAGGCGCGCGTCCGCCTGCGCTTCGCCTACGCCGGCACCGACAGCTGGTACTGGGGTGTGGACGACTTCGGGATGTACGCGCTGGGTTCGACCAACCCGCCGGTCCTGTTCGGCGGATTCATCAACAAGGGTTTGGTCGGTGTCGGCCGATTACCCGCCAACACCTTCGACAAGGCCGGAGACGGCCGTCAGGACACCCTCGGTGGGTTCTCGGCCATGATGGTGGAGACCAACTCGCTGTCTTATGCCAACGGTCGGATCTCGGGGCGCCTTGTTGGGCTGCCGGATCGCGGCTTCGGGGATGGGGCGACCGACTTTCGCCCTCGCCTCGAGATGTTCGACTTCTCGATCGCGCCCTACTACGGCTCGGCTCCGGTGGGACAGGACCAGGTGACCTTCACGAATGTCGCCACCACGCTGTTTACCTACGGCACCGAGGGGTTCTTCTTCACGGGTTTCGACGCCTCCAACACCAACGCCCCGGTGTTCCCGCAGTCGCCCTCCGGGTCGATCGGCGGAGGGCGACGCTCGCTTGATCCCGAGGGCATCGCCTTCGTCTCCGGCGGCGGATACTGGATCAGCGACGAATATGGTCCCGGGGTCTACCGGTTCGACGCCGAGGCTCGGCTCCAGGAGCTGTTCCTGCAGCCGAACGCGATCCTTCCCTACCAGGGCAACTACCCGGGGACGCTGAACTTCAACGGGACGACGGCCCCGGCCTCGGGGCGCCGCAACAACCGTGGCTACGAGGGTCTGTCCCTCACCCCGGATGGGAAGCGGCTCGTGGCGTTCCTCCAGTCGCCCACGATCCAGGATGGAGGTGCCGGCAACCTGGGACGGAACACGCGGATCACCCAGTTCGATGTCGATCCGGCCTCCCCCAACTACGGCAAAGTGGTCGTCGAGAACGTCTACCAGCTCACGTTGAACGGGAATGCGACCACCAACCGGCACACCCCGGTGAGCGAGGTGATCAGCCTCAATCCCACCACGTTCCTCGTGCTGGAGCGCGATGGACTCGGCCTCGGGGCCGACCCCGGCCTCTCCCCCACCTACAAGCGGGTGGTGCTGGCCTCGACGGAGGGCGCCTCGAACCTCGCTGGCTCCGGCTATGACCTCGCCAAGGGTGCCCCCGGCCAGCTGTCCCTCCCGACCACCGGGACCAGCCTGCCCTCGGGGATCAGCGCGGTGCAGCGACAGGACTTCGTGGATCTCCTGGATGCCGGCCAGCTCGCGAAGTTCGGTCTCAACACGAGCACCAACCAGGACCAGAACTCCCTCTCCGAAAAGTGGGAGGGCATGGCGATCATCCCTCTGAAGGATCCGGCCCAGCCTGACGACTATCTGCTGCTGCTCGGCAACGACAACGACTTCAAGTCCGAGGTCGTCTATCACAACGGGGTTCCTGTGGGGACCAACACGGTCACCGTAGACATCATGATCCTCGCCTACCGGGTCACCCTGCCGGGTGTTGGGTCACCCCGGAAGCCGAACGCGGCGCCGACGGTCCGGTTCACCCTTCCGACGGGTGGCACCTGGGCGAAGGGAGCCCTGCCGCTCACGATGGATGTGGCGGATCAGGATGGGATTGTCGTGAAGGCCGAGTTCTTCGAGGACGGCGTCAAGCTGGGCGAGAA
This sequence comes from Verrucomicrobiales bacterium, assembly GCA_005801385.1. Classification (GTDB taxonomy): domain Bacteria; phylum Verrucomicrobiota; class Verrucomicrobiia; order Limisphaerales; family UBA9464; genus UBA9464. The sequence goes on along the minus strand of SYEM01000256.1, from coordinate 4,910 downwards.
GGCGGGCTACCCCTGGGTCTGGAACATCGAGTCTCCCGCTGTGGGGGATCGTACCTATCGGGTTGTCGTGACCGACGACGCGGGTGCCAAGGCCGAGGCCTCCGCGACCGTCACGGTTACCGCGTCGAACCTGGCCCCCACGATCGCGATCAGCAGTCCGACGGATGCCACGACGACTGCGGCGCCCTACAGCCTGGGCCTGAAGGTCGCAACGGCTGACGTGGACGGATTCGTGTCGAAGGTCGACTACTTCGATGGTGCGACGAAGCTTGGATCCAACGGTGCGACGCCCTTTGCCCTCACCGTGGCGAACCTCCCCCTCGGGGTCCATTCCCTCACGGCGGTGGCCACCGACAACCTCGGTCTCTCGACCACCAGCGCTCCGGTGGTTGTGACAGTCACCAGGAGTGTGGCGGCACCGATGACGCTGCAGTTCCTGCATGCCTCCGACTTCGAGGCCGGTGCTCCGGCCTTGGACGATGCCCCAAGGTTCTCCTCGGTGCTCAATGGTCTCCGTGCGGATCATGCCGGGGACACCCTCGTGCTGTCCTCCGGTGACAACTACATCCCCGGTCCGTTCTTCACGGCCAGCGCGGATCCGGCGGCCCCATTCAAGGGGGTCAAGGGTCGCGGCGACATCGCCATCCTCAACGCGCTCGGGATCCACGCAGCCTGTTTCGGCAACCACGAGTTCGACGACAACACGCCCCAGATCCGGAGCCTCATCCTGGCGGATGCCAGCGCGAACTATGCCGGCACACTCTTCCCTTACCTCAGCGCCAACCTGGATTTCGGCCCGGACAGCAGCCTCGCGAGCCTCGTGACCGCTGATGGTCAGGAAGCCTCCGTGGTCCGGAACAAGATCGCCAAGAGCACCGTCATCACGGTGGCCGGCCAGAAGATCGGCATCGTGGGCGCCACCACCAAGGACCTCCGCACCATCTCCTCGCCGGGCAGCGTGGGCGTCTCCGCCGACCTTGTCGGGACCGTCCAGTCGGCCGTCGACAAGCTGCTGGCTCAGGGCGTCAACAAGGTCGTGCTCCTGGCCCACCTCCAGGATTATCGGAATGAGTTCGACCTCGCCGTGAAGCTCCGTGATGTCGACATCATCATCGGCGGCGGTTCCCATGAGATATTCGCCAAGCCCGGGGATCGCGTCCGTTCTGAGGACTCGGTTGCCAGCGCCTATCCGACGATCTTCAGATCCACCACAGGGGAGCCGGTCTATGTCGTCAACACCGGTGCCAACTACCGGTACGTGGGCCGCCTGATCGCGAGCTTTGATGCCGCCGGTGTGCTGACGGCCTTCGATCCCCGGAGCGGGTCCTATCCGACCGATGCCCAGGGCGTCGTCAACACGGGCAACCAGCCCCCGAACGCGGCCGTCGTCTCGATCATCAATACCTTGGCTGGAATCATCGATACCAAGGATGGCAACCGATTCGGTCGGACCACTGTCTACCTGAACGGCCTCCGGTCCAGCATCCGGACCGAGGAGACCAACCTCGGCGATCTGACGGCGGACGCCAACCTGTGGCGCGCACGCCAGACCGATCCCACCACCCTCATCTCGCTCAAGAATGGCGGCGGCATCCGGGACTCCATTGGCGGCTATTCCTCGGTGGGGGGGCAGGCGACGCCCGTTCCTCCGCCGGCCAACCCCCGGGTGGGCAAGAAGGAGGGTGAGGTCAGTCAGCTGGACATCGAGAACTCGCTCCGCTTCAACAACGGTCTGACCCTCATCACGCTGACGGCGCAGCAACTCCGGGATACCTTCGAGTGGGCCGTGGCCGCCTCCGGGACCCCGGGTCAGTATCCCCAGGTGTCCGGGGTGATCTTCAGCTACATGGCGACCAACAAGCCGATGACCTATGTCCGGAACTCCAGTTCCACCCCGGTCCAGATCGACTTCCCCGGTGAACGCCTCCGCAATCTGGTGGTCGTCCACCCGGATGATCGACAGGACCTGGTGGTCGAGAACGGCGTTCTGGTGGGCGACCCTGACCGGAAGTTCCGGGTGGTGACGCTCAACTTCCTGGCCTCGGGCGGCGACAGCTACCTGGCGCTCTCCCAGGGCACGGATCGCGTTGACCTGGTGCCCGCCGGGGCGACGGTCCAGTTCGAGACCGAAGGGGGCGAGCAGCAGGCCCTGGCCCAGTACCTCAAAGCGATTGGCCTCTACACCCAGGAGGATGTGGCGGCAGATCGGGATGTCCGGATCCAGAATCTGACCCGTCGCTCGGATGGGGTTCTCGAGCCCGTGGTGCGGCAGATCGCCGCGCCTACGCCGTCGACCCGCCTGGCCTTCCGGACGCTGCCGGGTCGCCGGTATGCCGCGGAGTCGATCGAGACGATCGGCGGTACCTGGGAGCGTCTCCCGCTGGAGGCGGATGGCACCGGTGCACTGGTGGAGCTTCTGGACGCCCGCCCTCCCAGCGATCAGCGGTACTACCGGATCGTGGTGGTTCAATAATTCCCTCCTGCAGGAGGCATTTCAGATCGGCACCGCAGCGGGAAACCGCTGCGGTGTTTTTCTGTCTTCGACTGCCGCGTGCGCACCCCGGAGATCCGCTCTTCCGCCGAGTGGGAACTCTGCGGTTGGAACCGATTTGTTCCCGGGCAGTCATCCGAATGACGCGGCGGTCCGGGATCCATTCGGGAGGTCCGACGGCTCTGTCACCTCACTGGAAGGCTGCCCGGAGACCGCCCCAGATCCTCATGTCCACCCTCGATTTCGTCCGCAACGCCCTTCGGAGCCCCCTGCAGATCGGGGCGGTCGCCCCCTCCAGCCGATGGCTCGCCCGCTGCATCGTCGATGCCGTCGGGGTCCGGCCAGGGGACGTCCTCCTGGAGCTCGGCCCTGGGACCGGGGCCTTCACGGCCGAGCTGGTCTCCCGGTTCCCGCACCACCGGATCATCGCCGTGGAGCTCGGAGCCTCGATGGCCGAGGAACTCCAGCGACGTTTTCCGCAGGTGGAGGTCGTCGCCGGCTCCGCCGAGGAGCTTTCGAGGATCCTGGACCGACTCGGCGTCCGGCGGGTGGACCGGATCGTGAGCGGACTTCCTTGGGCGCTCTGGGACCGCAAATACCAGCAGCGGCTCCTCGACGAGGTCGCTGCATGCCTTTCCCCGGCCGGGCGGTTCGTGACCTTCCACTACCTCCACAGCATCGCCTCCGGCCGTGTCCGTCCGACCCGCAGCCTCCTCCAGGGTCACTTCCGGGAGGTCCACTACACTCCACCGGTCTGGCTGAACCTGCCCCCGGCTCTGGTGCACGTCGCGGAGGGCTTCCGTCAGGGTCGCCTTGTGGACCGGGCCGAGTCCGGCATCGATTCCGCCGTCCTACAGCCCGGCTGATCCCACCCGATGTTCCTGTCGTTCCATCAGCGGCTGTCCCATCCGGAGTCGAACCCCGGGTCGGATTCCTCCGCACGGTCTGAATCCGTGCGGGGCGAACAGGATGAGGGTCGACCCATGCTCGAACCACCCCAGCTCCTCGCCGCGGAGGGCCTTGTGTTGGCAGGGGATCTCGTTGGGTCCCGTCCAGCGGCGATGCAAGAGGATGTCCAGGAAGCGCAGCCGCAGCGAGGCGACCAGGATTGCCGCGATCGCCGCGATCGCCACCGGGGAACCGTCGGCAAGCCGCATGTGGATCACCGCCCGTTCGTTCCGACAGAACAGACGTTCCACCCGCTTCAGGGCGATCGGGTTCACGTTCCAGGTGTCGCCCTGGATATGTGTCACCCGTTCGATCGTCCCGTCATCCGGAGCATGGAACCGATGGTACATGCTCGAGGTGAGCCTCAGGGTGACGTAGGTGCCATCGAGGAACGGCCCGGCCACCCCCTGGCTACCGAACAGGTCCTCGAGCCGATAGGGGAACCCCTTGGCCTGATAGAGGCGTCCATCCTCGATCCGGCCGCATTCGCCGACGAGTGCGTCGCAGGGGCTGACGAGGATCCCAGGGTCTGTGGCGATGGGACGTACCCCGGGCCGGAGCTCCCGGGTGAAGCAGTCGTGGATGCTGACGAAATCCCGTTCCTTGGACTCGCTGAGGTCCAGATCGGTGAACAGTCGCCAGACCCCGATCGCGAGCCGGGTGAACCGGCGGTTCCGGATCCGGCTGATCCTTCCCATCAGCCGGGTGGCGAGTTCCCTCGGGATGCGGTGGGTGAGGAGGAAGTTGAGGTCCTCCTGCAGGAGGAGCCGATCCCTCATGCGTTGGAGGCGGGGGACCCGTCGCTGCGGGGCAGGATCTGAAACGGTGGACGAATCACTCATGACCATGACCTTGAACGATCTGTTTTACGGACTGCCGCTGGTGGTGGCGGCCCCCTGGGCCTGGCGCCGTCTGCAGCTCTCGATGGCGAAGCATCCGTCTCTGGCGGGCCATTCCCGGATGGCGAAGCGCGTGGCGGGATTCCTGCCCGGCTATTCGTATGACGCCAACCGGTTCTTCGACGCCGACGGCGCCCCTCAGGAGTTCGTGACGCGACGGCGGGAAGGCTTCCGCCGGCTGGCCTCCGGCTTCCTCGAGCGGCATCCGAAGTCCATCGAGGCCACGGCAGAGGCCGCGGAGCACCTGTCCGACCTGCAGTTCACCCGGACATACCGGGTCCCCTTCCAGTTCAGCCGACATCTCCGTCAGAACCTGAAGTTCGGAGGCGTGGTGGATCGTACCGACGGACCCTTCGTGGTCGATCTCGATGCCCAGCGCGCCTACGACCTGACGGGGTCCTATGGGGTGAATGTCTTCGGACACGAGTTCTACAAGTCGTGCATGACGGAGGCGGCAGAGCGTGTCCGGGATCTCGGCGTGGTGCTGGGTCCTCTGCATCCCTGCGTCGCCTGGAACGCGGAGCGGCTGTGTCGGACCTCCGGCAAGGACGAGGTCTCGTTCCACATGTCCG
>SYEM01000255.1 GCA_005801385.1 Verrucomicrobiales bacterium | reverse complement strand
TCTACTGCGAGGTTGCCGGCTACGGCAACACGGCCGATGCGAACCACATGACGGCTCCCGACCCGGAGGGCGAGGGGGCCGGACGGGCCATGCGGATGGCCCTGCGGCACGCCGGACTCCGCACCGACCAGATCGACTACATCAACTGCCACGCCACAAGCACCCCGGTCGGGGACCTGTGCGAGGTGCGCATGATCAAGAACGTGTTCGGGGACCATGCGAAGGTTCTTGCGGCGAGCGCGACCAAGAGCATGACCGGACACATGCTGGGAGCCGCCGGCGCCATCGAGATGGCCATCTGCTGCAAGGCCGTCGAAGCCCAGGTGGCCCCGCCAACCCTCAATCTCGACAACCCGGATCCCGAGGCCGACCTCAACCTGGTGCCCCACACCCCCCAGGAGCGCACCATCCGGGCGTTCGCCAACAACTCCTTCGGATTCGGCGGCCACAATGCCATCGTGGTGGGCAAACGGTTCGAGGGTTGAGGCGGTCCGGCGCCTCGGGAAAACCACAGGTGCCGCAGCCGCATGATCGAGCGGAGAAGGACGGCGGGGGCACTTGGACCCAGGGACACCTCACTCGGATCCCGCCCTCCGCCCCCTCTTCACCGATCCGAGGTCCGGTACAGCAGCCAGCGGATGTCCTGCTTGTCCTGCGGCGTGTTCAGTGACGGGCTGTCGAACCCGGCTCCGTCCATCGCCCTGATTTTGACCCGGGAGGTCTTGCCCACCCACTTGTGGACCTCCGAGTGGCCATCGACGAATGAGAATCCGGCCGCGCCATTGTGGTACGAGGCCGGAAGATCGCCCCAGTTCCCGGGAACCTGCGCGATCTGGTCCGTCGCCGGATTGTAGGCACCAGGGTTGTTCAGATAGTAGCCGTCGTTGATGGAATCAGGGTGCTCGTCGAGCATCACCATGATGTCGGCCGGACGCTTCACCGCGGATTCCTTGAGGAACTGGCGGAACCCCACATACCGGTTGTACCCGCCCGATTCCGGGTTGTTGGCCTGCGGCGGATCGCTGTAGGGACCGAAGCAGGCGTTCATCGCCAGGCTCCGCAGCCGGGCCGGGAACTTGGCCGATTTCTGTCGTGCCGAAAGGAAGCGGTCCGCCGGACACAGGTAGGCGGAGGTGGCGCTGCCGACATACGGGGCAAAGGGCCCCTGGCTCAGGTAGAACTTGTTGGTGATGTCCTCGGAGGCCGCCCACGACATCACGTTGTTGACCCAGTTCCGATACCCCTTGACCGGATCCCTCCTACCCAAGGTGATCGTAGCCTGGGTGGTATCGATGCCGAAGTTGTTGACGACGTTCTCGTTGTTATCGAGCGAGTACTGCTTCCACGCGAGCATCAGCTGCCGTGTGTTGTTCATGCACCCGATGCCCTGCGCCTTGGTCTTCGCCTTGGCCAGCGACGGCAACAGCATGCCGGCGAGGATCGCAATGATGGCGATCACGACGAGGAGCTCGATGAGGGTGAATCCGCGGCTGAGGGATTCCGACCGGAAGGAGGGACGGAGTTTCATGGTAGAATGCGAAAGACTGCTCTAAAAGTTGAGGGGAACACCGGCCCTGTGCAAGGGAAGGTTCCCCCCTCCGTCGGGCCATCGACTCAGCGGGAGACGACAGGCTCGAGAAGCCGCCACACTCGTCCCGCGCCGGCTTGCCATCGATGTGTCCCCGCCCCCGGAATCCGGACCGTGAGCGCCCGCGGCTCCGCCCCGCCGAGCCCAAAATGGACCGCCGCCTCGTTCTGGGACCGGAACCCGTCGCCGGTCAGAAGCCATCGGGACATCCGTCCCCGGGTCGTCTCCAGGGTGAATCGGGCGCCCGAGGGATACGTTCCTGGCCATCGGAACCCGACCCAGTTCCCGGGCGGGAACCGGTTCCGGTAGACCAGCAGACGCTGGCGCTTCACAGGCCACTCCTCCTGGGTGGTCACCACAAGATCCGGACGGCCATCCCGATCCACATCCTCCACCAGGAGGTTCCGACAGTCCGCGATCTCGGCCAGCCCCCAGACCCAGGCCAGATCCGGCCAGGGGCGCTCCCCCTGGTTCACCAGGACCCCGTTGGCCTGCCACCCGCCATAGCTCGCACGATCCGCCTGCCGCCGCCCCGCGGCCGTTCGGAAATACAGGAGGGCCGCGGCATCCGGTCCGGAACCCGCCACAAACCGGTCATGCCACCAGAACTGCCGCTCGTAGTCCCGGACGCTCGCCCGGGTCTCGTGTCCCGTCACCACCGCCAGATCCAGACTTCCGTCGAGGTCGAGGTCCGACCACGCCGCTCCCCACGACCACCCCGTCCGGGCCACCACGGTGGCCCACCCTCCGGGCGCAGGACGCAGAAGCGCCGGCGAGGACGTGCCCCAGAACAGACGGTTCCCGTGGACCATCGCGGCAACCCGCGTGATGGAGGATCCCTCGCGCTCGACCCCCGAAGCGAGAAGGCGATCCCCCACCGCCGAGGTCATGCCCAGCATGAGCAGGTCCGGCAGACCATCGCCGTCCAGATCCCCCACCGTGTGCGACATCCCAAACGCATGCCGACTCTCCCCCAAGGCCTCCGTGACATCGGTGAACCGGCCACCCTCATTCCGGTACGCGTCCAGCCCGGCGAAGTCGCTGACGTTCACCAGGTCGAGATCCCCATCGAGATCGAGGTCGATCCACGAGGCGCTGTAGCTGCGACGGAACCGCTTGGCGGCGAGTCCGACCGCCTCGGTGTCGTCGACGAACCGTCCGGTCCCGTCATTGCGCAGGAAATAGGAGGGAAACCCGTCATTGGCGTCGTCCCAGGGAGTCGGGAACTGCCCCGCCTGATACGGCAACTTGTACTGGACGATCCAGAGGTCGAGGTCCCCGTCCCCATCGGCATCCCCGGCTGTGACCGCCTGCGGATGCTTCATGGGCGCTGGAGCCGTCCAGCCCACCACGGGTTTTCCGGGCTGGGGTCCCTTCCCCGCCTGCCCGGGCCACCATGCTACGCCGTCGGGGGACACGACCACGAGATCATCCACGCCATCCCCCTGGAGATCGGCCCGCACGGCCGCCGTGACGCGCGCGACCGGAAGCCCCAGCCAGGGCTGCGACTGCCAGGACTGCGATCCGGCCCCGTCCGGCGCCTTCCGCCAGAGACGATCCGCGCCGACGAGGATCAGCTCCGAGAGCCCGTCACCATCGACGTCCCATGCGAGCAGAGGATCGGGAAAGAGGGAGCGTTCCGTCGGGATCGCCGATTCGAGTTCGAGCTCGAACGGGGTGGGACCGCGCCGGTGGAGGCGATGTCCGGAGACAACCCGGGCCTCCGACAGGACCGGCACGCCACCCTGGCCGGCCTGCCATCGGATCCGGACCCTCAGCCTGAGGTCCACCCGATCCATGGAAGCCGGGCGTTCGGCGAAGACGATGAGATCGACCCAGGATTCATCCCGCAGCAGCACCGGTCCCGGACCGTGTCCCACCAACGCAGCCGAGACATGCGCCACCCGCCAGCCTTCGGCAGCCCAGCCCGCACACCGTTCGGACCATCCGGTGGTTGCGGCATCCGGAGCCGGTTCCGTCGGCGAGGCCATCCCCGTGCCATCCGGGAGGACTCCATCGGATCCCCATCCGGGCCAGGAGATCCCGGTGACGGGCAGTCCAGCGAGGGCCTGCCAGCGGTTCGTGGACTGCTGGACCGAATCCACCCAGCGCCACAGCTCGTCCTCATGCCGCGCGGCCTCCCGCTCCGGGGACCAGAGGGTCGACTCGGCCGCCTGCTCCCGGGCCTCGAGGGCCAGGTAACGCCGTGCCGCCTCCTCCGCCGCCCGATCCGGACTGTTCCTGCCGGATTCCGGGCGAGCCCCTCCCGACCGCCGCCACAGGAGGACCCCGACGAGGAACAGCAGCGTCAGCAGTCCGAGGAGGAGACGTCGCGGCATCGTCCGAACATCCGATCCAACGCGTGCCGATTCTGCAAATCCGTTTGCACGGATCAGGAAGGCAGGGACACTCTTGTCGCGCCGGATCCCCAACCGGTTTGCCTGTCGGATTTCCAACCCGCCCGATATGCCCCAGAAGCCCCGCCCGTCCCGCTCCAAACCTGTTCCCTCCAGGGGAACGGCATCGCCGAAGCCAACCCGTCCGACGCGGCGGTCCACGCCGGCATCCGGGACCGCGGTCCCACAGAAGCCGGTCCCATCGACCTCCAAACCGTCGGGTAGGACGTCGCCCCAAAAATCCTCCCCCTCCCGGATCCCGGCCAGTACCGACGCCTCTGCAATCCGAAAGACCCGGACCCCAAAGGATCAACCGGCCCACCCGACACCAAAACCCGCACAGTCCCGATCGACTCCGAAACTGTCCCCGTCGTCGAAGCCCCGGTCCGCAGCCCAAGGGTCGGTTCCCAAGATCACCACCGCGAAATCTCCAGCATCCCCAGAGGCACCAGCGTCCTCCGCTCGCCCTCGGTCAACCCGTCCTCTCCGATCCCCCGCCAAAGGAGTCTCCGCAACGAAGGCACCCCGGTCCACCCGACCCAGACCCATCCCGCCGCGGGCGGCGACTCCGGGCGTCGTGTCTGCTCCCGGGCCTGCTCCCGGGACGGCGTCCCAGAGGAGTCTTGATCCGATACCCGGCAACCGACCGCACCGCCGGCCCGAGGACTCCCCAGTCGGCAGCCCCGAGCCCTCCCGCCCCATGCCGCCATCGCTGGCGGCCCTGCTGCAGTCCGGGGATCATCCCTCCCAGAAGCTCCTCGGCGGCACCCGATCGGCCAGCCCGACGGCCGACCTCCCACGGCTCTCGTCACCGACACCGGTGCGTTCGATCGCGGCTGGGACGTCCCGGCGAGGCACGCCCTTGTTGGATCTTCCCCCTGCGATGGTCGAACTCGAGGGGCGCGATCCGTTCTCGCTGTGGGTCCACTGGCAGGTGGACGAGTCCAACCTCCCGTCCGGATGGAGCCTGCGCCTCCGGATCTTCGCGCACAGCCTCGACGGCCCTTGGATGCTGGAACAGCCCGTGTCCGCCTCTGGGCATCGGACCCTCCCGGTCCTGTACGCCAACACAGTCTATCTCGCCGCGCTCGGGATCGTATCGGAGTCAGGCTCCTGGAATCCCGTCGCCGTCTCGACCCCGGTGCGGACGGCGCCCGACGGACCGTCCCTGACATGGGCCTCGGAGACGGCCCTGTTCCCCTCCGGGCAGTCCGGGGAGGACCCCCCCACGGAGCGGACATCCCCCACCGTGGTCCCGACGATTCCGACGACCCCGGTGCCGGATGTTGCCACTGCCACCTTCCTCACGGCCTTGGCGACGGAGTCGCTGGGGTGGACCACAGATCCGAACAGCTCTGGGTCCGTTGCGGTCCGTTCGCGCCCGCCTTTGGGATCTCTCGAGGCGCCCGATCGATCCATCACCCCGCCTCCCGGAAGCGCTGTGTGGACCGCCGAAAGCGCGCAGGTGCCCGGCTCGGTGCCCGTCCCGCCTCCGGCCCCTCCCGGGCCTCCCGGATTCTGGTTCAAGGTCCATGCCGAGCTCGTCCTCCACGGCAGCACCGAACCCAGCGCCTCGATCACGATCGCCGGGCACCCGGTCCGGCTCCGGGACGACGGCTCGTTCACCTTCCGATTCTCACTGCCCAATGGGTCCTTCGATCTGCCGGTCGAGGCGGTGAAGGCCGATGGTTCCGATCGCCGTGCAGCCCGTCTGACGGTGTCCCGGCAGACCGTGGAACGGGGAGAGGTGGGGGTGCATCCGATCGAACCCTCCCTGCGCCCCCCGCTCGTGGAGTCGCTGCGCTGACCGGATGGACCCGGTCTCCCAGCCGTCGCTTCCAGTGCACCTCGCACTGGTCCTCCACGCGCACCTGCCCTTTGTACGACACCCCGAGCATCCGGAATTCCACGAGGAGACCTGGCTCTTCGAGGCGATCCTGGAGAGCTACCTGCCACTGCTCGGGATCCTGGACGGATGGGCGCGGGACGGCATCCGAGGACGGCTCACGCTGAGCGTGTCGCCGACTCTCGGTTCGATGCTGGGCGATCCGCTGCTGCGGGAGCGGTTCGGTCGACACCTCCGACGGCGGTTGGACCTGGTCGGACAGGAGGAGATCCGGGCCCACCTCGAACCGGCCCGTCGTCAGGTGATCTCGGGACATCGCGACTGGTTGCTCCAGCAGGCCGCGGTCTGGGACCGTTGGGAGGGACAGGTCCTGCGGGGCTTCGCCGCGGCCGCGGCCGTCGGACAGCTTGAGCTCATCACCTGCTCCGCCACCCACGCCCTCCTCCCCCTGCTCCGTCGACAACCCGGACGTCTCCGTCGACAGCTCCACACCGCAGCCGAATTCCATGAGTCCTGGACCGGCCAACGCCCCCGGGGCTTCTGGCTTCCGGAATGCGCCTGGCACCCGGAACTCGACCCGCATCTGGTCGAGGCCGGATTCCGATGGACGATCGTCGAATCGCACGGACTCCTGCGGGCGGATCCGCGTCCACGCCAGGGACTTCTCGCACCGATCCTCACCCCGGCGGGCCTGGCGGTGTTCGGACGTGACCCCGCGAGTGCCCGACAGGTCTGGAGCCGCGATGGCGGGTATCCGGGCGACCCTCGGTACCGGGAGTTCCACCGCGACGTCGCCGACGACGCGGAATGGGAGTACCTCCGACCCTTTCTGAGCGGTGCGGAATGCCGGTCTCCCACCGGGATCAAGATCCATCGGGTGACCGGACCTGGCCCGGAGAAGGACCTGTACGATCGCGATGCGGCCCAGGCCGCCGCCCGGGAACACGCCCGTCATTTTGTCCAGGAACGGCTCCGCATGGGCGCCGCGGCGGGGAGCCGGATGCGGCGTCCCCCGATGGTGGTGGCGCCCTACGACGCCGAGCTGTTCGGGCATTGGTGGTTCGAGGGCCCCGGGTTCCTCGATGCCGTGGCACGGGAGATCCAGGGGCTCGGCGGGACCATTGAGAGAGTGGGACCCACGGAACACCTCGAGCGGTTCCCCCGACTCGAGCGCTCCATGCCGGCGGAGTCGACCTGGGGTGAGGGGGGCCACCTTTCAGTGTGGCTGGACGAGGCGACCAATGCCTGGATCCAGCCCCGCCTCCTCCGGGCCTCCCGACGCCTCGACGCCGTCCTCCAGAGGCGCGGTGGACCCGACGCCCCCGGCGTGACCGGACGGCTCCTGCGTCAGGCCGGACGGGAACTGCTGCTGGCCGAGGCCAGCGACTGGCCCTTCCTGATGCAACGGGGCACCGCGGGGGACTACCCACGCCGACGGGTGGAGTCCCATCTCGACCGCCTGGAGACCCTCCTGCAGCGGCTTGAGACCTCCCCATCACCCGAGGCTCCGGTCTGGCTGGCCGACCTCGAATTCCGTCACAACCTCTTCCCGGGACCCGAACCGGCGGGCTGAAGCGAAGATCGGCTCAGCGGAACATTCCAAAGGCCTCAAGCCCCTCGAGAATCCCCGCCGCGCACGGGGTCCGGGCCAGGTAGCCGCCTTCCGCCCGGACCTGGTCCTTCACCGACGGAAGGCCGTTCGAGGGCGTGATGAGCCAGTGGGCGACCTCGCGACGCAGCATCGGAAGGTCGTTGAGATGATCCCCAGCGGCACAGGTCTGGGCCGCGGACAGGTTCGTCAGACGCTGGATCTCCTGGAGGGCCGTTCCCTTGCTGTAGCCCCGATGACTGAGGCGGAGGTACACGTCGTTGCGCACCGGCACCATCTCCTCGACCGACCGGCAGAACCCCTCGAGCTCGTCCTGGATCGCATCCATCTGGGCGTTGCTCCTGGCGATCACGCAGAGGGGCGACCACTCGTCGGCATAGAACGTGGCGTCGAACCGCGACTCGAGCCCGGTGAACAGCGTCCGGAGCGCGGACGCATTCCGTCCAAAGACCTCACGGTGGTCGTCCTGGCAGGCCGTGTGCCAGGGCTCGACCGCCTCGTAGTGGCCCTGCACATGCCGGTGGATCTCCCGCTCCACGGTCACGACAAAGTCCGGCAGGACCCGGGATCTAGCACGTCCCAGGCTCTCGAGCAGGCTCGCGAGATGGCGACCGGTGTTGATCACCCAGACCCCCGACCGCCCTTGGAACTCCAGGATCCGGTCCTGGAACAGATCCGGGATCGGCGCATGCGCGAAGTCCTCATGGATGGTCCCGTCGAAGTCGGTTGAGACGATCCGGATGTCGGCGGAGGTATGGGTCATGAAATGGGGGGATGGACGGCCGGGAACTCCCGGACCAACGGGTCACGCATCGTTGCGGGACACCTGCCTCAGCTGCGAGGTGAGGTAGGGCAGCAGCTGCTTCTTGCGGGAGACCACGCCATCCATCTGGAAGACCCCCGGGACGACCTCAGGGTAGGCGATGGTGTCGACGAGCTGGGAGGGGCCGGCGACCATGAGAAGCGAGGTCTGCTGGACGACATCGGTGATGAACAGGGCGGCAAAGAAGAGCCCCTGCAGCTCGCGGTGGCGGTCGAGGGCGGACCGGACGGCGTCCGAACGCTTCCAGAAGGCGTCGAATCCAAGCTCCTCGATCTGGGCGACGCTGAACCGATGACCGGCCTCGACGTACTCCTTGCAGTCCGCAGTAATCGCCTTCTCGGGCGGCTGGGATACGAGCACCGACCCGGAGCTGAAGACCTTCTCCGTGAAGTCCCGTGCGTTCACGCCCGACTGCTTCTCGAGCCACGTGAGGATCTCCGCGTCCCGCTGAGTGCTGGTCGGCGACGTCAGGTTCAGGGTGTCGGTCACCAGCCCCGCCAGCATGATCCCGGCAATGCTGGGAGTCGGGTCGATGCCATGCCGCAGGAACAGGTCGGCCACGATCGTGCAGGTCGAGCCGACCGGTTCGTTGCGGAACAGGATCGGCTGCGCCGTGCTGAAGGCCCCCAGTCGGTGGTGGTCGATCACCTCCAGGATCTCCAGCTGGTCGGCCCCCTGCACCGCCTGGGTCAGCTCGTTGTGGTCGACCAGGATCAGCTTCCGGTTCACCGGCTTCAGGAAGTCGGACTTGGAGAGGATGCCCACCACCCGGCCGTCGGCGTCCTCGATGGGAAACGTCTGGAACTGCGACACCGCGGCGACCTGCTGGATGTCGGCCAGACGCTCGTCGTCGTGGAACCTCAGGAACTCCTCCCGGAGGAGTCTCGAGACCGGGATCGAGGCCCGGCAGAGCATCGCCGTGGTGGCCGAGTCGTGGGGCGAGATCATCAGCGTGACCTCGTTCCGACGCGCCAGGTCGTGGATCTCCGTTGAGATCTCAAGTCCGCCCGTGACGATCACCACGCGGACCCGGCCCTGGATCGCGATGCGCTGGATGTCCTCCCGGTCCCCCACCACCACGACCAGCTTCTCGGGTGCGTAGTTGGAGAGTCGGGTCGAGAACGAGGTCGCCTTCATCGCCGCCAGCATCAGCACCAGATCCTGCTCCTCGTCCGGGTCGAACGCGCAGATCATCTTGGCCCCGAGCGTCCGGGAGATCATGCGGGTCGACGAAAGGATCCGACGGGAATCGAAGACGCGATTGGTGGACGGGACAAAGTACTTGGTCGCCTTGAAGATCGAGAGCAGGCCCAGACAGCGTCGATCGGCGTCCAGGACGGGAAGGACCCGGATGTTGCGCTGATCCATCATGGTCAGCGCGTCGACCATCGAGGTCCGGGGCGGCACGGAGATGACATTGGACTGCATCACGTCGCGGACGCGTGGGGCGACATCGCTGACGAACCGGGGGGCCGGCACCCCGAACTGGCGCAGCACGAAGTCAATCCGCTCGTTCGTCTCGCCACACCGCGCCGCCACAACGTCCCGCATCCCGGTCCGACGCTTGAACTCCGCGTAGGCGATGGCGGAGCAGATCGCGTCGGTGTCCGGATTCCGGTGTCCGATGACAAGGGTCTCACTCATGACGTCTGAACGGGCAGGTCCTCCCTCCGGTCAACGTGCCGTGCGCCCCGCGGACTTGTCGAGTGCCACGCTGGCTCGGGCCCCGAAATTTCGGCTTCCAGCCCGGCACCCGCCGCCGCGACAGTGCTCCCATGTCCGCACCCGTGCTGGCCATCGCCACCCAGAAGGGAGGCGTCGGCAAGACCACCACCTCCGTCAACCTCGCCGCCTGCCTGGCCCAGCAGGGCCACTCGGTCCTGCTGGTCGATCTCGATGCCCAGGCGAATGCCACGAGCGGACTCGGTCTCGAGAAGCGAGAGGGCGGAAGCGTGTACCGCCCGCTCCTGGGTGAGGGCACCCTCGCCGAACGGGTCCAGCCCACAGCCCTGCCCCGGCTGTCGCTCCTCCCGAGCGAGGTCGACCTCTGCGGGGCCGAGGTGGAGCTGGCCCGGATGGACGACTACCTGAACCGGCTGAAGGAGGGGCTCGACCCCCTGCGCGACGGCCACGGATACGACGTCATCCTCCTCGATTGCCCGCCTTCGCTGGGAATCCTGACCCTCAACGCGTTCGCGGCGTCCGACCGCCTCGTTGTCCCGCTCCAGTGCGAGTACTTCGCCCTCGAGGGCGTAGCCATGATCACCCGTGTCCTCAAGCAGGTCCGGGAGACCGGGATCAACCCGCGACTCGAGCTCATGGGGATCGTCATGACGATGTTCGACGCCCGGACACGGCTCTCCCAGAACGTCGTGGCGGAGGTCCGACAGCACTTCGGTGAGACCGTGTTCGAGACGGTGATTCCGAGGACCACCCGCCTGGCGGAGGCCCCCAGCTTCGGCAAGCCGATCATCACCTACGACCCCTACAGCGCAGGCGCCGCCGCCTACGAGGTCCTCGCCACCGAGGTCGCGAAACGGCTGGGACTCCGGACGCCGTGAAGGCCATGACCCGACTCGCCTGGACCTGGGTCTGGGTCGCTTGGGCGTTCCTCACAACGCCGGGCCTCGGCGCGCAACGGCCCAACATCCTGGTGATCCTGACCGACGACCAGCGCTGGGACGCACTCGGGATCGTCCAGCAGGAGCTCGGCAACGGGGCCCTGTTCCCGTGGTTCAAGACCCCGAACCTGGATCGCCTGGCTCGGGAGGGAGTCCGGTTTGCCAACGCCTTCGTCACCACCTCGCTCTGCTCACCCAGCCGGGCATCGTTTCTCAGCGGACGTCCCGCCCGACGCCATCAGGTGCTCAACAACTTCACCGAATACCCCAATGACCTGCCCGGATACCCGGGCCGCCTCCATGACGCGGGCTACGAGACCGCCTACATCGGCAAGTGGCACATGGGCGAGGACAACGACGAACAGCGGCCCGGCTTCGACCACTGGATGAGCCACCGGGGCCAGGGGAACTACTTCGACAACGAGTTCAATGTGAACGGGACCCGCCGGAGGTTCCCGGGCTACTACACGACCGTGGTCACGGAGGCCGCGATCGACTGGATCCGCCGGGACCATCCGGGTCCGTGGCTGCTCATTCTCGGCCAGAAGGCTCCGCACGGGGGGCCGATCCAACCCGAATCCCGCTTCGCGGACGCCTTCGACGGGTTCCCCGTCCTGAAGCCGGCAAACTACGACAACCACGATGTCGCCCAGGGCAAGCCCGCATGGCTCGCGGAGAGCCTTCCCACCTGGCACGGCTCCCGGGGGCCCCTCTATGGGCTGAAGGAACATGACCGCTTCGTCCGGGCGTACTTGGCCACCCTCCTGTCGATCGACGAGAGCGTCGGCCGGGTCCAGGACGCATTGAGAGATTCCGGCCAACTCGACCGCACGGTGGTCGTCTTCACCAGTGACAACGGCTTCGTGCTCGGCGAACACGGGCGCGTCGACAAGCGCACCGCCTATGAGGAGAGCCTGCGCATCCCGATGATCATCCGTCATCCCAGCCTGGGACGGCCTGGGACCGTGGTCAGCAACTTGGTCCTCAGCCTCGACCTCGCTCCCACGCTCGTGGAGATAGGCAAGGCACGCCCCCTTCGCGACATCCAAGGCCGCTCGCTGGTCCCACTGCTCGAGGGACGTCGCCCACGCTGGCGTGATTCCTTCCTGTACGAGTACAACTACGAGACGCAGTTCCCGTACACCCCAAACGTCCGCGCCGTCCGCACCGACCGCTGGAAGCTCATCCGGTATCCCAACGGCGATGGCAGCCCTGACCGGTTTACATCGGAGCTCTACGACGTGGTCGCCGACCCCCACGAGCTAACCAACCGCATCGACGACCCCTCGGCGGCGCGGGTCCGGCACCAACTCGGGCGGAAACTCGAGCGTCTCTCGACGGCCTGGGGGACCGATTCAATGCCGGTGTATCGGGGTATCGTCAACGAGCTCCCCAAGTACTGAACCTCCGGACGCGTCCGGCAAACTGAGCTACCACCGCAGGTTCGCCCAGCACTCCCGTTTGAGATGGGGCTCTTGGGTAGAAAATTCCTACCCACGGGTGGCCGCTTCCATGCCCAGTGCCGCAGAGCACTGCGGCATCCTCCGTCCGAACCTCTGGGTCCGCTCTGTGCTCCCGGCTCTGGGCGCTTTTCCCCTCCCCTTTCTCCCTGTAGGTTGATCCGTGTCGATGCGACAGCTCCTGCCGTTCCTTCTTCTCGCCGTCCTCGTGCCGGCCCTGCGGTGCACCACTCTTGCGGCCACCCGCTCCGTCTCAGTCGGGGAACTCAACTACCGCGACGCCGAGGATACGGACGTCGAGTTCCTCGAGCTGGTGAACCCTGGAACCACCAGTGTCGCCTTGACCGGAGCCCAGTTCACCTCGGGGATCGTGTACACGTTTGCCACAGCCACGACCCTCGCCCCCGGGGAACGCATCGTCCTGGCCCGGGATCCCACAAAATTCACCCAGCGCGATGGCAGCGCTGGGATCCGGCTCGCCCCAGGGGCCTACACCGGGAGGCTCTCGGACGCGGGGGAGACCGTGACTCTCTCGACCGGAGCGGGAGTCGAGCTGCTCTCCTTCACCTACAGTCCGAGCGGACGCTGGCCCAGTCGCCCGAATGGACTCGGCAGTACTCTGGAGTGCGTCGACCCGAATGGGGATCTGGACGACCCCGACAACTGGCGTGCGAGCTCGGAATGGCAGGGTTCCCCGGGACGTCCCGGGGCCGGGCCGCAGCGGGTCGTCGTCATCAACGAGATCCTCGCCCACACCGACCCTCCCTTTGAGGACGCCATCGAGCTATACAACCTCACCGACAAACCCGTCGACCTCAGTGGCTGGTACCTCTCCAACAAACGGTCGAACCCAAGGAAGTACCGGATTCCCAACGGAACCGTGATCCCCGCCAAGGGCTACCGCGTCTTCTACGAGTGGGCCGGCACCGGGAACCCGACCGGGTTCAATCCCACCGGGACCGGGGATGCCCCCGATTTCACCTTCAGCAGCGCCAATGGCGACGAAGGCGTCCTGATGTCCGCGGACAGCTCCGGGAACCTGAAGTTCTGGATGGATACCGTCAGCTTCGAGGCCAGCGCCAACGGAATCCCATTCGGTCGGCATCCAAACGGCACCGGCCGGTTCACCACGCTCCAGCAGCAGACCTTCGGGACCGAGCTCAGCATGGGATTCCCCGTCGAGTACCTGGGCCTGTTCCGGACCGGGAACGGCGCACCCAACGCAGGACCGCTGATCGGCCCCATGGTCTTCCAGCGCATCCAATACCACCCGCCCCTGGGCGGGGATGAGTTCGTGGAGCTCCGCAACATCACCAGCCTCACCCTGCCCCTGTTCGATCCGCTGTATCCCACCAACACCTGGCGACTGAGGGACGGCATCAACTTCGATCTCCCGATCGGACTTCTCCTCGAACCGAACGCCCGCCTGATCGTCGCGCCGATCGATCCCACCGTGTTCCGGACCCGGTACTCCATCCCGTCGACGACGTTGATCGTGGGCCCATACACCAACGCCCTGAACAATGCCGGTGAACGCCTGGCGCTCTACCGTCCAGATCCCCCACAGCTTCCGCCCCACCCCGATGCGGGATTCGTCCCGTACATCCTGGTAGAGGAGGTGGACTATTCGCCGACCGCTCCCTGGCCTATGGAACCCGACGGTACCGGCCCCGCCCTGAGGCGACGTCTCCCAGTCGGCTTCGCTGAGGATCCCGCCTCGTGGGAGGCCGATGTCTCCGCGCCCGCCACCGCGCCGACGATCCAGATGGTTCCCACCCCGACCGGGGCCCGCATCCGGTTCGCGACGGCTCCCGGACAGCTCTATCGCCTCGAACGGCAGCCGATCCTCGGTTCGGCCTGGACCGATGCCGGACTGATCCCCAACACGGGATCGACGGCGGAAGTCGACATCGGAACCGTACCCGGATTCTTCCGTGTCCGGGTACCCTAGGGTCGCGGCACGGTGAAAAGGTTCCAGAACGTCAGATTCCCTCTTCTGTCCTCGGGCCCGTGCTCCTAGCCTCTCTCGAACCCATGAAGCCAAGCCCGCTCCATCTCCTTCCCCTCCTGACCTGCCTCCTTCCCGCTGTCCAGGGTGCCGACGCCGGCATCGGGGTTGGCGCCAAGCCGATTCCGGGAGCCGAGGTCGTGTTCGACGGTTCGCGTCACATGCTCGACGCGAAGTGGACCTACTGGAAGGGACCCCGCTTCAGCTCCTCGCTCCCGATCAAATGGATCATCGTCCCGGATCCGGTCGACGCGGGCACCGTCATGATGACCCACGACCCCGCGGCCGCCGGCGGCAAGTACGGGGCCGCCGACATCGTGACGAAGAAGGAGTACAAGGACTTCCGCCTCCACATCGAGTTCCGCATCGCCGCCCCGGGCGGCAACAGCGGCGTCTACCTGCAGAACCGCTACGAGATCCAGGTCCTCGATGGCGACAAGACCTCGCATGGCCTGGGGGCCGTGATCAATGAGACCGAGTCGCCCTACCACGCCTACAATGGCCTCGGAAAGTGGAACGCCTACGACATAGAGTTCCGCGCCGCACGGTTCCAGGACGGCAAGCGCGTCGAGAAGGCCATGCTGACGATGTACTTCAACGGCCAGAAGGTCTTCACCAACCAGCCGATCAACCAGGTCTGGGGTGGCCCGAACTCCGGGATCGACGGTGGTAACGACGGTGGCAAGGGCATCACCGACACCCCGGGCGGACTCAAGCTCCAGGATGAGGGTCACGACGTCCGTTACCGGAACATCTGGATCAAGGAGCTGGACCTGAAGGAGCCCAACACGGACTTCTGATGGAACGCGTAGTCCCGGCGGCGGAAACGATCCTGCCCCGAATCCATTGTGGGGGCCGCGTGGTGCATCATCGGCTTCCAGCGGTCCTGCCGGGCCCCGGATCCGAAGCCCTCGAGCGGAAGCGTCTGCAGCTGCCGAAGGGCGCATTGGAGGTGTTCCACAACAATCCCGAAGGCATCCGCTACATCGCCCATCTCGAGATGAAGGCGGGTGTGGATCGCGGACACCACGTGCACCAGCGCAAGGACGAGTCGTTCTACCTCATCTCGGGACACGTCACGATCGGGGTTGAGGCCCTCGACACCGGGGAGCGCCACCTCCTCGACGTGCGGCCCGGGGATCTCGTGGAGATCCGCCCCGGCATCGCCCACGCGGTCCGCGTCCACGAAGGCGGCCACGCCGTGGAATTCGCCCGGGACCCCGTCGGCACCGACGACACCCGACAGCACCGGGTCTGGGAGACCTGAGGGTCGGACATCTCCCTCGCCGCCCCAGGGGGAGTGTCTACTCCACCAGCGAGGGTTCGGCACCCAGGGTGCCGACCAACTGCTCCACGTATTCCGGCCGCTTCACGCGCTCGAGCATCACCCGGGCGTGGGAGAGACGTTGGCGGATTCCCAGCCGCTCAGCTTCGACCGCATAGCCCGGCTTGGCCAGAAACCGCTCAAGGTACTGTCCGTGTCGCTGCCACGACCGCACCTCGCCCCGCTGACGCGCCCGGAGACGCTCCCGGTACCAGTCGCTCGCGAGGATCTGCTCCCGCGAGAACAGGGCCCGCAAGGCGGGATCGTCGATCCCCTTCCCCTCGTAGGTTCCATCGCGCATGACCTGCAGCAGCACCTTCAGGGGAGGACACGCCAGCGCGATCGAACCGTCCTCGAAGTACTGCTCCGCCACCCGTCTGTGGGTCGCCACGACATTGTCGACCGCATCGGCGAATTCCTTCGGATCCTGCAGCTCGGGTTTCAGCATCTCGTCCGTCAGGACCGCATGCGGGTGGTTGAAGATGCGGCCGAAGAACCGGTGGGTGAACAGGTGGGTGATCCGGTATCCGAGCCGGCTGGCGAGGACCCGCCGGTCGCCGACCGAGTAGTCCTCCAGCCGCTCCAGCATGCCGTTGGCGATCATCCACTCCGGCTCTCGTTCCTCAGGACGCATCCGGCACCAGACCTCTGGAACCAGGAGCGAGACATCATGGTCGACCCGATAGCGCGGCCCCAGGCAGCCCGCGCTTGTCAGGAAACCCGGATAGCCACTGATCGCATAGCTGACCAGGGCGGCATTGAGGTCGTGGATGGGCAGCAATGCGTTGAAGGGCCCCTTGGTGAGCGCCCCCTCGCTGCCCGCACCGGTGGCCGACGGAGACTTGCCGGTCATCGAGGAGCGGAACTCCATGAAGAGTTCCGGGAGCTCCATGTAGTGGATCGGACCGTAGCAGGCGAGGGAGCGGATCTTTCCCTCGGCGGGATTGTTGCGACGTCCCGCCAGGACGGCGGTTACCGGGACGTGCAAGGCCTGACCCGGCGCCACGCCCCGGGCCAGCCGAAGCGAGACCTCCGCGAGCCGACGGGAGATCGGGTCGGCAATGTCCGGCCGCAGCTGCAGGTAGCGGGGATTCTTCGAGGGCGCTCCATCGACCTTCCGCGGAAAGGCCGGGCAGACGAAGAACGCCGGCCCCTTCCCCTCCGCAACGTCCTGGATGAACCGTCGCGTCGGTTCGGTGAACTCATGGAAACCCACGGCGTCCTCCGTCAACGCAACGGCGTCCTCCCGGGTCAATGGCTCGTAGTTGGAGAAGAAATTTCCACCGGCCACGAAATCACGCTCCGTCGTGTGGTCATAGCCCCGAATCACGGCGTCGTCCGGCCGCTGGAACAGCCGCGTCTCACAGTTGTGCACGAACTTCAGGGAGGGATACGGAGGCTGGGCCGGGGCGAGGCCGCCCAGGGCCGACCGCGGGACGACCACGCTCGCCGTGATGTCGTCCTCCTCCTGCACCTTTGCCGCGGGATGGAAGTCCTTCCGGAGGCCGAACGTCCGCCACGCCCCATCCCCATCATACCCCACCCGGAGGAACTGGGTGACCAGGCGACGGCGCTTCACCCGAAGTTCGTTTGAAGGAGCCCCATTGATGATGTCGACCGTGAAGTGCTTCGCCCAGTCCGAGCCCCAGGCCGGCTTCCAGAACCGCTTCACGACAAAGACCAGCTCCTTGATGTGCGGCGGGATCGATCCAATCCATCGGTTGTACTCGTCGTGATAGTCCTCGGCACTCGGGGTCAGGAGCTTGATCACGCTGCCCAGCGACCGCTCGGGCGACAGGATCGGGCGTCGATCCACCCCATTGCGCTCCGATGCCCGGAAGCGGGCGGAGAAGTCCCGATCCAGCACCTCCTGGACCTGTCTGAGATCGGCGTGGAGATCGGAGACGAAGACCGGTCCATGGATGACGGCATCGGTGATGGGCTTAGAGATCTCCGACTTGCCACCCCCGCTCACCGTGCAGGGCTTGTGACAGAGGGTCGGCTCCGGACGGGTGCCGATGAGGCGCCAGGCCCGGTTGCCCACCGGCTTCTCGAGGTGCACCCGGAATCCGTTGGGAAGCAGGTAGTGGTAGTCGAGCAGGAGCTTGATCGAGCGCGTCCCACCGCCCTGGGGCCAGGAGATGCTACGAGACTCGATGTCGAACCGGGCGGATTCCGAGACATAGACGATCCGTGGATCCCGGCGATCGATGGCGTGGCCCTCTGGACGAAGCTCCAGCTCGGAGCCGATGAGGGTGAGCACGGAGCCGAACCGCTGGGTGTAGTCCTGCGAATGGAGCGAGGAGTCGTAGTCACCGGCGAGGTCGTACCGAGGAAACACCAGGGCACCCCCCGCGTGTTCCTCCTCCGCCAGGCCCATCAGATTTGCGGCGAAGCTGATCTGGGTCTTCACCTCCTTCTT
>SYEM01000254.1 GCA_005801385.1 Verrucomicrobiales bacterium | reverse complement strand
TCCATGACGCCCACCCTCCCCAGGCTCAACCCCTATCACACCCCAGTCAACCGCGTCACCGGTCCCGACCCAGCCCATACCATCCGCCAAGCCGCGCGGATGAGATGGGGACGCAACGGAGTGCATCCCTACCCACGACGGCTGCTACCGCACCCCGTGATGCAGGGCACTGCATCACCCACCTCCGGATGCCAGAGGCATCCCTGCCGGAAGCCAGGGGTTGAGCGCAGCGACACCACCGGTCCCCGGATCCCTCAAGCCGAAGAACACTCCTCAGTGCCCCACACCCTCGTGCTCCCGGATGTAGTCCTGCTTGAGCCCCAGCTTTTCGGGCGCGTGCAGGACCAGCATCTTCAGACGGACATCCGAGGGCACAGAGGAACGGGTCAGCTTGCTGACGAGGATCATCAGCGTGATGGACATCGGGACGGTCCAGATCGCCGGCTGCTCGCACAGGATCCGGAGCAACGGATGGTGGGCCCAGAAGTCGTTGAGCGGGGCGAACGGGGCGAAGAGCCGTCCCATGGGGCCCTTGTCGAGCGACAGGGTGCTCACATTGGTGAGAGCCACCGCCATCAGCGCGAAAATGCCGCCCGACAGCATGCCCGTGGCCGCTCCCTGAAGGGTCATGCCCCGCCACCAGACACTCATGAACAGCAGCGGGAAGTAGCTGGCCGCCGCGATGGCGAACGCCTGGCCGACCATGAAATTGATCTCGAGCGGCTCGACAAAGCAGCCCAGCAGCGTCGCCACACCCCCGGTCAGCGCCGCACACCACTTGAACATCTGCATCCGCTCCGCCGCCGTGGACTGGGGTCGCAACATGCGACCGTAGACGTCGTGGGCGAGGGCGCCCGTCATGGACACCAGCAGGCCCGAGAAGGTCGACATGAACGCGGCGAACGCACCGGCGCAGGTGATTCCACTCAGGATGCTGCCCCAGCGGATCCCACCCGGACCTCCCGCGGCGTCCAGGACCTTGGGCAACTCCAACACGATCTTGTCGGTACCATTGACTCCGGTGCCGTCGTAGAGCGCCGGCAGCAGGTTGCGTCCCATGACCCCGAACACCGGCGGGAACACGTAGAAGACGCCGATGAGGATCATGACCCACATGGTCGTCTTCTTCGCCGCGACGCCGTCGGGGTTGGTGTAGAAGCGGACCAGGATGTGGGGGAGTCCGGCGGTGCCACAGACGATCGCGATGATCAGGGAGTAGGTGTACAGCAGTGCGTAGGGACGGGTGGCCGGGCCCTCGATCTTGGCGGCCTTGGCCGCCTTGCTGGTGAGGGGGCCGAAGGGATTGAGCCAGGTGGCATCGGATGGGGCCTTGGCCGGGAGCGGTTTCCGGAGGGTATCGGAGGTGGGATTCGCGGAGAGCGTGGAAGCCCCAGACGCAGCCGAGACCGCCGGTGCCGGACTGACCGAACCCTGCACGGCCAGCTGGTTCCCGTAGCTGCCATAGACGCTCATCAGGACGAACACCGGGACCGAGATCGCGAACATCTTCAGCCAGTACTGGAACGCCTGGACCAGCGTGATGCCCTTCATGCCGCCGACAGCCACGTTGAAGGTGATCACCCCGCCCACGAGCACCACGCCCACCGGATAGGGCAGCCCCTTCTCGCCGAACCAGGTGATGTCCTTGAAGATGTAGGAGAGCGTCGTCCCGGCGCCCTTCATCTGCGGCATCGTGTAGAAGAAGCCGATGAAGAGGACGAATATCACCGCGATCTTGCGGAACAGAGGGGAGTCGTACCGGCCCTCGGCGAAATCCGGGATCGTGTAGGCCCCGAAGCGCCGCAGGGGTCCGGCGATGAACAGCAGCAGGAACAGGTAACCGCAGGCGTAGCAGACCGGATACCAGAGAGCGTCGTAGCCCGAGCTCATCACCATGCCGGCCACCCCCATGAAGGAGGCGGAGGAGAGGTACTCCCCGGAGATCGCCGATGCATTCCAACCCACCGAGACCCCCCGGCCGGCCACGAAGAAGTCGGACGCAGTCTTCGACTTCTGCGCGGCCCAGTAGCCCATGCCGATGGTGATCAGCACCGTCAGGGCGCTGAACGAGAGGATCCAGACATCGAACGCGGCGAGCATCATGTCGTCAGGGAGCGAGGGTGGGGTGTCGGGAACAGGATGCGGCGAAGGTCAGCGGCGGCGGGTGGTACTCTGCCCCTTCCGGGCATTCACCTCGTCGACCTCCAGCTCTTCGAGGGCGATGCTGCGTCGGATGAACACCCAGGCGATGCCCCAGACGAGGGGGAAGAAGAGGATGCCGAGGATCAGCCACGACAGCGTGAAGCCGGCGACCCGACCCGACATCGCTCCGGGCATAAAATAGTTGAGGAGGGGCAGGCCGAGGAGCGCGATCAGGAAGGAGAGGGCACAGGTGATCGACAGCTTCAGCTGACGTCGCATGAGGGACCGAAGAAACGATTCGCTGTGGGTATGCTCGTGCAGGTCGGACTCCGGGGTGGCCATGCCACGGAGCATGGAGATCCAACCCGAGACTGGGCAAAGCCCAAAGTGAGTCGGAACCCCTAGGCCTGGGGAGCGCCTCGGGACAACGCCTCCGGGCCTTGCCAGAGTCTTGCGCCCCCTCCTAGCGTGCCTTCACCGATGACGCCGACCCCCATCGCCAAGCCGACCCACAGCCTGAAATGCCTCGGCGTCGGAGAAGGCAAGCCCTGCGGGCGGCGACACAGCTCCGCGTTCCTGTATCGGTTTGGATCGACCCGGCTGCTCGTCGACTGCGGCGACGGCACGAGCCACGGTCTCATCCAGGCCGGCGTGGGGCCCGACGACATCGACGCCCTCCTGCTGTCCCACATGCACAGCGATCACGTCGGTGGCTTCTCGATGCTGATCCAGTCCCTGTGGCTGCACGGACGTCGACGCCGACTCCCCATCCACGCACCGGCACGGGCGATTCCTGCCCTGAAGGCCTGGATGCAGGCCACCATCCTACACGAGGACCTGGTCGGATTCGGTCTGGACTGGGTTCCCCTGACGGCTGGGAAACCATTCTCGGCGGGTGCGGTCGAGGTGCTGCCGCAGCCCAGTTCCCATCTCGACTCGCTTCAGCGCAGCTTCGGCGCGGTTCTTCCGGATACCGCCTTCGAAGCGTTCAGCTTCCAGCTCCACGATGGACACCGCCGGGTGGCGCACACGGCGGATATCGGTAGGGCTGATGAGGCGGGACGGCTCCTGGAGGTGCATGCGGATCTGCTGGTGACAGAGCTGTCCCACGTCCGGCTTCCTGAACTCGCGGCCGCCATCCGCGGAAACCCGCCTGGCAAGACCGTGTTTGTCCACGTGGCCTCCGAATGGCTTTCGGTCGAACCCGAGCTGGCATCCCAGATCCAAGACCAGCTTGGAGGCATGCCGTTCCAGATCGCGCGGGACGAGGACGAGATTCCGTTCTGACCCGCCCGTCGACCGCTCTATGGTGCCCTCACGGAGGCGCGGGACGACAGGTAGATCATGTCACGGTTGCCCGACGAGGGCACGACCAGGGTCATGGGCTTGAGGGTCACCGGTTTGATCGTCCGGGAGTCGACCCACTTGTGCACCTCGGCATGGCCATCCCCGAAGCTCAATCCTCCCGCCTTGTTATGGCTGCTGGCGGGGTAATCGATGATGTGAACCGAGGCCGATGGGGCACCGTCGTTCATCGCCACGGCGAAGTCGCCGAAGTTGAGGCTGTCCGGATGCTCGTCGATAAACACGTAGGCCTCCGAGGCACCCATGAGGGTCAGATCCGAGAGCTTCCGGAACACGACGTACTTCTTCTTGGTGAGGAAGCTTAGCCAATCGTCCCTCGAGTTCATGGCCTGGCTGAGCGACAGGCTCCGCACCCGGGGATACCGACGCCCCTTTGCCACGACGTAGGAGGTGTCGGCGGGACACTTGTAGATGCCGACCGCCTGGGTATACGGGGCCAACTTCGCGTAGTTCGGATCGCTGAGGTTGGCGAGGTTGGTGTTGTGGGGATTGCCCGGGTTGTAGTCGAGGACCCCACGCACCCAGCCGGAGCCGTCCGCCGTCAGGTCATTCCAGACCAGTTGGTCCGCGTGATCCCCGGCGTAGAGCGTCCAGGCGAGGGTGAGCTGTCGCTGGTTGCTGAGGCACTGGATGCCCTGCGCCTTCGACTTCGCCTTGCCCAGCGCGGGGAGGAGCATGCCAGCGAGGATCGCAATGATCGCGATCACGACGAGCAGCTCGAGCAGCGTGAAGCCGGTGGCTCGACGGCTTCGAGCC
>SYEM01000029.1 GCA_005801385.1 Verrucomicrobiales bacterium | reverse complement strand
GTCGATGTTCTTCACGATCTTGGCCACCTCGGCGCTGGAGGCGTCGATGGCGGCCATGGCCTCGGTCCTCTCGACCATCGTCGCCGATCCGGCCTGGGCCACGGCCTGGGCCTCAGAGGCGAGCCGCTTGGCCTTCTGGGCATTCTCGGCGGTGAGCTTCACCATGCTCGACATCTCCTCGAGCGAGGCGCTGGCCTCCTCGACCGAGGCCGCCTGTTCACTCGAGCCCTGGGAGAGGGTCTGGCTCGCCGACGAGACCTGCTTCGCCGCAGAGGCGGTCTGACCCGCACCATGGCTCAGCTGATCCGCGACACGACGTAGGAGACGGGTCGACGAGGTGGACACCGTCCAGCCGAGAAGCGCCGCGACCCCCAGGGAGACGGCTAAGGCCGCGACAATCAGATGGATGGCCCTTTCGGCGGATTTCTGGGCATCGGCAGCGTCGACATTCCCGAGCTTGTGGTTGTAGGCGATGTTGGCCCGCAACGCCTGGACCACCTTTTCGTAGGCCGGTATGACCTTTTCCATCAGAGCCTTCCGCTGCTCGGGTCCAGCCGGGATACCGGCCAGCTCAATCATGCCACTCCGGAACTCCGACCGATGACGTTTGACCTCCTCGAAGAGGCGTCGGTCCTCATCATCGGTGATGAGCTTCTCATAGGTCCCGAACAGCCGATCCACATCGGCTCGATTGGCAACGATCCGCTGCTGGAGTTCGTTCCGCTGCCCGTCGGTGTCGGCCATCGTGAACCGCAGGGCCGCCGAAAGGCTGTCGCGGATCACCGAGGAACATTCCCCGAGCACGATCACGCTCGGCAGGGTGTTTGAGTTGAACTCCGCGATATCCTTTTGAAGTCCGCCAATCTGCCTCAGGGCGAACAACCCGAGGAGGGCGGTGAGCGCCATGAGTACGGCGAAGCCGGTGACGATGCGGCGCGAGATGGTCCAGGAATGCATGGCGGTCATCAGGACTGGGATTCGGCGGAAGGCGGCAGGGCGAGCGTGCCCTCCTCGAGGAAGATCTTCCTCGGGTCCAGCAGCGTCTTCACACCGCCCTTGATCGTGGCCATGCCCATGATGTAGCGGGTGTCAGGCGCTCCCCCGAAGTCCGGCGCGGCCTCAAGGTCCGCAGCATTCAGACTCACCACCTCCTCGACGGCGTCGACGATCGCCCCCATGAGGGTCTGGGTCGACGGCGAGTCGCCCACCTGGACGACGATGATGCAGGCCCGATCGCCGTAGTCGCCGGTGGCGATCTGGAACTTGGCCCGGAAATCGAGGATCGGGATGACCTTCCCGCGGAGGTTGATCACGCCCCGAATGTAGGCCGGCATCCGGGGCACCGGAGTGATCGGGCAGAGACGGATGATCTCGCGGACACTGAGCACCGGGAAACCGTAGGACTCGGCACCCAGGGTGAACGTGAGATAGCGGCCGGGCTGGGCGGCCGGGCCGGCTGGGGCTTTGGGATCCGGGGTCGTGGCCATGGGGTCAGGGAGTGTGGGCGCGGACTGGGGCGGCGCCCTGGGGACGGCATTTCACGAGGGTGTCGACATCGAGAATCAGACCCACCCGGCCATCCCCCAGGATGGCGGCACCGGCGAGGAGGTTCTGGTTCCCGAAGGTCTGGCCGAGGTTCTTGATCACCACCTCCTGCTTGCCGATCAGCTCGTCGACCAGCAGGCCGCGGGCGTCGTCGCCCGACTCGACCACCACCACGATCCCTTCCGACGGGTCATTGGACCGGGTCGGGATGCCGAGATGGCGTCCGAGGCGCAGGATGGGGGTGAGACGACCGCGCACCGTGACCACCTCGCCCTTCTCATGGACGGTCTTCACGGAGCCGGGTTCGGGTCGGATCGATTCGCGGACGGCGAGGGACGGAACGATGAACCTCTCCTCACCCACGCCGACGATCAGGCTGTCGATGATCGCGAGGGTGAGCGGCAAGAGGATGGCGAACGCGGTCCCCTTCCCCTGGGTGGACTGGATCTCGATCTTGCCGTGGAGCTTATCGATGTTGCGCCGGACCACGTCCATGCCGACGCCCCGGCCGGAGAGGTCGGTGACGGTCTCGGCCGTCGAGAATCCGGGGGCGAAGATCAGCGCGAAGATGTCGGGATCCTCCAGGACGGCATCGGGTGCGATGAGCCCCCGCTCCCGGGCCTTGGCCAGGATCCGTTCACGGTTCAGTCCGCAGCCGTCGTCCTCGATCCGGATCACGATCCCCCCGCGCTGGTGGGCGGCCGACAGTCGGATGGTTCCCAGGCGGGGTTTGCCGACCGCCTCGCGTTCGTCGGGCATCTCGATGCCATGGTCGGCCGAGTTCCGGATCATGTGGATCAGAGGGTCGGCCAGCTCCTCGACGAGGTTCCGGTCCAGCTCGGTCTCCTCGCCATCGAGGACCAGCTGGAGCTGCTTCTGCTGCTGTGTGGCGAGGTCCCGGACCAGCCGGGTCATCTTCTGGAACGTGCCGCGGATCGGCACCATCCGGAGCGACATCGCGTTCCGCTGGAGCTCGGAGGTGATCCGCCCAAGGGTCCGCAGGCTTCGGGAAAGCCCGCTGTCGGCCAGCCTCTGGATCTCCGGATGCTGGACCACCATCGACTGGGCGATGACGAGCTCCCCGACGAGGTCGACCAGGGTGTCGAGCTTCCGGGTGTCGAGCTTCACGAACCCGGAGGCCCCATCGGCGGCAGCCGTATCCCGTCGGGGCGCCGCAGCGCCCGGCTCCGCAGCCTTCGGGTCCCCGACCGGGACGGAAACCGAAGCCACCGGGACCGCCGGGACCGCCGGGGATGGAACCGGGACCGGAGGTGTCGTCGAGGCCATCGGAACCGGCGGAACGACAGGGACCGATGCCGATGCAGGAACCGCCTCGCCCCGGAGCGCCGCCTTGAGCCGCTGGGTGAGCTGGCGGGTCGGCACCACAATGGGAGCGCCTGCATTCGCGCCCTGGATCTGAACCCCGATCTCCGCCGTGTACTGCCGGAGCGTGTCGGCACCGGCCAGGATCAGGTCGATGATACCCTTGTGGATCTGGAGTTCGGAGCGGCGGACGGCATCGAGAAGCGACTCCAGGTTGTGTGCGAGATCCCGCAGGGCGTCCAGGTGCAGAAACCCGGCCCCTCCCTTGAACGTATGAAAGGCGCGGAAGATGGAATTGATCGTGTTGCTGTCCGCCGGCCGTTCCTCCAGGACAAGGACACCCTGTTCGATGTTCTGCAGGAGCTCCTGGGACTCACCGTGGAACTCCCGCAGAAGATCGGCGTCATCTTTGAGATTGAGGCGGATGGCCGGCTCATCGGCGGATGGACCGACGGGGGGAGATGCCGGCGGGGGGCTGACCGGAGCCCGTGGAAGGGCAGGCGTCGCCGCAACGGCTGGGACAGGGGTCGTGGGTTTCGCCACGGGCGTGGGGGCGGCCGGGGCGGTGCCGGGGATCCATTCGGGGGGACAGGCCGGCAGGGCCGCCCCCTTCTTCCAGACCCCGAGGGCCTCCGTCATCCAGGCATGCCACGCATTCAGGTTCCGGATGTCATCGACGCCGAACACCCCGGTGCCATCGAGGATCTGTTCCAGCCAGCCCCGGGCGGTCCCGATGCCCTGCACCAGCTGCGGAGGCGCCACCGGTACGGTGTACTCCTCGAGGTCCATCAGGAGGCTGTTCAATGGCAGCAGGCCGCTGTCCCTCCCCTCCTCCACGAACGCGAGTTCGAACCCCATCTTCCCCACGATCTCCGACGCCATCTCGGGGGCGTCCGGGTTGGGGCGGGAAGAATCCATTGCCCGGGGAAACTAGCCGCGTCCCACGTCGTGGATCGACTTTTTTGTGCCGGTCCAAGGGACGGCGAAGGGACGCAGCAGCCCGTCCGGGGGCGGGCCGCCGCTCAGCCGGCCGTTCCGAACCGTTCCGCCATGCGCTTCCGGACCTCGTCGTCCATCCGGATCAACGGTGGCCAGGGCCGACGGAACCCTTCCCCGGGGATCTTGCGGGTGGCGTCGAAACCCATCTTGCCACCGACCGCGATCTCGCTGGTCGCATGATCCAGGACATCCGCCGGTCCGCGGGTGATGAGGCTGTCCCGCTGGGGGTCGGTGTCGGCGAAGAGATGGAACAGCACCTCGCTGAGATTGTGCACATTGACGTCGGCATCCACCACGATGATGTACTTGGTGAACATCATCTGCCCCATGCCCCAGAGGCCGTGCATGATCTTGTAGGCCTGCATCGGATAGGTCTTCCGGATGCTGACCACGACAAGGTTGTGGAAGGTGCCCTCCGCCGGCAGGGCCATGTCCGCGATCTCGGGAAAGTTCATCTGGAAGATCGGGAGGAACAGCTTCACCGACGCCGCGCCGATGTAGAAGTCCTCCATGGGCGGGATGCCCACTATGGTGGCGGGATACACCGCGTCCCGACGATGGGTCACGGCTGTCACATGGAACACCGGGTACGGCTCCGGGAGGGTGTAGTAGCCGGTGTGGTCCCCGACCGGACCCTCCATCCGCAGCGGCTCGGTGGGATCGACGTATCCCTCGATGACGAAGTCGGCGTTGGCCGGGACCAGGAGGTCGTTGGTCTCGCACTTCACCAGGTCGATCGACTTTTTCCGGAGGTATCCGGCAAGCAGGAACTCATCGAGTCCATCCGGCAGGGGTGCTGTGGCCGCGAACGGGAACATGGGATCGCCGCCCAGGAAGATGGCGACGGGCATCCGCTGGCCGGTCTCGTAGTAGCGACGGCCATGCCGGGCCGCCACCTTCTGCAGCTGCCAGTGGAGGCCTGTCGAACGGTCGTCATAGACCTGGATCCGGTACATGCCGACGTTCCGGTCCCCGGTGTCCGGATCCTGGGTCACGACACACGGCAGGGTGATGAACCGGCCTCCGTCCAGCGGCCAGCACTTGAGGATGGGGATGTCCTGGAGCGTGGGCGGAAACGGATCCGTTCCCTTCCTCCAATCCGGCGCATCGGGCCAGGCATCCTTGCGGCCCGCGGGGGCCTCGTAGCGGTGGATGACGTCCTTGCAGGGTCCCGACCGGACGGTCCGGGGTCGTGCATGGCGGAGCTCGAGGGCGGTGCCAAGCAGCTTCATCGCCTGCTTCAGGGTCGCCGGGGGTTTGGCCTTCATCAGGAACCCAAGCTCCTGGGCGGCGGCATCGACCGTGTCGCGTCCCATGCTCAGCGCCATCCGCTTCCACGACCCCAGCGTGTTGACCGCGACCGGGAACGGGGAGATCCGCCCCTGGATGGTGGGTTTTTCGAACAGGAGGGCCTTGCCGCCACCCGGCTTCTTCATCTCGAGGTCGGCGATCGCCGTGATCTCGAGCTCGGTGGCCACGGGCTCGCAGATCCGCCGCAGCTCACCGGCCTCGTCAAGATGCTGGACCCAGTCGCGGAACGATTCAAACGCCATGGATGCAGGGTACCGCGGGTTCGCGGAAGGGAAAGCGCCGGACCCCGGACCCGATCACATCCTGGATCCCGCGTTGGCGGTTTTGAGAAACCCGTCTAATGTTCGCCCCCTATGAACATCCTCAAGAAATTAGGTTGGGTTGGGATCGCAACGGCCTCGCTCTGGGTCACCGCTACGGCGGGCACCAATGGATTCTACATCCCCACGTTCCGGGGCCAGCCTGGGACGACCTCCTCCCTCTGGGAGACCTTCACGGTGCCGACCGGTGCGCCGGGCAATCGGCCCAACGCCGGCACCGATCTCTCGCCGGTGCTGACCCAATGGGCCCAGGGGGCGCTCATCACCGGGACGGGCAACATCTACAACATGACCGAGGCCGGGGTGTTCACGATCAACTACTCCTCGACCGCTCCGCTCGGACTCGTGGTGCTCCAGATGCGCACGTTCGGAACCGAACTGGACTACAACAGCGTCCGGTTGTCCTACGACGGTGGGGTGCTGTTGACGACCCGCACGGAGACCGATCGCGTCCAGGTGGGACAGCCCGGAACCCCCGGGAGCGGCGTGTATGTATCCTCCGCCTGGCAGTGGGACCTGACAGGGCGCAACGTCAGCCAGTACTCGATCTCCTTCAACGCGGCGGAACACAGCCTGAGCTTCGATTCGGCCCTGCTGGATGTGCAGGCGGTGCCCGAGCCCGGAACCCTCGCCCTGATGGCCATTGGCGCAGGGTTCCTCGTCATGGGACTGCGCCGCCGCAAGTGAGGGGTTCCGTGAATAAAATCACCGGAGTCGACAGGTGATTTCTGGTGTCGGATCCGTAGGTTGATCGCATGAGAGAGTCCTGGAAGTCCCGCGTCCTTGGAACCTCGCGAAGTGCCGCCTGGGGGGTCTTGGTCTGCGGTTGGATGCTGGCCCGCGCGTTAGGAGGCGAATTCTCCGTCGCCCCAGCGGCACCTTCGATGGATCGCTGGGTGTACCCGTTCGGTGACTTTCTGGGTGACCGGTCCGTGGCGCCCAACTTCGCCTCCTTCGACCCCCGGTTCGACACCCGGGATGCCCAGTACCTCATGGGCTGGACCACCGACGGGCTCGTCGTGACGAATGCTGGTCCCTCCCGATACCTGCTGCGACGCGCCCGCCTGGAGGTCCGCAACGCGGTCAACAACGCATTCGTCTACGACCCAACCTTCGATCCCTACCTGACCTACGCGACCAACCAGCCGGGATACGTGGCCGACGCGGACCCGGGTCGTCCGGTGGAACTCTACGGTGCCGGGTTCCGGAATGGATTCTCCGCCACCACCTTCGTGGAGAACTCCCCCTACGGTCGGATCAACCCGATCACCTCCGGCAACATCTCGATTGGCACCCGCAACGCGTTCGCGGCGATGTTCGGGGATCAGGGCCATCTGGTGGATGTCTCCAACAACGTGGGACAGGCCAATCCCGAGTGGACCCAGCCGCCGTTCGAGGTCCGCCCCTGGGCGGTCGGGACCACCACCAACGCGGCCCCAGGGGAGCTCGTTCCCGAGGATGCCCTCTTCACCTTCGACATCGATCTCAAGGATCCGTGGATCGTTGGATATCTCCAGTCGGCCCTCAACGAGGGGCGGCTCCGACTGGTCCTTGCGTCATTGTCACCGGCAAACCAGGTGACTCCCGGCGGAACCGGCGGCGGTGGAGCCGGCGCCTATCCCCAATGGGCGACCCGCGAGAACCTGCTGTTCGCCCCCCCCAGGCTGATCCTCGAAGGGGTCGTCGTGGGCCCGGAGGACACGGATCAGGACGGTCTGCCGGACGACTGGGAACGCTTCCATTTTGGATCCCTCGATAAGGCTGCCGCAGACGACACCGACCAGGATCGTGCGACGGAACTCGCCGAATATCAGACGGGCACCGATCCGAATTCGCCCAGCAGCTACCTCCGGATCGACAGCGTGACGTGGGATGGGGATCGCAATGCCACTCTCGGGTTCCCAAAGGCCCCGAGCCGGAGCTACCGGGTGGAGACCAGCTATGATCTCCAATCGTGGTGGCCGGCCCAAGGCGGCCTGACCTACCCGAATCCAGGGCGTGCGCTCTTCGTGGAGCAACGTCTCACGGATCCTCCGATGCCACCGGTCCAGGCGTACTACCGGGTTGTTTCAGAGTAGGAAGCCACGGGAACGGGATGGCTCCGCGCATCCCCCACCTTGGCAAGGGACTTGGGACCAGAGCGTCCGACCTTGAACCGCCGATCAGGGCGCCGGGACGATACGGTGGAAGCGGCGGGGAAGGGCTGCCGGCTCGGACAGATACAGGGTCATGCCCGTGCCTGGCAGGACCGGACCCGGACGGGGCGTCAGGTTACCCAGGTCGTCACCCTGCTCCACGAGATAGTGGGTCCCAAGGGAGGTCCCAAACTGGATCTCGGGCTCTCCGGTCAGCCCATCGATGTCGATTTGGATCTGACCCGGCAGAAGGGGATCCAGCACCTCCATGGGACGCATCATGTCGTTGTCCTCATGGTCGAGGATGTGACAGTGGTACACGTAGGGACCCCGGAACTGGGGCTGTGTGGGCCATTGCATGACCACGCGGGTGATGGCCTGGGGACCACAGCGGACCACATCCTTCGGACCCAGTTCGTTGGGAAGACCGGACCGGCGCTTGGCGCCGGCGGTGTAGAACTCCAGCGGTTTCAACCGTCCCAGCAGGCGGTCGGTGATGTAGTTGGACACGCTCGTGGACTGATTGGTTCCAAACGGCATCCGATCCAGGACAAAGAAATCCAGGAGATGGATGTGCATGGGATGGGCCTCCGGTGAGAGGTTTACAAACTGCCAGATCTCGATGTCGCCGGCCCTCGGGGTCTCCGTCACCGGGTCCATGAACCGTCGCATGTTCAGCGAGGCGAACAGGTTGGTGTCACGGCTGAAGACCAGGCCCGGGAATGGGGTTTCGATCGCCAGATCCAGCGTGATAGTCCGGGTCCGCACCGCCCGCTTCGCCAGATCCTCGGCGACCACCGGGTTGGTCACCAGCACGCTCGGGAGACGACTCGGATCCGGTGATGGATCCTTCTGCTGCACCCGGAACTGGAGGAAGGTGCCCCCGAGGACATTGAGGGGTTCAAACGGAGGAAGCGCGCGGGAATCGTCATCGAACGAATTGGTGACGACGAGCCGCGTCCCGTTGGTGAGGCCCGAGAAATCCACGACGACCTCCGCCCGTTCCCCGGGCATCATGCGGAGTGTGGAGACGAGCTGGTTGGTCAGGGCGATCCGGACGGGTGCCGCGAGGAATCCATCCTCAGTCGCGATCTGGTCCATCGGATAACTTTGCCCCTCCTTGGTGAGGGCCAACCCCAGGGTCCGGAACCCACACCCGTTCAGGATCCGGAACCGATACTTGCGGGGCTCGACCTCGAGATAGGGGGCAATCTTGCCGTTGACGACAGGAAGATGGTGCCAGGGGGGAACCCCGACCGACAGGAGCGTCGCCGGACTCGTATTCGTCTGGAGGTCCCGGTCCTGGAAGGCGAGCGGAATGTCATAGGCGCCCGAGGGCAGACCCAGCGGTTCCTCCACGGCAGGATTCCGGAGCAGGAAAAAGCCGGTCAGTCCGGCATAGACGTTGTTCGCAGTCACCCCGACGGCGTGATCGTGGTACCAGAGAGTCTCGTGGTCTCCGCTCAGATCGATGTTGTCGTAATAGTAGGTCCGCTCCTCCCCGGGGCGGAACCACGCGGTGGGGTGGCCATCAAACTGGGGTTGGTTCGCGCCGCCATGGAGGTGGACAACGTTCTGGACCAGGCTGCCGTGCACACCATGGTTGTTTGTGTCGGGAGGGAGCCAGGCCGGGTACTCCTTCGGAAGACGATTGATCCAGCGGACGTAGATGGGCTGGCTCTCGAGGGCCACAAGCGTCGGACCGGGATAGCTCCCGGCATAGCCCCAGACCGGCACCTCCGGGAGGTCCCGATGGAACCGATGCATCAGCTGCACCATGGGCATGTCGTAGACCGGGATGCCGTTCGACAGGCCGACGGGCTGGGCCACGGGAGGAATCGGCAATGGATCGACGAACGGGACAACGTTCGTCACCGCCATCGGAGTCCCGGAGCCACTGCCGTGTCCGGAATGTCCGGAGTCGGCGGCGCGAAGGAACGGACCG
This sequence comes from Verrucomicrobiales bacterium, assembly GCA_005801385.1. GTDB lineage: Bacteria > Verrucomicrobiota > Verrucomicrobiia > Limisphaerales > UBA9464 > UBA9464. Next base: position 7,701 of record SYEM01000029.1, on the reverse strand, counting down.
GCGGCAAGCAGCGACAGCAGGAGAAGAAGCTTCATGGCAAGATTCGGACGGCGGAACCATCCAACCAGAGAGTGGTTCAACCCACCGGCACTGTCGATCGCCCAGATTCAGGGACTTGGACGGACCCAGTCACGCTGGATCCACACCCCGTGCCTTCAGCTCCCCGAGCGTCCATCGATACTCGCTGACCAACATGTCCTCGACCCGGGCCTGCTTCAGTTCCTTGGGCAAGACCTCCCAGGTGTAGGTCTCCATCTCCAGATGGGAGCAGAGCCGGGGATTCTGCTTCAGGACGTCGAGGGTTCCGCGGAGGTGATCCACCGTCGTACCGAGCAGGGCCGTCTCCGGTGCATGCAGCGGGATGTGGAAGTGGATCCGCCATTCGCGGTCGAACTGCGGACCATCGCTCTCCGAGGTCGCCAGCGCTCGATCCAGGTCGGCATGTCGGACCAGCTCCCCATCGGCCCGTCGTTCGATCACCTGATGGAAGTACACGCCATCGTCGAACGACGGCAGGACCGCCCGGACCTCATGCGTCGGATGCACCCGGAGCGCATTGCTGAGGTGGATCTTGCTGATGCGGATCCCGCGGCGATGCAGCCGATGGAGGGCCTCCCCGGGGGACTCGAACTGGAGCGCGAAATGACACGTATCGTAGTTGATGCCCAGATGCTCTCGAAGCCGGAGATCCCCGGGTCGATCCGCTTCCAGCTGGCTGAAGAAGGCCAGGAACTCCGCGGTATTCTCGACGGTACCGAACGGCTCCGGCTCGAGCCCAAGGTGGAGCTTCCGCCCCGTTCGTCGCGTCAGCTGCTCCTGGTGGTCGACACAGCGCCACAGGTGGTTCCGGGCCACGGCAAGCTCCCTGGAACCGAGTTGGAACTGCTTGAAGCTCACCGGCACCGTGCTGACGGATCCCTCGACCCCTTCGGGGACGAGTTCGGCGAGGATGTCGAACAGCCGGTTCGTGTAGGCGAGGCGCTCGGGAGAGGTCCAGTCGGGCTGGCAGACCTGCTCCTTCACCCGGGTCCCATGGAAGTTGCCGAAGGGAAATCCGTTGATCGTGAAGACGTAGCAGCGGTTGCGGTCGAGCCAACGCTGGAAGTCCCGGAGCGTTCCCGGAACCGCCAGTTCCCGGGAGGCCGCGTCGCTGAGCCGGAGACCGATTGCATACGGGGCCTCCGGGCACACCACTCGCCGCACAGCCAGTGTGTGGCGTTCGAGACTGGCGAGGGTCTCCGCCCACGTCCCGCCCCGATGGACGTTCGTGCAGTAGGCCAGGTGGAGTCCGTGGGTGAGTTTCACGGCCGACAGGATTCCTGAAACAGGGGCCCGGCGGAAGTTGAGAGGTGCCGCTCCGGCGATCTTGCAATCCAGGTCGGCTCCGAAACGCTCCTCGGATGTCAAGGTCCCCTAAAGTGCTGCCGGTTTGGAACGGAATCCTGCTCCTCGGTGCGGCCATCAGCCTTCAGAAGGACCTCCACGCGGCCGGAGGTCCGGGTCCATCCGACGAGGTCGCCCGCCAGGCGTTGGCCATCGTCTCGCACTACCACGGCGTATGGGAAACCCCTCCCGACGCCATGCCCACCCGGAAGGTCCCGGACGGCCCCCTTCTCGGCAACGGCGACCTGGGTGTGGCCATCGGTGCGGTTCCCGAACGCCGTCGCCACTACGGACTCGGGGAGGACGGCGGTGCCAACGTCACGCGCCGGACCAATGCTCCCAGCGCCTGTCCGGAGCTCCATCGATTCCATCTTTCCAAGAACGACTTCTGGAAGACCAAGACGATCTACCCGAATGCCCACCCGGCACCCATCGGTGCGATCGACATCTCAATTCCGGCCCTCAATGGAGGGGTGTTCCATGCCGAGCAGGTCCTCGAGACGGCCGAGGTGGTGAATACGCTGCGGACCGCACATCGGATGCAGGATCCACCTCCCTTCACCCGACCCGGTACCGAGATCCGGATGCGATCCTGGGTCGCCGCGACTGAGAACCTCCTGGTGATCGAGCTGTCGGTCGCCGGGGATCCGGCCGACGCCAATCCATTCGCGCCGACGGCGTTGACCGGGGTCGACGTGAAGCTCTGGCCGATGACCGGGAACGAGGCCGAGACGGCGTCGGGCAACCTCCCGGATGGCTGCTGGGCGGTGCGCCGGTTCCCCAGCACCACCAACTCGATCGCGTTGGAACAGAAGCCGTCGGCCAGAACTACCGAAGCCGCCGTGGCCCTCCGTCTCCTCGGCCACCGCCAACCCGGACTTCCATGGAGCCGGGGCGATGGCTGGTCGGCGGACCGCTTCGTGCTCCAACCCGGCCGGGTGGTCCACCTCGTTGCCTCCGTGGTGACCCGCGAGGAATCGCCCGATCCGCTCAGGGAGGCCCAGCGTCGGGTGGCGGCCCTGGACCCTGAACGGGTGGAGAACCTCCGGGAGCAGCATCGCGCCTGGTGGCGGGAGTTCTGGTCGAAGTCGTTCGTCCGCATCGGGGATCCCCTGATCGAACGGTACTACTATGGTTCCCAGTACCTGATGGCGTCCTGTTCCCGGAACCCCAGGTTCGCCCCCTCCCTGTTCGGCAACTGGATCACCGCCGATGGACCGTCGTGGCAGGCCGACTACCACCTCAACTACAACCACGAAGCCCCCTGGTGGGCCGTGTTCTCGTCGAACCACCCCGAGCTCGCGGAGCCGTACGACACACCGATCCTGGAATATCTCCCCATCGCGAAGGCCAACGCCGAGGAGTTCCTGATGGGGCCCGGGGTCTACTACGACGTCGGGATCGGACCCCAGGGCCTGGAGACGGCGTTCATGCCGGATGGACACGGCATTCCCGGAGAGGGACGACGCATGTTCCTTGGACAGAAGAGCAACGCCGCGTTCGCAGCGGTCAACATGCTCCAGCGGATCGAACACACCTGGGACCTCGACTACGCCCGTAAGGTCTATCCCTTCCTGCAGGAGACCTCCCGGTTCTGGGAGTCCTATCTGAAGCTCGAGGACGGGCGCTACGTCATCACCCGGGATGCCTCGGGGGAGGTGGGCGATGGGGGCAGCGACCGGAACAACTGCCTGTCCCTCGGTCTCGTGAGGAACCTGTTCCAGGGGATGCTCCAGGTGAGTGCGGAACTCGGTGTGGACGCCGATCGACGACCCCTCTGGCAGGATATTCTGGATCGGTTGAGCGGGTTCCCGACGGTCGAGGTCGATGGCATCCGCCGACTCAAGGGTGCCGACGCCGGACCCGCGGCATCCCGCATCGGACCCTCACGGATCAACACGCGGGTGGAGATCATGGGAATGGTCTGGCCCTCGACGGTCGTGGGGTTCGATTCGGAACCGGGTCTGCTGAAGGTGCTCCAGGACGATGTCCGGGGCTGGGCCCGGTCCGAGTGGATCGGCCATTTCAACGGGTTCAGCATGACTTTCCCGGGCGCCGTCCGGGTGGAACACGATCCAAAGGATGTGCTGTCGAAGCTCCGCCAGCAGCTCGAGTCGTTCGGCTTCCCGAATCTGATGGTCTTCACCGGTGGAGGCGGCATTGAGAACTGCGCCGGGGTTCCCTCGACGATCAACGAGATGCTGCTGCAGGGCCACCGGGGGAAGATCCGGGTGTTCCCGGTGTGGCCCAGGGAGCGGCCTGCGTCGTTCGGACGCCTGAGAGCCCCGGGAGCGTTCCTGGTCAGCGCCGAGATCCGGGACGGCGTGATCCGCCCCGTGGACATCCTGAGCGAACGCGGACGGCCGTGTCGGCTCGTCAACCCGTGGCCGGGCCGATCGGTGATCCTCAGTCGTGCAGGTCATGACGACCAGCTGCTCTCGGGGGAACTCCTGGAGTGGTCGACTGCCGCTGGTGAACGCGCCTCGTTGAAGCCCAAGTGATGGGATTGAAGCAGGCAGGGACCCACTCTGCGGGATTCCTGTGCCGACGCCCGGGGGTCGGGAGGCCTCGGAGAAAACCTCCCTTGCGTCGATCGCCCCGTCCCGCAGGGTTGGGACATGGGTTGCCGCCCTATCCTTCGATGGCTTGTCGCCTCGCTATTCGCCCTCTCCGTCAACGCCACAGGCCTCGGGATCCAGGGGCCAGATGCCCTGGGCTGGTTCCACATCCAGTCCGAAGGGACCTCGAACCAGGTCCAGATCCTCGAACGATCCCTGGATCTTGGGAGCTGGACCGAGGCCGGTCTCTTCCACGATGGACCGTTCGACCAAGCACAGCCGACCCCACGGGGCGATGACACCCGGTACTTCCGGCTCAGGACACGACCGCGGACGACCGCGGACGATGGCCGGAACCAGTTCGCGGTGGAGGCGGATCCATACATGGTTCCGAGCTATGCCTCGATGGCGGAGCCGGGGTTGGGCTGGGTCAAGTTCACCCTCGTCCTGGGTGACGAACCCCGGGTCTGGTTCCAGGACAGCAACAAGTACCGGTTCCATCACGAATTCGCCCGGCTCCGTCTGCCCGCGTTCCAGGGGATGTCCCGGGAGGAATTCGACCGGCGGACGCTTCGGAGGGACGGGCAGGTCGCCCTGCTGGGAGCGGTGCTGCTGCCATGGCAGACGCCCTCGGAGATCGGAATCCAACTGGTCGGACAGGAGGCCTACCCCATCGAGGACGTGGTCCGATGGCTCCGGATCATCCGGGCCGCGATCCGGGCCCCGGGGGGACTCCGGACGCTCTACGTCCCCACCTACGAGCAATCGGGTACCGCGGAGATGGAGCGGGCACGGCTGGTCTCCGCCGGCTTCGAGCCCGCCACCGCGGACCGCTGGGTGTCCGGCGATGCAGTCTATAACGAGGGCTGGGCCCTGGGACGCCTCAACTTCATCCCAGCCACGGAGATCGATGCCGCCTATGCCGAGGGCAGACTTTTGCCGACCGACATCCTGCTGACGGATCGGATTCCTGCGGAGATCCCCTTCGTCGCAGGCGTGGTGTCGCTCACGCCATCGACGCCGAATTCCCATGTGGCGATCCTGGCCCAGGGCTGGGAGATCCCGGTGGTCTGGCTGGCGGATCCGGACCGACGCCAGGCACTGCGTGCCATGGCTGGACGGGACATCGCGATCCGAACCGACCGGCTCTTCAGTAGCAGTGTCGTGGTGGTCGACGTCACCGACCGCCTTGGGAGTGGACTCCGGGAGGAGTTGTTGGCAACCAAGCGCCTTCAGCCGCTCAACTATGTCCCAAAACGGTCAGTGCGGCTGATCGCCACAAATGTCCAGGAGCTGCGCCCCGATGCGGTCGCCTTCGTGGGAGGCAAGGCCGCCAACTACGGGCTGCTGCGTCGGACCATCCCCGGGAACTGCGACCCGGCCATCGCCCTGACCTTCGACCTCTGGGATGCGTACCTCGACCAGATCGTTCCAGGCGGACGAACCCTCAGGGCCGAGATCGAGGCCCGGCTGTCCAGCATCCCCCAGCCACCGGATGTGGGCCGGCTGCGTCCGATCCTTGAGGGCATCCGGGACCTGATCCGGGACACAGCCGTCTTCTCGACCGAGCAGCAGACGGCGATCCTGGGAGCGCTCGTGCAGGCGGGATTTGATGCCGGGAAGAAACTCCGGTTCCGCAGCTCCACCAACGTCGAGGATGGCGAGACGTTCACGGGCGCCGGATTGTACGACAGCTACAGCGGTTGCCTTCAGGACGACCTCGATGGCGACCCTTCGGGACCGTCGGCCTGCGATCCCTCGGAACCTTCTGAGCGTGGGGTGATCCGGGCGATCCGGAAGGTCTATGCGAGCTTCTACAACGAGAACGCCTACCTGGAACGCCTCCGCCGGGGCGTGCGGGAGGATGAGGTCGGGATGGCCGTGTTGGTCCATGTGTCCTATCCCGACGAGTCCGAGTGGGCCAATGGGGTCGCGACCCTGTCGTGGGAGAAATCCGGGAGCTTCGAATCCCTCAACGGCACCCTGGTCTCCCAGGTCGGGGCGGACTCGATCACCAATCCCGATTCCGCGGCGCGTCCCGAGATCGTGGACTTCTACCGGTCCTTCGGCTCGACGTCCGTCGCCCTGCGGGAGCGGTCTGGGCGGGTTCCGCTGGGCGGAACCGTCCTGACGTGGGAGTCCGACTACCAGCAGCTGGTTCAACTCCTGGGCATCGTGACGAAGGGCTACCTAGCCCAGTATCCGAAGCTGACCTCTTTCCGGCTCGACTTCGAATACAAGAAGATCGCCCCGGGGAAACTGATCGTGAAGCAGGTCCGACGACTCCCGGACGTCGCCCTCACGCCGGTGACCGGATTCCTGTTGCCGGGGGAACTCATGTTGTCGGTGGAGGAAGGCGAGCACTCCGACGTTTTCGCGAAGCACCGGTTGAAGTCGGACCTGAGACTGGCCGTCGAGGCCGTGCGGCTGAGTGACGCGGCTCTGGCCAAGACCTTCTACTCGGAGGGGCGCATCGCGATCCGGATCGGCGGTGTCCCCACGGTCCTTTCGAATGGAATCCCGGCATGGCCGGGGTTCACCCACCAGTGGTCGGCGGCGAATTCCGAGACGCGGGACCGCTGGACGATGGGAGAGGCAGCCGCACGTCAGGAGCTGACGCTGGTCACCGGCTTCACCCGATCGATGAAGCCCCCGACGGCACCGTGGATCCGGCTCGAGGACTGCCGCTTCCGGCTCGAGGCGACCTATGCCCAACCGCAACCGACGCTGGGTTGGGAAGGTCCGGGAACCACGCTGACCGACACGGTCTTCCTGGTCCCGAGGCCCCTGGTGGGACCCGGGGCCCTACCGCAGGAGCGTCGTATCCAGAAGGGGGCCTCGATCCGCATCACGACCCGGTTCTGGTGGCCTCCGGAACCGACCGGACCGACAGCGGGCTACACGGCCCCGAACATCGGCTTCACGGAGACCCGGATCGAGGGATGGACCTCGGAACCGTTGGTGCTTCGGGACGCGGCAGCCCAGACCTATTCCTCGGGACACCACAACTTCACGGAGACATTCCTGTTCGAACCCAGACTGGATCCCGCCACCACGTCGGCGCAGCGGAAGGATCTGGAGACGGCTGGGATCCAGCAGATCCTGGTGGATCAGGGGTTCGAGGAGGTCCAGATCTGGCTGGTGGATGCCATGGGCCGGATGCGGAAGGTTCCTTGAAGCAGCAGCAGACCGGGACCGGCAGAGCTTCCAGTGTTTGTTGCAGGAGGAACGGCCCTCAGCCTTCCAACCCCCAGTCCAGGGTTGCCTTTACGTCATCGAGCGGTTCCCCGCCGCCGCCACCTCAGCCGTTCAGGGCCTCGAACACCTTCCCGACCATCTTCTCGTTCGGAGCCAGAGTCTTGGCACCGGGTTTCCATTTGGCAGGACAGGCCTCGGCAGGGTGTTTGATCAGGTAGGCGTTGGCTTCCATCTTCCGGAGCAGCTCCCCGGCGTCGCGGCCCACGTTGTAGAAGTTGATCTCGGAACCGACGAGGACGCCGGCCGGGTTGATGATGAAGGTGCCGCGGAGGGCGAGTCCGGAACCGGGGTCATAGACGCCAAACAGGCGGCTGACGGTTCCGGTCGGGTCGGCAGCAAGGGGGTAGCGGACGTTGGAAAGCAGCCGCTCGGAGTTTCTCCACGCAAGATGGGCGAACTTGGTGTCGGTGGACACGCCAGCGACGGTGGCCCCGAGGGCCTTGAGGGCCTCGTACTTGTCACCGAGGTCGGAGAGTTCGGTGGGGCAGACGAAGGTGAAGTC
>SYEM01000028.1 GCA_005801385.1 Verrucomicrobiales bacterium | reverse complement strand
GGTCGCGAGCCTGGATGCCGACAAGGTGGGCTATCTCCGGAGCGCGACGAGCCTCATCCAGACCGCGGGTCGTGCGGCGCGGCATCTGGATGGCAAGGTCATCCTGTATGCCGACGTCCGGACCCAGAGCATCCAGAAGTTCCTGGCCGTCTCGGAGTACCGGCGCGGACGTCAGATCGCCTACAACAAGGAGCATGGCATCACGCCGCGTTCGGTGACTCGGGCTGTCGAGGGGAGCCTGGCGAGCCAGCCCGAGGGACGCACCGCGGCGGCCGCGGCCCTGCATGAAAGCGTGGAGCAGTTCGACCTCACTGAGACGCTCCGAGAGCTGGAACAGGAGATGGTCCAGGCCGCAGGGAACCTCGAGTTCGAGAAGGCGGCCCTGCTGCGGGACCAGATCCGGGAACTCAAACGCCGCGTCGACGGGGCCGAACTGAAGTCGCCCGGCCTGACCGAGAAGGCCGTCCGATACAGCAGTCCAGGACGGGATCGGGGCCGTGGCCGGAAACGGCGGTGACCGGAGTAGGCATGGACACCCCCAGCAGACCACATCCCACGTCGATGCGCATCCACCGCCTCGTGCTGCTGTGTCTCGTGGCGGCCGCGTTCTTGCTGGGGGGATGCCGGCACAGTGCGGCCTCGCGTCCCGGGGCGCTCTCCTGGAGGTGGACCCCGATCGACGGCGACGGCCGGGAGGAGGTCGGCCATTCGGGTCCGACAGATCGGGCGGTGGTCCTGGCCTTTCTCGGAACGGAGTGTCCGATCGCCCAGCGGATGCTTCCGGAGCTGGACCGGTTGCAGCGGGAACTCGGTCCGCGAGGCGTCCGGTTCCTGGCGATCTATCCCAACGCCGGCGAGACCCGGGAGGGAATCCAACAGCAGCGTCGTCGTGCCGGTCTGGCCGGCGAGGCCGGGTTTGATCCCGGACAGCGTCTGGTGGACCGCTGGCAGGTGACGGTCACGCCGGAGGTCGTGGCACTCGCCGCGGATGGGTCGCTGATCTATCATGGCCGCGTGAACGACCAGTATGCGGCGCTGGGGAAGGGGAGGCCGGCTGCGACCCGACACGATCTCCGGGAGGCCCTGGAGGCCTTCCTGGCCACGGGGAGTCCCGAAGGGCGGCGGACCGACCCGGTGGGATGTCGCATCCTTCGGACGCCATGAGCCTGCGGATCGCCAGCGGCCTGGTTCTGGCCGTTGTGGGGCTGGCCATGGGCCGGGCGGCGGAGCCCGTCACATTCCACGGTCAGGTTCAGCCGCTGGTGTTCCGTCATTGCGCCGGGTGTCACCGTCCGGGTGGGGCGGCCCCGTTTTCGTTGCTCACCTTCGAGGACGCCGCAAAGCGGGCGAAGGATCTGGCCGATGTCACCGCCCGTCGGTACATGCCCCCGTGGCTGCCTGCGCCGGGCCCCCACCCCTTCGTCGACGAGCGTCGGATGGGGGATGCCGACATCGCCCTCTTCCGCCAATGGGCCAATGCCGGGGCGCCCCGGGGAGATCCGGCGATGGCGCCGCCGACGCCCACCTGGCCCGATGGGTGGCTGCTGGGCCAGCCCGATCTGGTCGTGCGACTGCCCCAGCCCTACATAGTCCCGCCGGAGGGGCGGGACGTGTACCGCAACTTCGTGCTGCCCTTGGATCTTCCGCAGGCCCGCCACGTCCGGGCCTGGGAGCTGCGGCCCCGGTCCCGGGCGGCCCACCATGCGTTCCTGAGGGTCGATACCACAGGGGAGGGGCGCCGTCTGGATGGCAAGGATCCGGAGCCGGGGTTCCCGGGGATGGATGTGCCCTCGGTGATCCAGGCGCCCGGAGGCCATTTCGCCAGCTGGCAACCCGGTGCCGCGCCCCATCAGAATCCTCCCGGCCTGGCCTGGACCCTCCAGCCCGGCACCGACCTCGTCCTCCAGGCCCATCTGCAACCCACCGGGGTTCCCGAACCCTTCCAGCCGGAGCTGGGTCTCTACTTCACCGACCAGGCCCCCACAAACCAGCCGATGAAGCTCGGCCTCGGCAGCGTCGAGATCGACGTGCCGCCCGGGCAGAGCAACGTGGTGGTCCGCGACGAATTCGTGCTGCCCGCGGAGGTCGACGTCCTCGGGGTGCTGCCGCACACGCATTACCTTGGGCGACGCATCGAGGGCATGGCGATCCGGCCGGATGGACGGGAGGAGCCGCTGCTGGTGATCCCGGACTGGGACTTCAACTGGCAGGGGGCCTATCGGTTCCGGGAGCCGGTCCGGCTTCCCGAGGGCACGCGGCTGCGGTTCGCGCTGACGTTCGACAACACCACCAACAATGTGTGGAACCCATTCTCGCCGCCTCGACGGGCCCGGTATGGTCCGAACACAACGGACGAAATGGCGGAGCTGTGGGTGCAGCTGCTGCCGCGGACTCCCGAGGGTCGGGCGCGTCTGGACAAGGCGCTGCTCGAGCGGATCGCCCGGGACACCGTGGCGTACAGTCGGCAACGGTTGCGTCTCGATCCCAACGACGGGACGGCCTGGGTCCAACTAGGGAAGGCGCTGCTCTCCCAGCGCAGACTCACCGAGGCTGAGACCCACTTCCGAAAGGCCGTCGAGGTGGCGCCGGATCTCGACGAGGGGCACTACTACCTGGGGCTCCTGCACCGGATCCAGAACCGTCCTGCCGAGGCGCGGAAGGAGTTCCAGAGGGCCATCCAGCTCAATCCGAACCACGCCCGGGCGCGGGGCAATCTGGGGTTTGTCGAGGCCGAGGCCGGACGTCTACTCGAGGCTTCGGTGCATCTTGCGGAGGCGCTGCGGCTGGATCCCAAGGACGTCCTCGCCCTGACGCTGCTCGGGAAAATTCGATTGCAGCAGGGGGACCGTGCCGCGGCCCGAGACCTGTTCCGGAGGGCACTGGTCTTGGATCCGAAGAATCCGGATGCCCTCGAGGGGATGTCGGCCCGCTGAGCGCGGGACGCTCCGGGTGGACCCACCGGCCCGGTCTGGAGGAGGGAGGTGAGCGGAGTCGTTGCACCGGGGATCCGGAAGGATTCCGTGGCGGGGTCGGGAAGACGTTTTCGCGCCGGATGAGATCCGCTAGCCTTTCCGCATGCGCCAATGCCCCCTTCGGACCTCGGTGATCGGCAGCTACCCATTCCCGGGCTGGCTGGAACTCGCCTCGGCCCATCTGGATCGCTTCGGTCCCGACGACCTCGCCGAGCTCCAGCACGATGCGGTGGTCGCCGCGGTCCATGACCAGTGGGCCGCGGGACTCGACGTGGTGACGGACGGGGAGCAGACCCGGCTCGACTTCAACCTGTCCTTCTACGGGCATCTGACAGGGATCGGCCTCGAATCAGCTCCTCCGCGCCGCTGGGGTCCTCCGGCCCATGATCAACGGGGCCGGCATCGCATCACCGGTCCGCTGGCCGCACCGCACGGTCTGGGAGCGGTTGCCGAGTTTCAACGGCTTCAACGGGTGACGGCCGTCCTGGTCCCTGATCCGTCCCAGGCCCCCACCCTCAAGGCCTCGGTGCCGGGTCCCTACACGCTGTCCGGACGACTGCTCCCCAATCCGGAGCAGGGGTATCCCGACCGGTGGGCCGTCGCGGAGGCACTGCTCCCGGTGGTGCGACAGGAGCTCGAGGCCCTCGTGGCCGCCGGGTGTTGTGAGGTCAGCGTCGATGAGCCCAGCATGAGTTGCTACGCCCACCGCGAGGATCCCCGGCGGTTCGTCGACCTCTTCAACCGGACGGTCGAGACGGTCCGGGGCCGCACGCGCGTCTGCACCCACCTCTGCTTCGGCAACTACAAGGCACGCGCCGTGGGGCCACGTCGGCTGGCCCCCCTGTTCCCAGCGTTCCTCGACATCCACTGCGACGAGATGCACGTCGAGATGGCGAGTCGGGAGTTCAGCGAGCTGGAGGTGATCCGCGAGATCGCCCGGCGTTGTGACGTGGCGGTGGGGATCGTCGACGTGAAGAGCTACTACATCGAGACACCCGACGACATCGCCTGCCGGGTCCGGCGGTGTCTCGAGCATGCGCCGGCGGACCGTCTGGTGTTCGCGCCCGACTGCGGCCTGAGCCAGACCGCACGGTGGGCGGCACGTCAGAAGCTTGCCCACATGGTCGCCGGCGTGCGCCAGGTCCGTAAAACCCTCTAAGTGACCTGCAAGACCCCAGTCTCATGGCTTCCATGATCCGTCCCGAGCTCCAGGACGATACCTTGCTATCGGACATCGAATCGGCGCGTCGTGAGGCCGGCCGCCTCTGGATCTGGTGGCTCGGGCAGAGTGGATATCTGGTGTTGTGGAACGGGAGCGGGCTCCTCCTGGATCCCTACCTCTCGGATTCCCTCACCCGGAAATACCAGGGGACCGACAAGCCTCATGTCCGGATCTCGGAACGGGTGGTAGATCCGGGCCGTCTCCGGGGGATCGAGGTCATCACGTCCTCCCATACCCACACCGACCATCTGGATGCCGACACGCTGCGCCCGTTGGTGGCTTCGAATCCCGCACTGAGGATGGTCTGTCCCGAGGCGAACCGGGTGACGGTCCGGGAACGATCGGGGCTTACGGACGACCGCATCCGGGGACTTGTCCTCGATCCTGGAGGGTGTCGTACGGAGTTGGGGCCGTTCTCGTTCGAGGCGGTCCCGGCAGCCCATGAATCCCTCGACGTCGATTCGAAGGGGTTCCCGATCTATCTCGGATTCCTGATCCGGGTCGGGCCATGGACTCTCTACCACTCGGGTGACACGGTATTGTTTCCGGGCATGGCGGAGCGTCTGGAATTGGCGCAGATCGACATCGCCTTCCTGCCGATCAACGGGAGTCTCCCGGAGCGTCGGGTGGTGGGAAACCTCTGGGGCCGTGAGGCGGCCCAGGTGGCCAGAGCCTCCGGGGTGCGGTGCGTGATTCCCGGTCATTACGACCTGTTCGCGTTCAACACGGCATCCCCGGACGAATTCGAGCGAACCTGTCGGCTCCTGGGCCAGCGCCACCGCGTGCTCCGCCTCGGGGAGCGGGCCGAGGCGGTGGACCTCACAGGGGTTCCATGAGCTCGAGGGCCTTCTGGAGCGGGGCGGGTGACAGCCGGATGAGGCCGTTCGGGACCTGGTTCAGATCGTGGATGAGGAACAGCGCCGAGGACATCGAGAGGGCACAGATCAGGAGGACCGTGATCGCCGTCCCGTTCCTCGGGGCGAAGAGGGCGAAGGTTGTGAACAGGAGTCCCAGCCAGCAGAGCAGGATCACGAAGAACGGGGTGGGCAGGGCCGATTGGTGCTGCTCGATGAGCTTCCAGCGGTTCCGGGCCAGATCCGTGGCCAGCTGATAGGCTTCGTTGTAGATCTGGCGTTCGGCTTCGGTGCTCGATTTCAGGGCCCGCATGCGCTGCTGGATGTTGTCGATCCAGGACCGCCTCTCGAATTCATCGGTGCCTTCCTTCGAGGCCCCGTCCTGGGTGAGGACCGTGGCCAGGGTGAACTCCACCGATTCCCGGAGCTGACCTCGGATCGGCGCGGTTTCCGGTCCCAGGTGGGCCAGGGCCCGGTCGAGCTGGATCATCCGGGCACCGCCTCGACCGCGCCCGTGTTGAGACTGTCGTAGGACGACTTCGCCGAGCTGACGAGCAGGCCGAGCACCATGGCCGTGAGGGTCGCGATCATGCCGGAGGCCAGCTTGACGGTGTCCTTGCTGTCGGCACCGAGATGATGGTTGGGCAGCCGGTTCTGGAGAAGGAATCCCAGCGCGATGCTGGCGGAGAGGCAGAGGAAGGCGAGCAGGGCGACGGTCAGGGAGGTCATGCGGGAGCGACGTCAGGTGTCGGTGCTTGACGCGGAACCGAGACCGTTGCGGGGAGCCTGCTCGGTGCCGGTTTGGCATTTCAATGCACAACTCGGGGTCTCCGGGTGTCCGTAAGCGTACGCCGAACCCCATGGTTCCATGGCGCGGTCTCTCGTGAAGGCTGACCGGTTGGCTCCGGTGCTGGTGCTTCGGGCGGGGTCAGACGGACTGGGGCTTCCAGTTTGCTGGGAGCAGTTTGTGGAGGTTGTC
>SYEM01000253.1 GCA_005801385.1 Verrucomicrobiales bacterium | reverse complement strand
TCGGTTCGTCGGTCGGATGGTACATGATCTCCGAGATCCGGATCGGCGGCACTGTGGTGGCGTAGTTGCCGACTACCGGCGGACTCCACTTCGTGCCGTTCTTCGCCCGGGCCATCACCCGGGTGCTGGCCTCGACCCGGAAGGGCGTCGAGTAGGTCCGGGCACTTCCGGAGACAGCGCCGCCGATCGCCCGGGGATCGGATCCGTCGATTGTGTAGAACACCGGGAAGGAAGACTCCAGGGTCACGGTTACGCCGTTGGGATGGTAGCCGCTCGCAGGCGAGAGGGTCGGCCACCGGACAATCGTGGAATCGATCCATCCCAGACGCCCGGTCACCCACTTCTTCAGGAAGCCGATCTCCTCCCCGTAGGTCTTCCCGATGAACCAGTTGGGCCAGACGTACTGGCCGAGGGTGGGCCACCGGACGAAGTTCCGCTGTTGCGCCTCCATGAGCTGGTTGGTGAGTCCGTCGATCACCGCAAGGACATTGCTGGTGGCGAAGGGACCTTGGCGGAGCGACGCCCAACGGTCAGCGTGACGCTGGGTGAACTCCGGATCCTGAAACAGCTTCGGGTACCAGGGGTAGTTCGAGGAGTCGATCAGGGGCCAGTACCAGCCATTGGTCTTCCAGCCGTCGGCATAGTCGGCGTTTCCGAGGGACAGGTTGTAGTCCCAGATCGGACCCATCTTCAGCCGACCGCCCTTGTCCCGATGCATGAAGGTACTCAGGCGGTAGCCATCGATGTTCTTCATCGTCTCGACCATCCACCAGTGGTCGATGAAGGCATCCGCATCGGCATGGGCGGCATAGCCGAGCACGGGGTCCCGGAACTGGGTGCCGTACAGCGCGGTCTCGAACTGGTTCATCGAGGTCCGGATGGCGGTCCACTGGACCGATCCCAGCTCCCGCGCCCGGGGCCATTCGATGCCGAGCTGCTGCCCCCGGGTCGTCATCACCGCCCAGTCATTGTTGTCGAGCCGGTCCTTCTTGAGGATGAACCCACCGCTCAGGTCGAACGGACTCGAATCCGTGGGCCGAAGACCCGAGATGTCGACGCGGTCGGCCCCTCCCTTGATCTTCTCCACGACCACGTACACGCCTCGGTAATCGGCAGGTTCCAGCGAACCCAGACGGTTGTAGTAGAGCTCCACAAGCCGGGTCCTGGGAGCGTAGCGGCCGATCTGACGACTCAGTTCGTAGGCGATGACATCCCGGATGAGGGTCTTGTCCGTGTAGGGCGCATAGAGGACCCAGTCGGAGTCGGCAGGGAGGCCGAGGATCGACAACGGACGGTCGGAGTCATCGTCGTTGCGGAGCTCGAGGCCCATGGACTGTTTCGGGAAGCTGGAGGAACTGGATCCCCGGATCTCGAACGTGGCGCGGGTGTGGACGTCGAGTTCTGCCGGCAACAGGGTCCCGAGGTCGCCGGGCAGCCGGGTCCGACCTTCGACCGGCTTCAGGATCGTCACCGTGCCCCGCGTCCGGGAGTCCTGGGAGATGCCCGAGCCGTAGGTGTCGAGGATCACCAGGGGCAGGTAGGAAGAATGGCCTCGGAGCGCGGGATCCACCAGCGTGTAGGCGGTGCCACAGATCGGACCCGGGATGTGCCCCGCCACGAATTCTCGGGCGCGGATCCGGAGCGTCCGATCCACCCGGAGAGGAGCCTCATAGAGGGCTGAGGCCTCCGTGGGGACGGAGCCGTCCAGGGTGTATCGGATCTGTCCGTTGGGATGGGTGGACGTGAGGGTGACGTCGAAGGTGTCGACGAACAGGCCGCCGGACTGCGAATACGCGACCGAACCGGCACGGGCTGGAAACCCCGGGGTGTTGCCCACTCGAGGGGTGGGCAGGTTGAGGTACACGGGTGAACCAGGCTGGTCCGAGTACAGCCCATACGAGACATCCGCGAACTGCTCCGGGTAGTTCCTGAACTCCGAGGCGACTGTGACGCCGTCGGGCCGGACCAGCGCGAGATAGCCTCCCTTCGAGGACAGCCGGAACTGGGTATGGAAACCGGTCCCCACGTTGGTCTGGTTCTTCGCCGAGGCGAAGATCACGAAATACCCCCCTGCCGGGATCGTGTAGGGCGGGATGCGCCATGCGGTCTTGTTGGTGGGTGTGTCCGTCAGGTACCAGCCCCCGATGTCGACGGGATCGGCGCTGGTGTTGCGGAGTTCGATCCAGTCGGAGTAAGCCTGCTTGTTGTCCGTGAGCCCCGTCACGTTGCGGGCCATAAACTCGTTCAGGACCACGTCGGCCATCGCCCGGCATCCGATGAGGACGAGCAGCAGGGAGATGAGCAACCGGGTGTGGGACATGGTGGATGCGGGACGATGACACCTGGGAACAGTCGATTCACGCCCAACCTGCGCCCAACCACGGCCATCCTCCCGGGAATTCCTTTGACTCTGCGGAACCGCCACTGACCTTGCCCGGGTTTCATCACCCTGTCCCACACCATGAAACCTCTGTCCCGTCTCCTTCTCCTCCCGCTGTCCACCCTGCTCGCAGCCGCCTCGCTTGGCGCCGAACTGGGCGATCCTGCCCCGGCCCTCGACATCAAGGAATGGATCAAGGGCGGTCCCGTCGATCTCGCCGCCGGCAAGGGCAAGACGGTCCACGTCGTCGAGTTCTGGGCGACCTGGTGCGGACCCTGTCGGACCAGCATTCCGCACCTCACCGAGCTCCAGAAGCGGTTCAAGGACAAGGGAGTGGTGTTCATCGGCGTCTCGAATGAGAAGTCCGACGTCGTGAAGAAGTTCGTCACCAAGATGGGCGACAAGATGGACTACGCGGTCGCGATCGACGGCGGCAAGACCTCCGAGGGCTACATGGAGGCCTTCAACATCAATGGCATCCCGCATGCGTTCGTGGTCGACAAGGACGGTCGCATCGTCTGGCAGGGACATCCGATGGCGGGTCTCGACACCACCCTCGAGAAGGTGGTGAACGGCAAGTACGACCTTGCGTCCGCGAAGGCCGAAGCGGCTAGGGAGGCAGCCGCCCAGGAGAAGGAGATGGCGGCCCAGAAGAAGCTCCAGCAGCTGGCGAAGCTCATCGGCGAGGGGCGGGATGACGCCGAGACCAAGAAGCTCGAACAGGAGCTGGTGGCGCTCGACAAGGAGCAGGGCGGTCTCTTCAACGGCCAGGCCTTCGAGCCGGCGGATTTCCGGAAGCGCGTGGCCTTCATGC
Organism: Verrucomicrobiales bacterium; assembly: GCA_005801385.1. Classification (GTDB taxonomy): domain Bacteria; phylum Verrucomicrobiota; class Verrucomicrobiia; order Limisphaerales; family UBA9464; genus UBA9464. Next base: position 493 of record SYEM01000253.1, on the reverse strand, counting down.
CGAAGTTCCAGAAGTACCAGCAGGCCCTCATGAAGGGCGAGGATCCGGCCCAGCTGGCCGCCCTGGAGAAGGAGCTGGTGGCCGACGCGCCGAAGGGTTTCGAGCTCGAGGAATTCAAGACAATGTTCCGGAACCAGATGGAGCTCCAGAAGGTGACTCCGCTTCTCGAGTCCTACCTCGAGGCGGTTGGCGAGAACGGGGATCCCGCGAAGGCCGCTGCGGCCCTGGCCAAGATCGACGCCACCAAGATCCAGTCGAGCATGGCCCTGAACCAGCTGGCCTGGAGCATCCTGACCAGCGAGGAGGTCAAGAAACGCGATCTTCCCGCCGCCCTGCGCTTCGCCAAGCAGGCCACCGACCTCACCAAGGGTGAGGATGCCGCGATCCTCGACACCTACGCCCGGGCGCTGTTCGACAACGGCAAGACCCAGGAGGCAATCGCCACCCAGAAAAAGGCGATCGAGAAGGCCCCGGAACAGATGAAGGAAGGCCT
>SYEM01000252.1 GCA_005801385.1 Verrucomicrobiales bacterium | reverse complement strand
GACCTCGTCCAGGAGCTCCGAGAAGAGTTGCAGCTTGGCACCGATGCCCGGATCGGACCGGTCCGCCTCGTCCTCGGCGTCATGGGGTCCCTTCAGGTTGAGCAGTCGGAGGTCGCAGCAGACCTGTCGCAATCGCAACAGGGCGGTCAGGACGAGGAGTCGGTTCTTCGGCGATCCGCCCGACGAGCCGGCGTCCGCCACCTCGCGTCGGGTCTGGGACAGGATCTGCTGGTAGACCTCCGCCTGTTCCTGGCCGAGGTCGCAGTAGGCGACCTGCTCGAGCTTGCCCGGCAAATCCTTCACGACGTCCTTCTTCAGTCGGCGCAGCAGGAAGGGGCGGATCCGGCGGGAGAGGCGCTGCATCGACCCGGCGTCGCGTTCGCGGACGATCGGGACCTCGTAGCGTTCCCGGAAGTCGTTCGCGGTTCCGAGGTATCCCGGCATGAGGAAGTCATAGAGGCTCCAGAGATCGAGGACGGAATTCTCCAGAGGGGTGCCGGTGAGGATCAACCGATGTGCGGAACGGATCGACTTCACCGCCTGGGCGTTCTGGGTCTGGCGGTTCTTGATGTGCTGGGCCTCGTCGAGGACTACCGTGTCGAAGGGCACCTCACGATACAGGTCCAGATCCCGTCGTAGCAGGGCGTAGCTGGTGATGACGAGGTCGGACTCCGGCAGGCCGGCGAACCGGTCGTGTCGATCCGCTCCATGGAGGGCCAGAACCCGGAGCTGGGGGGTCCAGCGCGCCGCCTCGGCCGCCCAGTTGAAGACGAGGCTCGTGGGGCAAACGACGAGGGATGGACACCCCCGGGTCCGCGGAGCCGAGGCGAGGTGAGCCAGCACCTGCAGCGTCTTGCCGAGGCCCATCTCGTCGGCCAGCACGCCTCCGAAACCGTTGGAGCGCAGGAACGCCATCCAGGCCACACCGTCCTTCTGGTAGGGGCGCAGCACCTTTTCTAGGGCGCCGAGCGGAGGACAGGGCCGCTCGAGGGCTCCCTGCTGTCGGCGTACCCGATCCTGCCAGGCGGGTGGAGCCTGAACCGCAAGGCCCTGGTCCCGGAGTGTCCCCTCCAGAAAGCCCGCCTGCTGCTGGGAAATCCGGTATCGGACCCCCTCCGTCCCACCCTCCTGTCGTGGGGCGCAGTCGAGGAGAGCCTCCTGGAATTCCCCGACCGCGTCGGTGTCGAGCACCGCGAACCGTCCATTGCGCAGCCGTCGTCCGCCACCACCCCGGAGGAGCTGCTGGATGTCGGCGGCCGACAACCGCTCGCCGCTCGCGCTCTCGAAGGAGACATCCAGATCGAACCACTGCTCGCCGCTGGGTGTGATCTGGAACCGGGGTTCGATGCGGTCGAGGTTCTTCCGTGTGCTGTGGTCGAGTCGCTCCTCGAGGGTCACGGTCCATTCCTTCTCGAGTCTGGGATATTCCTTGGAGAAGAAGGTCAGTACCCGGTCCTGTCCCAGCAGCTGCCACTGCCCCTTGGCATCGGGACCGGTGAACCCGGCCGAACGCAGCCGCTGGAAGGCCCTGTGTTCGGCCGAAAGGTCCAGGGTCGAGTAGCGTCGCGGATGCGTCGGATCGGGCAGCCACTCCGATTCCCCGGGGGCCGTCACCCCGACGGTCATGATCCGCGGGCCGTATTGGCACTGGAGGGTGCCGAAGAGCTGGGCCATTCCGCCGGCAAGGTTCAGGAGGAAGCGTGGAGGGGCAGGGGAGAACTCGAAGTCCTCGGGTCGGAAGTTCGCCGAGACGTTCCCCGGATCCAGGGTCGGCCAGTCGCGCAGCAGGAAGTCCGGGACCTGGTGGCGCCCCAGTCGGACGGGTCCCTGCAACACCGCCCTGAGGGCCGCAGGAAGGGCGAGGGGCCGCAGCTGGTCCCCGGTCGCGATCCACAGGCTGTCCGGACCTGCCAGGAGTCCTCCCTGGGAGGTTCCCGGGCGGAGCCGGACCTCGATCTCGCCGGCCGGATCCAGGGTCGCCGCGAGGGGCAGCGATGCGGGCGCGGTCGAGATATGCAGGGGGGAGTTTCTGCCGAGCGTGACCCGTGGGTGATCCGCAAGGGACGGGAGGAACCGGCAGAGGTCGGAGGTGGACAGCTGGCACATCCCCGGCGTGTCGCCGCCCGTCAGCGCCTCGGCCGCGGTCAGCGCCGTCTCATCGGCGGCCTCCAGCGCGAAGGGACCCATCGCGACGAGGGAGTTGAGCGGTGTCCGGCCGCGCTTCCAGACGCCTTCGAACATCACCATGACCTTTCCCCGCTGGGCGGCGTCGAAGAGATTCGGAGGAAGAAGGATCTGGAGCGACAGCGGCTCGCCCCCGGGGATCCGACGCAGGCGGATCGCAGGTCGGGCGGCGGCGGTGTTGGAGGCGGTGGCCTTGCCAGCGCCGGGGGGCGCGGGAGTCGCAGGCGCTGGACCGGACGGCGACTTTCCGCCTTCGAGATGGTGCAGGCCGACGGCGACGGAATGGTGACAGAGGATGCCATCCTCACGGGAGCGTCGACACGTGCACAGGTTGTCGATGTCGATCGGTCCCCTCACGACGAGTCCGGCCCGATAGGTGGTCTCACCCGCCTGGACCACGCCCTTCAGCATGGGTGGGTCCCAGTTCGATGACAGAACCTTCCCGGACGCGAGCAGCGCACGGGCCTGTTGGACAGCCTCCCATCCGGCCGTCTTCTGGAAGAAGGCGGCACTGATCTGCACCTCGGACATCAGGGTCGCGGGAGGGGTGGGCAGGGGGCGACGGTTCAGCCCTCGAACTCGTAGTCGACCACTGCGACGGATTCGAGCAGCGGGACGATGAGCGCCACGACGGCCTGGTGACTGGGGTGGGGGAGATAGGCGTCGCGCGCCGCGGCGTTGTCGAAGGTCAGCACGAAGGCGTGGGTGTAGCCCTGGCTGAGGCCTTCGGGACTCGAGTTGGGTCCGGACGACAGATCCCGGATTCCCGGGATCAGGCTCCGGAGCCCGTGGAGTTTCTCGAACAGCTCGGCGAGCTTTGCCGGCTCGGCGTCGGGTTTGAAACGGACGAGGACGATGTGTTTGACGGGGCGGCTCATGGAAGGGGAGGAATCAGGAGCGGAATGCCTTGCGCAGCTGGGCGATGCTCTGGGGGACGGCCTTGTCGGGATCGGCCTTGCCCTCCATCTCGAGGGCCACCCAGCCGTGGTAGCCGGCGTCGCCCAGGATCCGGGCGATCCTCGCGTAGTCGAGGTCGAGCGTGTACCACTCGCCACCCCCGATATAGGTCTTGGCCTGGACGTAGACGGTCCTGGGGGCGATCGCTGCGAGCTTGTCGTAGGGGTTCTCAAGGAAGTTGCCCGTGTCCATCAGCACGCCCATCCAGGGCGACGAGATCGAGTTGGCGAGGCGGAGAAGCCCTTCCGGGGTCCGTGTCAGGCCCCAATGGTTCTCGACGGCGAGGGTGACTCCGCACTCGGCGGCCTTCGGGAGGCACTGTTCGAGGCACTCGACACACCAGCGGAACCCGTCGTCCTCGGAGTGGCCGGGGAGCACGGGTTCGATGCCGCGGGCCTTCATGAGATCATCAAAGCTCGCGATGGTGTTCCAGCGGCCCGAATTGATGCGGAGCATGGGAATCCCCAGCGCATACGCGATCTCGATGCACTTGAGGGTGTGCTCGACGTGTTGGCGTCGCACGGCGGGGTCAGGGTCGACGAAATCCTGGTGGATGCTGAGGCAGCAGAGGCTGACGCCATGGCGGAAGGCGTGGCGCTTGAGCTCGGCCAGATGACGCCGGTGTTCGGCGGTCAGCGGCTCCTTCTCGGGGATGTCCATCTGCCGGTGCAGCACGTCCACGCCCGAGATGCCCTGCTGGGCAGCCTTCTCGATGACGGTCGACACGGTCACCTTGGGGTCCCGGAAATGCCAATAGGAGTAGGTGGCGATGGCCAGCTGGACCTGGGCCGCCGCTTTTCGGGGGGCGGCTTCCGCGGTTGAAGGCAGCGAGGCCATGGCCGCACCGGCGCCGAGGGTCGCCGAGGTGCCAAAAAACCGTCGTCGGGTCAGATCCATGCGGGGGATGTACCAGATCCGTCGTGGACGGGGAATCCGGATCCCATGGGGATCCGATGGGTGACCCCGAGGGGGATTCCGCGGTTCGGGTTGCGGGCGAGGGAGATCTCCACTTCCCGGGATTGCAGCGGGGTGGCGATTCAACCGACCCTTCCGGGGTCGATGTCACGTCTGATCAAGTCCTCCGGTGCGGTCGCCGCGGCGACGCTGTGCAGCCGGATCCTGGGATTCGCCCGGGAGGCGGTGTACGCGGGCTTCATGGGGGTCGGACCGGTGGCGGACGCCTTCTTCTACGCGTTCTCGATCCCGAACCTGCTCCGACGTCTGCTCGGGGAGGGGGCCCTGACCGCGGCATTCATCCCGGTGTTCAAGAACCGGGAGAAAAACGACGGCGAGCCCGCGATGTGGCAGTCGGCCCAGGCAGTGTTCTCCGCGCTGGTCCTGCTCTGCGGTGTCGTGGTCCTGGTCTCGATCCTGGGCACCACGGCGGCACTCCGCTGGCTCCCGATGGGCGAGCAGACCGACCTCATCGTGCGCCTGATGAGGGTGATGTTCCCCTATTTCCTGTTCGTCTGCGTGGCGGCGGTGTTCATCGGCATCCTGAATGCGCGCGGCCACTATTTCATGCCGGCCATCGGGGCCTCTCTGCTCAACGTGGTGATGATCGCCTCGGTGTTCCTGATCGCTCCGGCGTTCGGCGAGCGGCTCGACACCCAGGTGTTCGGACTCGCCGTGGGCGTCCTCATCGCCGGGTTCCTCCAGGCAGCCTTCCAGTATCCGACGCTCCATCGGGAGGGATTCCGGTTCAAGTGGGTCAATCCGATCGGGGATCCGACGGTCCGGGAGGTGGTGCGGCGGATGGCTCCCGCCACCCTGGGGGTGGCCGCCTACCAGTTCAACGTGGTGCTGACGAGCACCCTGGCGGTCAACGAGGCCCGGAACATCGTCTCCTCGTTCAACTACGCAGTCCGGCTCATGGAGCTGCCCCAGGGGGTCATCGGCGTGTCCCTGGCGACCTACCTGCTCAGTGAGCTCAGCGGCCTGGCGGCGGAGAAGAAGTATCCGGAATTCCGGGAGACCCTCCGCGAGGGACTGCTCCAGCTGGTGTTCATCAACACCTTTGCGACGGTGGTGTTGATGGTTCTCGCGGAGCCGATCCTCCGCCTGCTGTTCCAGCACGGAAAGTTCACCGCCGACGACACCCTACTGTCGGCCGAGGCCCTGTGGACGCTGGCCCCCGGGTTGATCGCGTTCTCGCTCAACAGCATCTATGCCCGGGCCTTCTACGCGCTCGGCGACACCCGGACGCCGATGATGATCAGCGTCTTCTGCCTCGCTGCGAACCTCCTGTTCGCGTTCTTCACCATCCCCCTGCTGCGCCAGGCCGGCATGGGTCTCGCCAACACGATGAGTGCCGTGCTCAACACGGCCCTCCTGGTCTTCGCGCTCCGCAGGAAACAGCCCAAGTTCACCTACGACGGCATCGGAAGGCTCCTGCTCACCCTCGCGGCGGCATCGGCCATTGCTGGTGGGGTGGCTTGGTCGTGGAACCGGGGTGTCGAGGCCGCGTTCGGAGTCGGTCCCCTCTGGACGCGCGCCCTTGGGGTCTTCGGCGCGATCGCCACCTCGGGTGGAGTCTACCTGGGATTCTGTCTCTGGCGTCGACTGGGTCCCGCCGCCGACCTGCTGGCCCTCGCCCAGAGGATCCGCCGACGCAGAGCCTGACGCCCTGAAGCGTGCGATGGGGCACCGCGTTCGGGTCAGCGCCCTGGCCCTTCGCTCCGCGTGATGCCGTGTACCGGCAGCGTTCAGCTCCTGCGATCCGGCAGCGATTGGAGCAGGGCCTCGGCGGCCGAGGCTCCGGAGAGCGCCGCTCCCTCGACCCCCCCTATCCCAAAGCCATCGCCGGCCAGGGCGAGGAAAGGACGGGAGGTCACCACCCGACATCCGACTGGATCTAGGACCCGGGGTTGGCTGTAGCGCCAGCCATGGACCTGGACTCCTTGGACCTTCGATCCCAGCCACGGCGCCGCCGCCTTCAGCAGAACCCGGCCGACCACATCCCGGTCGTGTTCCCAATGCTCCTCACTGAATCGTGGCGTGGCGTGTATCGTGACGGCCGATCCTGCCGAGACCCCCTTCAGCCGGTTGTCCAGAATCCAGTCCAGGGGCTCTTCCCCCGGGGCGAGTCTGCCGGGTGGTGGAATCCGGGACGGTCCCTCCAGGGAGGCGAGGACGGTGAGGCAGCGATCGTACGCGACCCCAGTGAGGTGGGTCCGAAGATCGGACCCCAGCGGATACCCCCCTGCATCGAGGAGCGCCAGGGCCTGTGGGACGGGAGGGGTCAGCACGACGGCTTCCGCCCGGAACGTATCGCCGGCTCGGGTCTCCACAATCACATGATCGGACTCCCGCCGGAGTGCCGTGACTACGGTCCCAAGGTGGACCTCGACCCCAAGGGCCAGCTGTTTCGCGATGGCCGACATGGTGGGGGTTCCGCGCCAGAGGCTGGTCTCAGGATTGCCAGCGGTCGGAGTACCGGACCAAGGAACAAGGGATCGGTCGAGATAACGGGGAGCGATCCCATCCACAAAACCGGACTGGCCCAGGGTGAAGTGCGGAACTCCATGGTCGAAGGTCGCGTCCCCGATCCGTCGGGTCGCCAGGCGACCGCCAACCCCCCGTCCTTTGTCGAGGACCCTCACCCGTCGTCCGGCCCGCTGCAGTTCCCGGGCGGCGACCAGTCCCGCCATTCCGGCACCGATGACCACGATCTCACCCTCGGCTCTGAAGGACTCCATTCGGCCCCGACGCTCCTGTGGGTTGTGGGGAGCGTCAACCCACCAGCAACCGTCTCGGGAGCCTGGGGTTACGACGAACCATCGACTGCTGTCATTAGATGATCTTCGAGCCCGGCGGCCTGGGCTCATTCAACTTTTGATTGAAGATTCTTGTAACGCCCCCCATAGACCTCGGGTCGTTACGCGGGATCGTCCTAGGTGTGTGGCCAGTGCCGCAGGACTCCTGGCTGCGATCCTCAACGATCTTTTTTCGAACACTTTCAGCACGCAGGACTCGTAGCCTGTGTGTTGGTTGGATTGGGCGACAGCTAAGGGTTGGCAGAGAGGTCTTGCTTGCGGCGGGGCGCGGTCGCCGACTTCAGTTGTCCCTGCCGCTGATCTGAGCGTGCTGGTGAGCGCGTGAACGACCTTATCACCGGGGGTTGGTCGAAAGACCAACCCCCTCTCCATTTCGGTTCTTCGTCGTTTTTGGTGGGTACGTCTCCATGGCCCATCGGGACTTGATGCCGGAGGCATCCCAACAGGTAGCCGCTGGTTGAGCGTAGCGACACCACCGGTCATGGGGTTTACCCGCCGTGCACACTGGCAGGGGACCTGGCCCCGAAGGTGAGGGGTGAGCAGGGTGGGTGATGCAGTGCCCTGCATCACTGGGTGCACCGGGTGCACCCACCAGAGGCTCAACCTGTTGTGACCCCATGGAAGAACCGGCTGGTCTGGGAAGAGCCGGCCCTGGGGTGAGGTGGGTGCTGTCGCACCCAGTGCCGTTGAGCACAACGGCACCCACCGGCTCCGGGCTGGTGCCCGGGCGAGGATTCGGTGTGCTGGAGGGTGGAGGGTGGGTATGCAGTGTCCTGCATCGATGGGTGCTGGTTTTTCCGGGATGCGGGAGGGGGCCAGAGGGGGGGAGATCTTGGGAGATCTGGGTGGCACTTGCGGGGCACGATAGGTGGCCCGTGGCGGTCGGGCGTGGCCGACGGGGATGGGGCCGCCCCGGATGGCCGCCCTGCTGGCGTCTGCCGCAATCCCCGCCTCGACGCTCCCCTTGAAGATCGACATCATCCACCGGTGGTGTCCCGGAATCCCAGTCCGACCTCAGGGGTGGCGCTTTTGGCGCTCGGTTTCAGCCTGCTGACGACAGGCCCGGACGCCGTTGCGGCCACCCAGATCACCCCGTTATCCCCGCATTCTGCTGCCACCGCACCGGGGTTCAGCCGGGTGGACCCCGAGGGTGCCGGGATCCGGTTCACCAATTCGGTGCCGGCCGACCGTCATCTCACCAACCAGATCTACCTCAACGGCTCCGGCATCGCCCTCGGCGACGTCACTGGGGACCGGCTGCCCGACCTTCTGTTCGCCGCCCCAGCGGGCCAGACCGCCCTCTTCCGGAACCTCGGCGGATGGCGGTTCCAGGCGCTGCCCGAGAGTCTTCCGTCTGTGGCGCGTGGACTCGATGGATCCGGAGTCCTGCTGGCCGACCTCGACGGAGATGGCGACCTCGATGCCGTGCTCAACACGGTGGGCCAGGGAACCCACGTCTGGTGGAACCAGGGACAGGGGACCTTCGCCGTCGGACCGGTCCTCAACCTGGGACATGCGGGCACGAGCCTTGCCGCGGCGGATGCCGACGGGGACGGGGACCTCGACCTCTACACCGCCAACTACCGCCCCACGACCCTCCGGGACGATCCCAACGGCAAGTTCACCATCCGTCCCGAGGCCACCGGCCACCGGGTGATCACCTACAATGGGCGTCCGACGTCGGAGCCTGACCTCGTTGGGCGGTTTGTGGTCACTCCCTCCGGCGTGAAGGAGACGGGCGAACCTGATGCCCTCTTCCTCAACGAGGGACAGGGTCGTTTCCGCATGGTGTCCTGGACCGAGGGCGTGTTCCTCGACGAGGCGGGGAAGCCCCTCGTCGCTCCGCCCTACGACTGGGGGCTGAGCGTGATGTTCCGCGATGTCACGGGGGATGGCCGTCCCGACCTCTATGTCTGCAACGATTTCGAGTCGCCCGACCGGTTCTGGATCAACGAGACCGTCCTGGGCGGCCCGGTCCGTTTCCGGGCCGCGCCCCTCCGTGCCCTCCGACATACCTCGGCGTTTTCCATGGGCGTCGACGCTGCCGACGTGAACCGCGACGGGATCGATGACTTCCTCGTCCTCGATATGCTCAGTCGCCGGCATGCCGACCGCAGCCGGCAGGCCGACAACCTGCCCCCCAGCCGGCATGATCCCACGCTTCCCGAAGAGCGAAACCAGTTCTCCCAGAACACCCTGTTCCTGGGTCGAGGTGACGGCACTTTTGCAGAAATCGCGAGGTTTGCGGGGCTCGCTGCGAGCGAGTGGTCCTGGACGCCGTTGTTCCTCGATGTCGACCTCGACGGCTGGGAGGACGTGCTGATCTCCAACGGGCATGAGCTCGACATGATGGATGCCGACATCATCCAGCAGTCGGAACGGGTCAAGGCCCAGAAGGCGCGGCCCACCCAGCGCGAGCTGCTGGAGCTTCGGAGGCTGTTCCCGAGGCTCGCCACCCCGAACGCCGCGTTCCGCAACGGTGGGAAGCTCGCATTCACCGATGTCTCCAAGGCCTGGCGCTTCGACAACGAGGCGGTCACCCACGGGATGGCTGCCGGGGACCTCGATGGCGATGGCGATCTCGATATCGTCCAGAACAACCTCAATGCGCCGCCGACGCTGCTTCGGAACGAAGCGCCGGCTCCCCGCATCGCCGTCCGTGCCTCGGCCCTGGGTGCCAACCGTGATGGGATTGGCGCGCGGATCCGGATCACGGGAGGACCTGTGCCCGTCCAGACCCAGGTGTTGCTCGCGGGCGGACGCTACCTTAGCAGTGATCAGCCCATCCGGACCTTCGCCGCCGCACCGGATTCCCGACATACGGTGGAACTCCAATGGCCCTCGGGTCGGCACCAGATCGTTTCCAACGTTCCGCCCGACACCTTGGTGGAGGTCACGGAGAGTCCCGAAGACCCCGGCAGCCCGCCGCCCGTGGTCCCCGCGAAGCCCTGGATGGAGGATCTGTCCTCCCGCCTCAACCATGTTGCGACCCAGTCCGGCTTCGACGATTTCGCGCGCCAGCGACTTCTGCCGTGGAGTGGTGCGTATCCGTCGCCGGGAGTGACCTGGGCCGATCTCGACGGCCAGCCGCCGGAGGAACTGGTGATCGGTGCCGGGGCGGGGGGCACTCCGGCCGTCTTCAGTGTCGAGGGATCCGGGTTCCGACGCTGGACCAATGGGCCGCTGCAGCGTCCGCTCGCCCGGGATCTGACGACGCTCTTACCAGCGGGCGGCACCCTGCTGGCGGGGTCCAGCAACTACCGGGACGGCCGGACCAATGGCGGAATCCTGAGGGTCTATGCGCTGGACCAGGACGCTTCCGGAGAGAGCCTGCTGGGGCAGGCGACGTCGGTGGGACCGCTGGTCTCTGCGGATTTCGATGGCGACGGGGCATTGGAGATCTTCGTTGGAGGACGGGCCAAGGCAGGACGCTATCCCGAGTCGGTCCCCTCATTGCTGCTGAAGTCGGACGGGGGACGGTTCTCGGTCCAGCAACGACTGCCGGAACTGGGGCTCATCAACGCCGCAGTTGCGGCCGATCTGAATGGCGACGGCTGGACCGACCTGGTGGCCGTGGAGGAGTGGGGCGGGATTCGGTTTCTTCAGAATCAAAGGGGGAGTCTTGCTCCTTGGGATCCTTCGCTGACGGTCGGACTCGAGCTCTGGGATTCGGGTCCCCGGCTTGGTGGGCGTCGGACGATGCCGGCATCGACCCTCACTGGATGGTGGACCTCGGTGGCCACCGGGGATTTCGACGGCGATGGCCGACTTGATCTGATCGTGGGCAATCGTGGCTGGAATTGGTTTCCGGTTCCAAAGGCACCGGATCTCGGTTCAGCGGGTCCCGCCGACCGACGACGCCTCCAGTTCGGGGATCTCATCGGTCAAGGACAGCTCGACCTGCTGGAGTCCTATCCGGACTTTCCTGATACGGACCGTTGGCTGCCGGTCCGTCGTGCGGACATCCTGCTCGGGGCGTTTTTTGGACGGAGCCCAAGGCTCCAGCAGGCCTTTCCGACCCGGGCTGCGTTTGGGCAGGCCACGATCGCGGATCTCCTGAAGGCGATGGAGGTCAATGGACCCATCGCCACCCGCGAGGCCATCTGGTTCTCCTCGGCGGTGTTCCTCAACCGGGGCACCCACTGGCTGCTCCACCCGCTGCCGCGCGAGGCCTCGATGGCTCCCATCTGGGGCCTGTCCGTCGCGGATTTCGACGGGGACGGCGCACAGGATCTCTTGATGGCCCAGAACTTCATGCCGGTGCGCCCTGACGAGGTGCCGCAGGATGCGGGCTGCGGGCTGCTCCTCCGTGGCGATGGTGTCGGGAACTTCGAGCCGATCGACCCGCGCGAGAGCGGCATCCGGGTCTGGGGTGATGCCCGGGGCTCGGCAGTGGGTGATTTCGACCAGGATGGCCGTCCCGATGTCGCTATCGCCCAGAATTCCGGTCCGACCGTGCTCTTCCACAACCTCCGGGCCAGGCCAGGCCTCCGCGTCGTGCTCAAGGGCCTGGAAGGCAACGCAACGGGGGTCGGCGTCCAGCTGCGACCTCGCACCGCTCAAGGGCCGGGTGCCCTCCAGGAGGTGCAGTCGGGTTCGGGATGGATGTCCGTCGACAGCCCCGTCCGAATCCTGACCGCCAAAGATCCCATCGTAGCCCTTGAGGTCCGCTGGCCAGCGACCGTCGCGAAGACGATCCCCGTCCCCTCTGGTGCTGCAGAGGTCGAGGTGGATCCATCCGGAACCCTGAAGGTCGTGCGATGAGGCTTCTTTCGACCGGGTGGTTGAGACGGGTGGAAAGGGGACCTTGGCCCCGGATTCCAGCCGTCCTCTTCGTCGCCCTCCTCCTGCTTCCCCTCCGGCTTGGTGCCGCGGAACCCGCATGGCAGAAGGCCGAAGGCTATCGATGGAGACGGGTCGAACCTGCCGGTGTGGGCCGACCGGGGTTCACCCTGCTGACCAACACCCTCCTTGGGATCACGTTCACCAATGCGGTCCAGGAGGACCGGACCATCACCAACCGCAACCTCGGCTCGGGCTCCGGTGTCGCCCTGGGGGATGTCGATGGCGACGGCTGGTGCGACGTCTTTCTCTGCGGCATCGATGTCTCCCCACGGCTCTACCGGAACCGGGGCGAATGGCGCTTCGAGGATGTGACCCGCGACCGGTTCGCGGTCGATCCTGGTTCGGGTCCGGGCAGCGATGCCACCGGAACAACCTTCGCCGACATCGATGGCGACGGCGACCTGGACCTTCTGCTGAACGGATTCGGTCGAGGAACCCGGCTCTGGCTGAATGATGGGAAGGGACGGTTCGAGGAACGGACCGACGAGGCGGGTCTCCGAAGCCGGACCGGGGCGACCTCCCTGGCTTTGGCCGATGTGGACGGCGACGGAGACCTCGACCTCTACGTCTGCAATTTCCGCCCGGATACCGTCATGGATCAACCCGGCGTGAAGTTCGCCCTGCGCAACATCGGCGGGCGTCCGGTCGTGGTCTCGATGGACGGACGTCCCACCACCGCGCCCGACCTCACCAACCGGTTCGAGATGGGGCCCGGGGGCCAGGTCGTTGAGTATGGCGAACCCGACGTGCTGTGGCTCAACGAGGGATCGGGACGGTTCCGGGCGGTGTCCTGGACCGAGGGGGTGTTCGTCGACGAGGACGGCCAGCCGTTCCGGAGTCCGGAGCGGGACTGGGGATTGGCTGCCCAGTTCGGGGATCTCGATGGCGACGGACGGATGGATCTGTATGTCTGCAACGACCTGCACACGCCGGACCGCCTGTGGATGAATCGGTCAACACCCGGGAAGCCCCGCTTCGAGGCCATCCCGAGGCTGGCCCTGCGCAACAACAGCACGTTCTCGATGGGCGTCGACTTCGGGGACCTCAACCGCGACGGCTTCACCGATTTCTTCACGGTCGACATGCTGGCCCGCGAGCGTTCGATCCGCGCCCGTCAGATGTCGGGTCTCGCCCCGCAGTTCCGGCGTCCGGGCGAGTTCCAGGACCGGGTCCAGCTCCTCCGCAACGCGCTCCAGTGGAACCGGGGCGACACCACCTTTGCCGAGACCGGCATCTTCAGCGGGGTCGAGGCCAGCGACTGGTCGTGGGGACCGATCTTTCTGGATGTCGATCTCGATGGATTCGAGGACATCCTTGTGACCAACGGCCAGCTCCGGGACTACCAGGACAGCGATGCCGCCGAACGTGTTGCTGCGGCGCAGGCCGGGGGGCGGACGCTGACGCCGTCCGACATCCTGAAGCTGAACCGGGAGCTGCCGCGGTTCGCCACTGCAAACGCCCTGTTCCACAACCGGACACCGCAACGGCTCCAGGAGTCGGGGGCTGGGGATGGGATTCCCGGCACCCCGGTCGTTCCCGTGTTCCTGGAGCGGGCAGCGGAATGGGGGTTCGCCACGGTGGGCATTTCGCAGGGCGCCGCGGTGGCGGATCTCGACCAGGACGGGGACCTCGACGTCGTCATGAACAATCTCCTGGAGGGACCGGGAATCTACCGCAACGAGGCCACCGCATCTCGGGTCGGCATCCGTCTCCGGGGACGCGGAGGGAACTCGCGCGCGATCGGATCCCGGATCTCCGTCATCCTTCCTGAGTCCCCGTCGGCGTTTCCGAAGGAACAGTCGCAGAATGTCATCGCCGGCGGGCGTTATCTCAGTGGGGACGAGTCGATGCGGACCTTTGCGGGAGGCACGGCATCCAGCGTCGAGGTCACCGTGCGATGGCCCTCCGGACGTCTCAGCCGTCTCAGCCGTATCCCGGTCAACGCCCTGGTCGAGATCGACGAGCCCGCGGGCGGTGATGCGACCGTGCCAGCGGCAGCCGTGCCGGCATCCCCCATTCGCTTCGAGGATGTCTCCGACCGCCTGAAGCATGTGGCTGCCGATGCGCCGTTCGAGGAGGGGAGCCGCCAACCCCTCCTCCCCAACGGTCTCGGTCAGCTGGGTCCTGGGGTGTCGTGGGCGGACTGGAATGCCGATGGATTCCCGGACCTCGCGGTCGGTGCTGGACGTTCCGGATCGGTCGGCCTTTTCGAGAACGACCAGCGCGGTGGGTTCCGTCGTATCGAGGATCCTGGTCTGAACCGGCCCCTTGGACGGGATCTGACAACGATCCTGCCGCTTGGAGCGACCCTACTCGCCGGATCGAGCCACTGGGAGGATGGACAGACCAACGGGGGGATAATCCGGCTGTACGACATCGAGTCGCGCCGCAGCGGAGAGGCCGTTCTTGGGGTCCAGTTTGCCGTGGGTCCGTTGGCCGCGGTCGATCTCGACGGAGATGGTGCGCTGGAGGTTTTTGTCGGTGGACGCGCGCGCGCCGGACGCTGGCCTGAACCGGTGTCGTCGGTGCTCCTGCGCGACGAAGGGGGACGGTTCGCCATCGCGGAGCGATTCGATACCATGGGACGCGTCAGTGGCGCGTGCTTCTCGGACATCGATGGCGACGGGGATTCGGACCTGGTGGTCGCGGGGGATTGGGGTCCGATCCAGATCTGGCGGAATGACCAGGGTCGCTTGGTCCGCACGACACCTGTGGTCCAATTGGCAGGGGAACGGCTCCCGCTCGACCGGTTCTCGGGACTCTGGAACAGCGTCACCTCGGGCGATTTCGATGGGGATGGACGCCTAGATCTCGTGGCGGGGAACTGGGGCCTGAACAATGCCTGGGTCGCAGCGCTGCAGCCGACGGAACGCCCCTCTCTCCTCGGCATGACGGCACCGCCGCGTCCCCTGCGGCGGCTGTACTGGGGTTCGTTTGGCGGTGTGACCGGCTTCGACCTTGTGGAAGCGCTCCCGGGGGGCGATGGGGATCTGCCCGCCCGGGAGCTGCCGATGTGGTCGCGGGCCTTTCCCTGGATCCGGGAGGCCGTGCCGACCTATGCGGCCTTCGGGACGATGACGGTGGCCCAGGTGTTCGGGACCCGCCTCGCCGATGCACGGGTGGCGGAGATCACCTGGCTTGCGTCGACCCTGTTCCTGAACCGGGGTGACCACTGGGAGGCGCGTCCGTTGCCGGACGTCGCCCAGCTGTCCCCGGTCTTTGGACTGGCCGTGGCGGATGCCGATGGAGACGGGGCAGAGGATCTGTTCCTCGCGCAGAACTGGTCGCACTCCGATCCGTTGACCCCCCGCGTGGATGCCGGCCGGGGAGTGTGGCTCCGGGGCGATGGCCACGGGGGATTCCGTCCGCAGCTTCAGACCGGTGTGGCGATCCATGGCGACCAGCGGGGTGCGGCGGTGGCGGACTTCGATCGGGATGGTCGACCCGACCTGGTGGTCTCCCAGAACGGCGCATCAACCCATCTTCTGCGGAATCTCGCGGCGCGCCCCGGACTGCGGGTGGGGGTCGAGGAGGGGGGCGTTCCAGGAAGTTGGGCCGGGACCCAGGTCAGACTGGTGTTCGGCACCCAATCCGGTCCCTGGCGTGAATGGCACCTCGGAGCCGGCTATTGGAGTGTCGACAGCTCGACACAGATCCTTGCCCTGCCGGGAACGGCAACGGCGGTGGAGGTCCGGAGACCCGGGGGGCGTTCGACCCGACATCCGCTCCCGCCTGGGATCGAAGCGGTCGTGATCACTTCTGAGGGACAGATCCGGCCCTCGCCCTGAAGGATCCAGAAGGGGTCGTGTTCTGGATCTTCTGGCGACCTGCGCCCCCGCGTCCCGTGGGTGGGTGATGCAGTGCCCTGCATCACTGGGTGCACCGGGTGCACCCACGAGAGGCGTGACCTGTCGGGACCCCGTCGAAGATGGATGGGGGGCCTGCAACGCGCCCGACCAACCCGCCCAGCCCTAGAGGTCGACCCAACCCTCGCGGGTTCAGGGGGGACCCAGCGCCCAGCGGGTTGGGTCCAACACCGTTCTTCCTCTTTCGCGGGACACCTCCTAGTCTCCACCCCCTCCTGACACCCGTGGAATCGCAGTGCAGGCGGGTCCTGTGATGGGGTTCCGTTCCGGTGCAGGGGACGTCCATACCATTGTTCCATGACCTCCGTCACACAGCTGAAAACCGTCAAGGGCAACACCGCCAACAAGGTCGCCGCCGAACTCACCCGTACCGGGGGACTGCTCCGGCTGGCACCGGCCTGGGTTCCCCGTTCCTTCCTGCAGCCGGGTCTCCGGCTCAAGCTGCATCCCGATGACATCTATGCCTACGGTGCGAACCGTGGCGGCATCGATGAGCGCTGGTTCGCCTCGACGACCGAGGCTGCCAACGAGGGCCGCGTTCCAGACGAAGGCCTGAGCTACGTCGTGGTCGGCTCCGAGCGGTTCACCCTCCGCAAGGCGGTCGAGGACTGCGGTGCCTCGATCGTCGGCAAGGCCATCTGGAAGAAGTACGGCCGCTGGCCGGTGTACTCCAAGTTCTTCGACAACATGGGCCCCATCCCGCACCACATGCACCAGTCGGCCAAGCAGGCCAAGCTGGTTGGACAGGAAGGCAAGCCCGAGAGCTACTACTTCCCGCCGCAGCACAACAACGTCGGCAACAATTTCCCCTACACGTTCATGGGATTCGAACCCGGCACGACCAAGGCGCAGGTCCGGAAATGCCTCGAGGACTGGAACAAGGGGGACAACGGGATCCTCGACCTCTCGAAGGCCTACCGTCTCAAGCCCGGTACCGGCTGGCTCATCGACCCCTGCGTCCTGCACGCCCCGGGCAGCCTCTGCACCTACGAGCCTCAGTGGGGCAGCGACGTCTTCGGCATGTACCAGAGCATGGTCGAGGGCCGCTATGTCCCGTGGAGCCTCCTCGTGAAGGACATGCCCAAGAAGTACCATCACGACCTCGACTTCATCGTCGACCAGCTGGACTGGGACAAGAACGTCGACCCGAACTTCAAGGACAACCACTACCTCGAGCCGGTGCCGGTCGCGGACACCCGCAAGGAGGGCTATGTCGACCGCTGGATCGTATATGGAACCATCGACGGCGAGCAGCTGTTCACCGCCAAGGAGCTCACCGTGGATCCGGGCACCAAGGTCACGGTGAAGGACACGGGCGCCTACGGTCTGATCTGCGTCCAGGGCGTGGGCAAGATCAACGGCCAACCGTTGAACAGCCCGAAGCTGATCCGATTCACTGAGCTGACCGAGGACGAATACTTCTGCACGGAGGACGGCGCCAAGGCGGGCGTGACCTTCGAGAACACGAGCGAGACCGAGCCGCTGGTGACCCTCCGCTACTTCGGCCCCGAGGTGAACCCGGACGCGCCGAAGATGGGTGCGTATCGGAAGAACAAGTTCTGAGGCTCAGGTCCCTCGGTTCCCACGAACGGCTGGTGCCAGTGCACCAGCCGTTTTTGTTTGGAACCCCGGATCCGCCAGGTTCATCCAAGGCCGACGGATCCCCTCAGTAGATCAGCACGAATCGACCGTCGGGATCGGTCATGGCCGCCACCAGGCTCCACGTGGGCACGCCGGGAGCCGCCCCCTTCTCGCCCATCGGCTTGCCCTTGGCATCGAACCGCTGCCAGGCGATATCCCCGCCCCGCGCCCAACCCGTGCCCTCGGTCCAGGCCAGCAGCGTCTCGCCTCGGGAGTTCCCGACCGCGATGGGGTGCTTGGGGTTCCTCCCCTGGGTGGGGGGTGTCACCGGAGAGGCTGTGATGGCCCCGTTTGGTCCGAAGGCGGCCCAGCAGACCTTCCCGCGAGTCTCCCAGGCCCCCAGGATCCGCCCGCCAGCTTCGGTCCACGATGTGCTGCTCATCGGGCAGGCGCTGACCTTCCACGGATCTTCCAGGAGCACCCTGAACTCCGATCCGCCATCGGGTCCTGCGACCAGGACCTGGTCGCGGCTCCCTGACTCGTTGGCTCCCCGAAACGACAGGAACAGGGTCCCATGGCTGTCCATGAAGGCCTTCATGCCACAGCAGCCGCAGGCGCCCGTATCCAGTCGGGGCACCGGTTGTTCGGGTCCGAATGTCCGTCCGCCATCTGCCGACCGGGCGATGAACACGGATCTGCCGGCCTCGCCCCGGGTATTCCCGGGACGGGGTGCATGCCAGGTGACCAGGACATTTCCCGTGGAATCTGCGGCCACGGACCCACCGCCATCGAGGCCGCGTGCGTTCTGGATCACGTCCCGCTCGGGCTCGAACCCGGTGCCTGCGTCATTGAGTCTGGTGTAGAGCATGGGAGCCTGCATGTAGGTTCCCCCCTGGGGGGCATGCCCATTCCATGCCACGTGGATCCTACCTGTCTGTCCCAACGCCAGCTGGCCCCCCCGAATCGTCCCGATCGCAATGGCGCTGCCGGGCTGGCTGTTGACCCGGATCGATCGGGAGAATTCCGAACTGTGTCGACGGCGATGGACGTAGAACAGGTCCCCGCCTGAGGGGTCTCCCTTGAAGTAGAGGAGGTGGACGGTGCCGGCCGGGTCGGTGACCACCTGGGGCTGGATCCCGCCATCAGGCACCCGTATCAGCGCCACGTCTGCCCGGGAGCTCAAGGGCATGCAGACCCCCATGAGGATGCCGCTCAGGGGTTTCAGAAAACGGCTCGAAATTCGGGTGTCCATGGGAGTGTCGAAACGTTGGATAGGGTCCGACCAAGTTTCAAAACGGATCTTCAGTCCCAAGGGCGCGGAAAAGTCCCGGCAGGGATCACCCCGGGGGACCCGACGCGGGTTCGATGGATCGGACGCGGAAACACCTGCGACCCTTGGACGTGCGGGAGTGTTTCCTCGTTGGATCCCATCGGGCAGGACGGAGACCGGATCGCGGTGAAACCGGAAGAGTGACCGTCTCCGGCAGGGTTTCCATGCCCTGCGAGAGGGACACGGATTCTGCAGAGCGGCTAGGCCGGGGCCTGCGTGATCTCCCTGGGCAGAAGCTGCAGAATCATATCCTTGCGGCGTGCCCGCATGGACTCCCCTCCGGTGCCGCTCCGGTATAGGAGGACGTTCCGGATGGCCTGGAAGAACCGGACATTCTCCTCGATTGCCGCCAGTTCGTCCGGGGGCGGGTTGTTGAAGTATCGCGCCACGAACATCGGCCAGACCCGGCGGGCAATTCCGTTGTCGAGGCCGATGATCTTCTGGCAGAGACCCGTTTCCGCATGGAACTGGAGGATCTGCCGGATCGGGCCGAGGTCGAAGTACGGCGTGCCCGTCGCCATGTCCCCCATGTCGATCAGGCAGGGAACATCTCCCTGCATCATGATGTTCCCAGGATGGAGATCCCAATGGATCAGCGTGCTCCTCCGTTCGGTTCGGTGCAGCCTGTCCAGAATCGCCGCCCTCTGACCGGCATTGAAGAGGTCGCAGGCCTCCACGTGGCCGCAGGCGATGTCGATGGCGTCGGGAAAAGCACCCTGGTCCGGAACGATCGAGTGGATCTGCCTGCAGAACCCAACGTAGTGGTCCACCACAGCCTCCAGGTGGTCGACATGTCTCTCGATGTACTTCGAGAGGGTGTCCGCGTTGATCATCTCGTACAGGACGCCTGTTCGGGTGCCGCAGACCACCACCTCGTAGGAGATGGCGGTCGGCACCCCCGCCACGAAGGCCTTCTTCGCGAGGCGCTTCTCCCTGGACGCCGAGGCGTCGTCGATATGGTTGAAATACAGCTTCAGCACCGTCTCCTCATCCACCCTGAAGCACTCCCCATTCCCGCCCTTGGCGATCAACTCGAGGCCGTCGATCGACAGCCGACGAGGCTTCCGCTCGTACTCCAGAATCCGGTCAAAGCCCGTGATCTCGAACACGGTGGCGATCGCCGGGTTCACATTCCGCACGACAAGGCTGCCGTGGATCCCGTGCATGCGTTTCTGCGCCGCCAGCAGGACGCGAAGTCCGAGGGAGGAGACGTGCTCCAGACCGTCGAAATCCAGCACGAGCTCCGTGACGCCATCGAGCTCGTGGTCGACGACCTGGGTGAGTGTGGGAGCCGTCTCGTGATCGAGTCGGCCCATGAGTGAGACGGTTAATCGGTCCGCCTCCCGGTGGTGTGCCAAGTTCATGGAACCCGTCGAGCCTTAGTCAGGTCGCACCCTTCGGTCCACAAACCGTTTGGCCCTGCAGGGTCTTCACCGAGAGGACCGTCTGTCTCGCGTTTCCCTGTCACAGGGGATCTGCCCCCAGTGCAGCGGCTTCTTTCTGGGGATCCAGGCCCAATGCCTGCCGCCACAGGACGAACAGCGCTCCGAGTTGCGGATTATTTAAATATCTGATGGACAGCTGTTTACGGATTCATTTCGGGCTGGAATCGGAGCGTTGTCCCGGGGGTGCTGGATGGATCTCGGCCGTCCACCTTGGTCGGCGAATCCAAAACCTCACTTCAAAACCCAATGAACCGTAGCCAACAACGCATTGCGGCCGCTCTCGCGGTCGTCTGGCTCGGTGGTGTCTCCACCACCCAGGCCGCAACCACCACCCTCGCCGATCTCCTGGTCCCGGGGGCCTCAATCCGGGTCTACGATCCGGTCAACCATCCTGGACTCCAGAACGACCTGACGTTCTCCAATTTCCAGAATTTGAGTCAGGTCGGAACCCTGAGCGTTCCGCTCGACCAGATCTTTGTCGTTCCCATCTGGGGTGGTGTCGGCGGACTGCAGGTTGAGCCCGGGCTCCGGTTCCAATCGGCACTCTGGACCCTCACAGGAGCTGGGCAGACCTACGATCTCAGCTTCGAATTCACCGTCAGCCATACCTTCCTGTCACCGGTGCTGACGGACAATACATTGGCCCTGACGGGAGCGGCCATCGGCAGCGGTATCGCCCAGGTGGTCGAAGGGGTCATCAATCCCCTCAACAGTCAGACCCTCGCCAACAAGTACGTCTACACCGATGCGCTCGGCGATCAGCTGGTGGATCACGATGTCTTCCTGGGCGGACCCTATGGCGCGGTTCAGGTCCGGAAGGATTTTGCCATGAGCACGGGTTCCGCCGAAGGCTCACGGGTCTTCGTCAGCGACTTCGACCAGACCTTCTCCGCGGTTCCCGAGGCCAGCCCCGGTCTTGCCGGGATCGGACTCGCCCTGCTGGCGGGACGTCAGATGCTCCGTCGCCGGGCGCCCCAGGCCAGCGAGGCCGTCATCGTCTGAAGGCGCCCTCCCGCGATCCCTTCGGGTCACCCGTGGGAACGATGGCAAAAATCTGGAACCCCGGGGTTTCGTCGAGGATCCTCGGGGTTCCACTTTCCATGAGCATCCATCCCGTCCGCTGGGGTTTCCTCGGCACTGCCAACATCGCCCGCAAGAACTGGCAGGCGATCCACAACACCGGCAATTCCGTCCTGACCGCCGTCGCCAGCCGGGACATCGCGCGTGCCCAGGCCTTCATCGATCAGTGCCAGTCCCAGGTGCCCCTGCCGACGCCACCCAAGGCGCTCGGCAGCTATGAAGCCCTGCTCGAAAGCCCGGAGGTCGATGCGGTCTACATCCCGCTTCCGACCGGACTCCGGAAGGACTGGGTCGTCCGTGCGGCCCGTGCCGGGAAGCACGTCGTCTGCGAGAAGCCCTGCGCACCCACCGCGGCCGATCTCCAGGAGATGGTCGGCGCCTGCGCCCAGGATGGGGTCCAGTTCATGGACGGCGTCATGTTCGTCCACAGTGGCCGCATGGAACGCCTGCGTCAGGTCCTCGCGTCGGGCGAGGCGGTCGGGGACATCCGACGGGTGACCTCGCAGTTCAGCTTCCGTGGAGATGCCGCGTTCTTCACCGACAACATCCGGTCCCGAAGCGGACTCGAGCCGCAGGGGTGCGTCGGGGACCTCGGCTGGTACTGCATCACCTTCGCGCTCGAGGCGCTCAAGGGGCGCCTCCCCCACACGGTCATCGGACGCCGTCTCTCCCACTTCAGCCATGCCCAGAGCACCGATGTCATCCCATCGGAGTTCTCGGCGGAACTCCTCTACGACAACGGTGTGTCGGCCTCGTTCTACTGTTCGTTCATCACCGAACACCAGCAGTGGGCCAGCGTCAGCGGCACGAAGGGCAACCTGCGTGTGTCCGACTTCGTCCTGCCCGTCTTCGGTGCCGAATCGTCGTTCGAGATCGACCAGGCTCAGTTCCATGTGAAGGGCACCCAGTTCGACATGGAGTCGCACCGCCGGCTCGAGATCGTGTCGGAACATGCGAACAACCATCCGACGGCCCAGGAGACAAACCTCTTCCGGCACTTTGCCGAACAGGTCCAGTCCGGGAAGCTCAACACCCACTGGCCGCAGCGGGCCCTGAACGCCCAGCGTCTGCTCGACGCCTGTCTCGACTCCGCCGCGCGCGGGTCAGCGCCGGTCGGATTCCGGTAGCGGAACGGGGCGGGGGACCTCGACGGGCTCGACGTCCCCGCTACGATCAGGGCTGTGCCGGTCGGTCTGCCTCCGGCATGGCCCGCTTCCAGATCGGCACGATCCGCTTCATCTCGTCAATCAGCCATTGGCCGGCGGCGAAGGCCTCGGCGCGGTGGGGGGAACGGATCTCCAGCCAGAGGCTGGTTTCGCCCGCGGCGACCGGTCCTGTCCGATGGAGGAGCCGCACGGAATCGACTTGGGGCCACCGGGACTCGACCGCGTCGAAGAGTCGTCCGAACTGGTGGATGGCCATCTGGCGGAACGCCTCGTAGTCCAGTCCGGCGATGGCGGTGCCCGACTCCTCGCCCCGGACGATCCCGTTGAACACCAGCACGGCACCGCAGGTGGTGGAGGCCGTGCGGGACCGGATCCATTCGACCTCATCGATCGGATCGGCTGTGAGGAGAAGGTGCCGGTGCATGGGTTGGGGAGTCCCGGCTTCAGTGGGTGGCCCGCCACAGGGACAGGGATGTGAACACGGCCACGGCCACTCCGTAGCCGCAGACGCCCATGCCTACGGCGAACGGGATGAGTCGTTCCTCGGAGAAGACCATCAGTCCGAGGCCGACGCTGCCGAACAACGTGGCTTCGCCCAGGAAACACAGGAGTGGCAGGCCGCGAGGCGCCTCTGCGAGGCGGTCGTACATCCAGAGACGGTATCGGACCTCTCCCAGCGAGCGCATGACCCAGGCGGACTGCAGGTTTCGCGCCGCCACGAGGAGACTGGTGGTGGTGAGCGAGATCGCCAGGAGCGGCCACGTCGCGAACAGCAGGACCAGGATGAGATTGGTGATCAGTCCCCCACGCCAGCCGAGCCACCGGGCGACCGGATTGCCTTCGAGCCTCAGATTCGGGGTGGCGATGTAGGTGGACAATAGGTCGAGGCCGCGCGCAATCGCCAGCATCACCAGGAAGACCCACCACAGTGGGGATCCGGGGCGGATGAAGTCGTCCATCGAGAGCATTCCGGGAAGTGCCGGAGCCCCGGCGAGGCGGTTCCTACTGCAATTTCTTCCCGTAGAGATTCTCAGGGGTCTCCAGACGCTCCTCGGTCGTGGACCAGGCGGCGCCGGCCTCGCTCACCGTCCTGAAGAAACAGCTCCGGAACCCCTCATGGCAGGCCGGTCCGCTCTGCTCGACCTGGATCAGCAGGGCGTCGCCGTCGCAGTCGAAGGCGACGTTCCGAACCACCTGCACGTTTCCGCTCGACTCGCCCTTCATCCAGAACTTCTGGCGCGACCGGCTCCAGAACCACGTCTTGCCGGTGGACAGGGTCTTCTCGAGGGAGGCCCGGTTCATCCAGGCCATCATCAGAACCCGTCCGTCCCGGTGATCCTGGACGATGGCGGGGATCAGTCCGTCGGCGGTCCATTTCAGCTGGTCGTAGAGGCTCATGTGTGTGGGCGGTCGATGTGACGCGTGCTCAGCGTGAGGGGAGGAATCCGAAGACCACTGCGCCCACGAGGCAGGCGAGGGCGGCGATGTGATTCCATTGCGGACGGGATTGGAAGTAGAAGAACGCGAATCCCATGAACACGGTGAGGGTGATGGCTTCCTGGACGATCTTGAGCTGGTAGGGGGTCAGCCGATGGTTGCCCCAACGGTTCGCGGGCACCTGGATGACGTACTCGAAGAACGCGATGCCCCAGCTGGCGAGGATCACGATCCAGAGCGGGGACGACTTGAACTTCAGGTG
>SYEM01000251.1 GCA_005801385.1 Verrucomicrobiales bacterium | reverse complement strand
CGGAAACAGATCGTGCTCAGCTGTGATCGCCCCGCGAGCGAGATTCCCGGGCTCGAGCAGCGTCTGACCTCCCGGTTCGAGTGGGGCATGACCGCCGATCTTCAGGCGCCGGACGTCGAGACCCGGATGGCGATCCTCCGCAAGAAGGAGGCGGCCATGAAGATCCGGCTCGAGCCGAAGATCCTCCAGTTCCTCGCCGACCACATCCGGTCGAACGTGCGTCGTCTCGAGGGCGCCTTCCTCCGCGTCGCCAGCTTCAGCCAGCTGACCGGTCGACCGGTACAGCCGGAGGATGTCGAAAGCCTGCTCCGCGAAATCCTCGAGGAGGAGCGGCGTCGGAACCTCTCCATCGAGGAGATCCAGCGCCGGGTGGCCGAGCACTACGACATCCGCTTGGCGGACATGAAGAGCAAGCGCCGGCCCGAGAGCATCGCCTTCCCACGCCAGGTGGCCATGTTCCTCTCCCGCCAGCACACAGAAAGTTCCCTGAGCGAGATCGGCGACGCGTTCGGCGGCCGCGACCACGGGACCGTCATGCACGCCTGCCGCGCGGTGAAGAACCGCATGGAGGTCGACGCGCAGGTGCGCCAGACCGTCAACTACCTCGACAAGATGCTGCTCCGGTAGACGTCTCCCGGGCTGGGGGGCCGACGCCGGATCCACGGTAGACCCGCCCCATCCCCATGCCCCTTCCCCAGGCCAACCCCGTTTCCGGATCCAGGCCGCGTCGTCACCGTGTCGACGCGGCTTTTGTCTTCCTGCTCTGGATGACCCTGCTCCCGGGGTTGGCCCAGACCCCTCCCCAGCATCAGCTCCTCTTCCCGCTGGAATCCTGGCACAACCACGGGTCGAGCCTGGTGGAGGCCCCCAACGGTGACCTCCTGGCCTGCTGGTTCCATGGGTCGGGCGAGCGGAAGGCCGATGACGTCCGGATCGAGGCCGCCCGGCTGCCCCAGGGGTCCGACCGCTGGAGTCCGCGCTTCACACTGGCGGACACACCGGGCTACCCCGATTGCAATCCCTCCCTGCACGTCGATCCCTCACAGAGGCTCTGGCTGTTCTATCCGACCATCCTCGACAACCGGTGGGAGGGCGCCCTGCTCAAGTACCAGGTCAGCTCCAACTGGCTCGGACCCGGGGCCCCGCGATGGGATCGCACCGAGGTGCTCCACGTCACCCCGGGCCCGGAGTTCGAGGAGGGCATCCGCAGCAGCCTCCCCAGGCTTGAAGCACTCGCAGCGGAACACACTCGGGACTGGAGCGACCAGACCCGTCGTGAGGTCCGAGAGTATCTCGATGCCCTCGGGCAGAACTCGACCCACCTCCTCTACCGCCGCCTCGGCTGGATGCCCCGGGCGCATCCGATCTCGATCGGTGACCGCCTGGTCCTCGGCCTCTATCACGACGGCTTCTCGGTCGCCCTGATGGCGATCACGGACGATGACGGAGCCCATTGGCACACCAGCACACCGCTGGTGGGGGGCGGAAACATCCAGCCGTGTCTCGCCCGCCGGCGCGACGGCACCCTGGTGACCTTCATGCGGGACAACGGGCCCCCGCCAAAGCGGGTGCTGGTCGCAGAGTCGACCGACCGCGGCGACCACTGGGGACCAGTGACGGATTCCCGGATCCCCAATCCCGGTTCGGGATGCGACATCGTGGTCCTGAAGGACGGCACCTGGGCCTGGATCGGAAACGACACGGACGAAGGCCGGCATCGCCTGTCGGTCTGGCTCAGTGACGACGAGGGCCGCACCTGGAACTGGAAGCGGGCGATCGAGGACGGCGCCCCGATGGAGTCGTTCTCCTATCCGAGCCTGATCCAGACCCGCGATGGGAAGCTCCATGCGACCTACAGCGTCCACCTGCCGGCCGGCAAATCGATCCGTCACACCGTGATCGATCCGGCCTGGATCCGGGCGGCACATTGATGGGTCCGGGGACACGTCCGGGTCCGCTCCCGTGCTGGTCCAGACGATGGCGTGGACATTTGGACCCCACCTCCGCAGTCTGACCGAAAGATGGAGTACCGGAACCTGCTGGACTCGGTGATCGCGCACCTGGAGGACCTCCAGGCCCGCGGGACCGAGCACGTGACGGTGGACAGGGACCTCCTCGCCAGCCTCTCCCAACGGCTGCCCGCCACGCCCAATCCGGCCCCAATACCGTCGAAGGGCACGTTGTCGGATGTCCCACTGCCGACCGGAACACGTCTCGCTCCCGAGCGATCCGCCATCCCCGCAACAGAGACCGCTCCAAGGCCGATCCCGTCCAACGTGATGGCCCGATGGGGCGCCGTCTCCGGTGCCCCAACGCCTCCGGCCCGGTCGAGCGTATCCCAGCCCCCCCTTCCTCCAAAGCTCGACCCCGTGGCGAAGGCGGCGGCGTGGGGGGATCTCCGAAGCCGCATCCTGGCCTGTACCCGCTGTCCCCACCTCGTCGCCTCGCGGAAGTCGGTGGTGTTCGGCGTGGGCACGCCCAACGCCCGCCTGATGCTGATCGGCGAGGCTCCCGGGGCTGACGAGGACGTCCAGGGCGAACCCTTCGTCGGCAAGGCAGGGGAACTCCTCACGCGCATCCTGGGCGCCATGGGATTCCAGCGGTCGGACGTCCTGATCGCCAACATCCTCAAGTGTCGTCCGGACACCCCGGGTCAGACTGCCGGCAACCGCAAGCCGACCCCCGAGGAGATGGGCACCTGCCTCCCGTGGCTGGAGGAGCAGATCAATCTCGTCCAACCGGAGGTCCTCGTCGCCCTGGGCGCCACCGCCGTGGAGGGACTCCTCGGCAAGACCGTCGGGATCACGCGTCTCCGGGGCACCTGGCAGACCTATCGTGGGATCCCACTGATGCCCACCTACCACCCGGCCTACCTGCTGCGCAACCAGGCCCCCTCCGAGAAACGGCGGGTCTGGGAGGACATGATGGCGGTGATGGAACGGCTCGGCATGCCGATCTCCGAGAAGCAGCGGAACTACTTCCTCACCCGCTGATCCGCATTCGGTTCCGGCTCCGGTTCCGGTTCCGATCCAACGCAACCCGGCCAGGGCCGAGGACCCGAGTCCGGGTCCTCCTCCCCCGTTGATCAGCGACGCAGGATGTAGCCGTGGTAGAGACCCATATAGTAGGGCAGCAGGAACACCGTCCCGGCGCCCAATTCACGACCGTCCCCTCCATAGTCCAACGTCCAGGGATCCGTGTTCCAGTGGGTGAACGACCGGTTCTCGACCGGCAGCACCTTCTGGGTCACCCGCCAGCCCCGAGGTCGGGTGTCTGGGGTGACCACATTGATGCTGTTCTGACGCGGCAGGCGCACGACGTCGAGCCGGTGGCTGTTCTTTGCGGGCCACAGGACGCGGTCGAGCGGGAACCCGCGCAGGGTCGCCGCCGAATCCTCCAGCCAACCCGGTCCCGGGGAGAGGGCGATGCGGCCCCACTGGTTCGTCGCCATATGTCCCTGGTTCACCGCCGCATAGGCGAAGTTGAAG
This sequence comes from Verrucomicrobiales bacterium, assembly GCA_005801385.1. Taxonomy (GTDB): domain Bacteria; phylum Verrucomicrobiota; class Verrucomicrobiia; order Limisphaerales; family UBA9464; genus UBA9464. The sequence goes on along the minus strand of SYEM01000251.1, from coordinate 2,592 downwards.
AACGGATTCATCTCCGGCTGCTCCAGAAGCCAGAACCGCTGCCAGGACTGGCGGATCATCGCCTTGAGCCCCTCGTCCTTCGAGTAGCGCAGGAGGTTGTAGAAGGCCATCACCGCCATCTCGTCGTCCGACTGGTTCCCCGATCCGATCCCGGCCTCGACCTTCGGGAACATCGCATTCTGCGCATATCCCTGCAGGTCGATGAGCTCCCGGGAGATCTTCCCATACTTGGCGTCCCCGGTGACCTTCTCCGCGACGGCCAGATAGCTCAGGAGGCTGAGCGAGTTGAGCCCCCGCTCCACCCACCAGCGCGGATCCCGGTTGAGGGCGTCCGGACCGAACACGCCCCAGCGGGTCGGGGTGCCGTCGACATCCACCAGCGCGAACTGGTGCGTCACCAGGTGGTCGGTCAGGGCCCTCACCACGGCCGCCACCTCAGCCTTCTCCTCCGGCGTCTCGGCGCAAAGATCGTGGTACTGCGCGTAGAAGAAATAATGTCCATCGAGCTCGTCGCTGCTGGTGTCGCTCTTCCAGTACCACCGCCCGTCGGCGCTTTTGGGCCAGCGGGGCTCGTACACCTTCCACATGGAATCCTGCCACTGCCGGATCTGTTCGTCGGCCTCCCGACGCCCCCGGTTCGGATCCGGGGACTCGATCGGCAGGACCGTCCGGGCAACGTAGCCGGGCGGCGGCGACGGGGTGCCGCCTTGGGTCACGGTCTGGAGGAACCGGAGTGCCTCGAAGGCTTTCCGGGCCCTCTTCTTCGCCGCCGGATCCCCCAGTGCTCCCCAGGCAAAACACTCCCCGGCGCCGTACATCGCCGTCCAAAGACCGTCGTTGTCGCTGTCCACCGGCGAGGCCGTCGACCGATCCCCCGCCACCTTCAGTGGGGCCTCGGCGACGTAGCCGTAGGCGGTGCGCCGGATGTGGCGGTCGATCTCGGCCTCATAGAGCGCCGCCTTCTCCGACAGCGTGATGAACTTGCGTTCGATCGCACCGACCCCCGCCGGCGTTGCGAACCAGGCCGCGCCGTGGACGTTGACCGCGATCTGGGTCACCTCGTCGGACGGCAGCCAGGTCGGACCCTGCCGATAATGCCAGCCGCTCGAGTCGTATCGGATCACCCCAAGACGGGTGCCGAACCACAGGATCCCCTCGGCACCGGGGGTGATCCCGGTGAAGTCGTTCCAAGGGAGTCCGTCGTGTCCCTCGAAGGTGATCCATCGATCGCCCTGGAGGGCCGCCGCGCCGGCGCGGGTGGCGATCCAAAGCCGCCCCGCCTTGTCGAAGGTCGCCCCAGCCACCGCATCCGCCCCCCAGATCCGTCCGAGGGAATCCGCGGCCCGAAACGGTTCCCAACCCGCCGCCGCCCGACGGAAGAGTCCGGTCGCGGCGGCAAGCCAGAGTTCCCCTTCGGACGACACCGCCAGCTGCTGGGGCTGCGAGGTGCCCGGTGCCGAGGCCCATCCGGTCGGCACAACTCCGGAGGCGTCGACACGAAGGATCTCGGTGGTGGTCACGAGATACTGGACCTCACCCCGACGCAGGAGTTGACGCACCTCCTTGCCAGGAACCGGGACCCGGACGCCGGCACCGTTGCCGTCCGGGAAATGGAAGGCATCCGCGGCACTTTCCGGGACTCCGAACATCCACTCCCAGCGGTCCCGGGTGAACCGCCACCAGCGGTTGGACACGAAGACCTGCGGCGAGCCGTCGGGACCGATCTCGATCAGCTGGACCGGTGCGGCAGGAAGGCCGTTGGTCAGTTCCCGATGGCGGGCGACCTCCTGGTTGAACCTCTGGGGAATCGGCTCCTCGGCGCCCAGGACCCGCAACATTCCGAGGAGAAGCCCCACCCACACCAGCAGAGGTGCCGGGATCCGGAGGCCGGGTGTGGGAAGGGGCGATGGACGGGAGGGACTCGAGGCGGTCATGGAAGCGGTTTGAGGGCGAGGTCGCCGGTCTGGATCAAGGGCGGGGACTTCCGGTCGGTCCAGGTCACGTTGGTCATCCGACGCTGCAGCGGCTCGTGACCGGAATGCTGGATCCGAAGGGTGACCTCGAAGGTCGGGTAGGATTCCAGGAACAGGTAGGCGGTCTTGACGGGGTCGAGGACGAACCGGCCTTCCTTGTCCGTCACGGCAACGGTAGGCCGGTTCTGGATCTGGATCGCGCCGTGCTGTCCGGCCCCGGGATCCTGAGGGGAGTCCTTCTGGACCCGGGAGACCGAGGCGCCATGGAGGGGCTGGCCGGTGACGGCGTCCACGACGCGTCCCTGCACCTGGGCCTCGGTCCACGACTGGTGAGGCGGGGCGAGCTCGGCACAGCCGCAGAGGAGGCCAGAGACGATCACACCGAGGGAGGCGGGGAACAGGAGGCGCATGAGAGTCCGCATCAGCGTCGGGAAAGGCAGGGTCGAGGCGAGCCAAAAAACGGGTCGCCAAACATTGGGCCCAGGGCGGATTCATCTGGTTTTGGGGAGGGGAAGTAAGCCCGAGGGGTTCGGGGTTGAAAATCCCGTGCGGGACGGCGGCGTGCCGGAGGGTGCCATTGAGGATCCAAACCGGCGTCAGACCCGCCTCGCAGGGCGTG
>SYEM01000250.1 GCA_005801385.1 Verrucomicrobiales bacterium | reverse complement strand
GTGCTGCCGCAGGGACTGTCGGTCCAGATGCCGGTGTGCAGTGGCGGCGGGAGTTACTGAGAGCCCCATTGCCGAACTTTTTTCGTTTCAGGAATCCGTCTGCCTTTCTGCCCGCAAAGAGGTGCCAGACCCCCTCCCCCCGGTTGGCATTAATTAGTCTGACAGGCGTGGCAGCTTGGAGACCGCGTTGGAGAGGGTGGCCAGCTCGTGATGCGTGTAAGTGCTGTTCACTGCGGCCGTCTTGTGTCCGGTCAGCTTCATCCGGATCTCCTGACTCACACCGGCATTGGCCAGCACGCTGTTGAACGAATGGCGAAGAGAGTGGAACGACAGTCTGGCGAACCGCTTGGCCCTACCTTCAACATACTGGGGATCGATGCCCGCCTTCTGCAGGAGCCGAACGAACTTCGCCGACAGTCCGTCGCGACCACCGGCACTCCGCCTCGCCAGTGTGGGCATGAGGTGTTCCTCCGTCTGGTCGCCCGCAATGGATTCCAGATGTTCCCGCAGCTCGGCCGCAAGGGGCAGCACGAGGCGCTTGCCAGTTTTGTTTTGGAGGAAGGTGACGGTGCCGGTTCCCTGAGCGCTGAAGTCAACGTCGGCCCATCGGAGGGTCACCACATCCCCCAATCGGGCTCCGAGGTAGTAGCCGCAGAGCACAGCGGTCTTCCAGTCCCCCTCAGCCTCATGGAACAGGGCGCGAATCTCCGGTGCCGTAAAGGTGGTCCGTTCCAGCGGCTGGTCCTTGGCGAGCTTGATTCCACGAACTGGATTCTTGTCGAGGTGACCCAGCTGCATGGCATCGTTGAAGACCGCACTCAGGCACTTCAGATCAACCTCAACGGTGGCCGTGTGAACCTCCTTGGAGCGCTTCGTAGCGTAGGCCTGCACATCCTTTGGGAGGATACCATTGAGGACACGTTTGGAGCGCACGCCGAGGTGTTCCCGGAACTTGGCCATGACCCCCTGATACCGGGCCAGAGTCGCACCAGAGACGCTCTCCTCCAATGTCTTCAGGTGGGCTTCAAAGAAGGTCTCTACGGTCTCGGATCGGATCGACTCGGCATGGTCTGTGGTTCGCTCAAGAATCTGGGAGACCAAGACCCGCGCACGCTCCTGCGTGAGGTTCCCAGCTCGGGCGATCTTGGCGGTATGCTCGAGGGTGCGGGCGATCTCGGCCGCCTTGGAGGCGTTGGCCGTCTTGGTGGAGCGATTGACGACGACCCCGCGTTCATCCCGGAACCGCGCGTAATAGAACTTCGATTCAGGGTGCTTCCAGATACAGGCCACACGCGCAGACTAAGACAAAAACTAAGACATTCAATAGTGTTTCGCGATGTCTGAACGTGTCGTTTTATTGAGGTTTTTGGGTTTTCTGTGAGATGGACTTGTCGTGCGGGTTCAAGTCCCGCCAGCGGCACCAGGGTTGGATCGTGGAGCATTTTTTTCCATGGAGACCGCGTTCCAGGCCACGGCGGGGATCTCTCGCCCGCTGCTGGCGGCCACGTGAGGCAGGACCCACCCGACCCGTCCCTTCCTCCACTGCAGGGTTGCCATCGGACGTTTTCCTGTCAGGAAGTCTGCATCTTCGAGCCACGATGAATCCACAGACTCAGCAGGCCGGAAGGGCAAGGTTGCCGACACTTTTTCTCGTCGGGATCACCACAGCCGGGCTCTGGATCCAGACCGGAACCACCCGGGCCCAGTCGTTCTCCTTCGACAGTGGCAATGACACGGGTTGGACCCGCTACGAACCTCTGAAGGCGTTCGGGATCAACGCCAGCTTCACCTTCCCGTCCGGGGCCTATCGGATCCAGATGAACCCGCCACCGGACCCGTCCGTCTTCGGCCCCGCCCGCGCGGGATCCTTCTTCCCGACCGCACAGTTCGAACGGGTCCAGGTGGAGGCCGACGTCTTCGGTTGGGACAACTCCCAGGTGCAGTCCGTCGGCCTCGTCGCCCGCGCCGGGAACCTTGGTCCCGGCACCACCACCGGATACACCTTCAACTACAATGCGCGGTCCGGATTCCACCAGATCACCCTCGTCAACAACGAGCTCCCCGCCGCACAGGTCAACGAATCGCTTTTCCGGCTGAACCCCGACCACCGGTACCGCTTCGTCTTCACCGCCGCAGGACCGAACCTGCTGGGACAGGCCTTCGCCAGCACCAACCTGACCGTTCCGCTCCATTCCGTGGCCGGACGCGACAGCTCGCACGCCTCGGGCCGGACCGGGGTCTTCGCGTTCGCCATCGAGGACACGAGTCGGATCGATGGACGCTTCGACAACTTCAGGGTGTCGGTCCCGGGGAAGCTCCGGGCGACCTTCCTCGACGCCACCCCGGCCTCGGGCGAGGTGTTCGCGGAACCCGCCGGCACCGTCGTGGTCCGCCTCGCCCACCTCGAGACCGCGGTCCTGCCGGAGACGATCCGGCTCGAGATCGACGGAAAGGCTGCCGCGTTCGACCTCGTGGATCTCGACCCGATCCTGATCCTGACCCACACCCCGGACGCCCCACTTGACCCGGCGAAAGCCCATGCGGGTCGGATCCGGTTCAGCGATGCCGATGGCGAGCAGTCGGTGTCGTGGGCCTTCGGGGCTCCGGCCCCAGCGGGACCGATGCTGCTGAGCGCTTCCCTCGTGGAGGGGCCCTATTCCCCGGACACGACCGGGACACTCGACGCGGGAGCCGGGACGATCTCGATCCCGGTGCCCGCATCGACCCGGTACTACCGGCTCTCGGGGTCGGGTGCTCCGACGATCTCATCCGTGTCCCAGTCGGACGGGGTCCTCCGACTGGGCTTTCGCTGAGCGGCTGCGGCTGGGATCCCAAAGGGATTCCGGAACCCAGGATGCAGGGCACCGCCTCACCCACCTGGCTCCCGTCGACCCGGACTTCGCCGGCTCCGCAGTCAAGGAACCGACTTCGGGACCTCCTCGACGGCTTTGGATTCGGTCCTGGATCCGGCGTTGGCCTCCGGGGTGCCGGGTGTGGCGGGGTCGAGGGCTGACTCCGGAGCGGGTTTCGGCTTCGGGAGATCTGTCGCGGCAAGTTCCTCGGGCAGCACCACGATGGCGATGCGGCGATTCCGCGCACGGCCCTCCGGGGCGTCGTTCGGGGCGAGGGGATGGAATTCCCCACAGCCCACCGCGGTCAGCCGACGCGGATCGACCCCGGCCTTGTCGACCAAGAATCGCACCGCGGAGACTGCACGACCCGCCGACAGCGCCCAGTTGTCGGTGAACCCATCGGGGGTGCGGTTGCGGATCGGGACGTTGTCGGTGTGTCCGACAACCTGGAGCGCCCGCCCTGGAAACCGCGATAACACTTGGGCAACTCGGGCCAGGATGGCCTCGCCCTCGGGCTTGAGACGGGACTCCCCGGAGTCGAACAGGACGCGGTCGAGGATATCGACCGTGAGCCGGCCGCGGAGCTCCGAGATCGTCACGTCGCGCGACTGCACCTCCTGTCGCATCTGCTCCTCCAGGCCGGATCGTTTCTGGGTCGCCTCGGTCATGGCCGACTCGAGCTCGGCGATCCGGTCGGCCGAAGCCTGAAGTGTCGCCAGGAGATTCGTCTGTTCCGAGCGGGCCGCCACGAGGGCCTTTTCCGACTCGTGGGCCGCGGCTTCCGCACGATCCAGCGCGCCCTGCTGGGATCGGTACTGCAGGAACCCGATGGCCATCAGGACAAGGGCGGACAGGAAGCCTGCGATGGTCCAGGTATGCTTCGGCATGGAGGGAATCTGCGGGGCTGGTTCAGGATTCCGGGCCGTCCTTGCCGGGTTTGCCGGGTTTGGGTCCGCGACCCGGGCGATGTCCCCCGTCGGGGCCACTTGGGTGACCCGGCTGTTCCAGCAGAAGCCGACCCGATCGCATCATCCCCTCCCCTTCCGGGGACTTCCACCCCAGCTCGTAGAGTCCGACCCGCCGACCGGAGTCCTCCACCACCCGAAAGGTCAACCGGAGCGGACCGGCCTCCGTCTTCGCCGGCTCGCCGCCGACGGAGGCCTCAAGGGGCGGGAGGTTCATGTGGTCGTGTTCCTCGCGGCGTTCCCCGCGGGACTGGCCGGACGATTTGCGTTCGACGCTGGCCTGCAGCCGGTAGGTTCCGGAGGGACCCGGGACTGGACGGGCTCGAACCTCGATATGGAGGTTCTCAAAACTGCCGCCTTCCCCGGGGCCAGGCCCCGGACCGCGGTGGTCCGGACCTTCATGGATCTCAATCATTTCCCGCTGCATCACCTGCTGTCGGACGGCTGGATCCATCTGGGGCGGACGACCAGGGCCGGCCTCGAATCGCTGCGGACCGATGGGGCGTGGGGAGGTGCCGATCTGGATCGAGCATCCGCTGGAGATCAGGACGAGGACCGCGACGGCGAAAGGCAGGCGGGAGTTCATGATGGGGCGATATAGATCCGTGACGTGCCCCCCCGCAAGGACGCAGACGCGGGGCCCAGGACCGAGGCCACGATTGCCAGCGACCTCGACCCCGGTGTCTGCTTTTCGTCCACAGGCCCTTGCCCTGCGCCCACGAACGCACCGATGTCCTCCCAAACCCACCGCCCGCACCACCACCACGCCGCCGTCATCTTCGACATGGATGGTGTGATCGTGGACAGCGAACCGCGCCATGAACGGGCCTTCCTCGAAGTCTTCGACGAACTCGGCTATGGGGAGTCCCATGGCATCCACTTCCCGGACTACTACGGCCGCTCGGACCGGGCGCTCTGGGTGGACTTCATCGCACGGCACCGTCCGCCCCAACCCCTGGAAGCGCTGGTCCGACTGAAGGAGGATCGCCTGCTCTCGCTCCTCGACCGGGACCAGCCGCTCTTCCCGGGGATGTCGGAACTGGTCGAAAGTCTCGCCCGTGGCACGCGGTTGGCCGTGGCCTCCGGATCCAGCCACACCGTGATCCGGGCCGTGCTCGGGATGCGGAACCTCCATCGACATTTTCCGGTGGTGGTCAGTTCCCAGGACGTGGCGAAGGGCAAACCAGAGCCGGATATCTTCCTGCTCGCAGCATCGCGGCTGGGGGTGGACCCGGCTGACTGTGTCGTGATCGAAGACTCCGCCGCCGGGGTCACCGCCGCCCGCGCCGCCGGCATGCGGGTGATCGCCATCACGAACTCCCTTCCCGCGGATCAACTCCGGCACGCGACCGCCATCGTCGACGACTACGCCTCCCTCGCCCGGCTCCTGTCGGGCCGCTGAGAACCCGCCACCGCCGGGCCTTTCCCAATTCTCCGCTTCTCGCCCTCGGGCCTCCGGGCCCATCCTCGGCCATGGACACGCGTTCCCTTGGCCGTTCCCCGCTCCGGGTCTCCGTTCTCGCCTATGGCGCATGGCGCCTCGCCGGGTCGGAGGGGAAGGCGTCGATCGAAGGGTCGGCCCATGGCATCCGCGCCCTGAATGCGGCGGTCGATGCGGGCATCACCTTCATCGACCTGGCCGACATCTACGGGGGCGGCCGCTGCGAGGAAATCGTGGGTGAGGCCCTGCGCCAATCGCCGGGCCTCCGCCAGCGGCTGGTGATCGCGACCAAATGCGGCATCCGAAGGGCCGGTGATGCCTCACCCCATGCCCCGTTCCGCTACGACTTCAGCCGGGAACACATCCTCCGGTCGGTCGAGATCTCCCTGAAACGCATGGGGCTGCACGAGATCGACCTCCTGATGCTGCACCGTCCGGACTATCTGATGGACCCGGCGGAGGTCGCGGGGGCCTTCATGGACCTTCGACAGGCCGGGAAGGTGCGAGAGTTCGGAGTGAGCAATTTCACACCCTCCCAGATGAGTGCCCTCCAGAAGTCCTTCCCGCATCCGCTGGTGGTGAACCAGGTGGAGATCAGCCTGCTGCAGACCGCGACCCTGGACGATGGGACGCTGGACCACTGTCTCGAGCTGGGCATGAGCCCGATGGCCTGGAGCCCGCTCGGACGCGGAGCCCTGGTGCAGGATCCCGGATCCCTCACCGACGCACGACAACGTCGGACGGCAGAGGCGCTCGTGGCGGTGGCTCGGCGTCTTGGGACGACCCCGTCGGTCGTGGCCCTCGCCTGGCTCCTGCGCCACCCGTCGGGGATCGTCCCGATCCTCGGCACCTGCACCCCGGAACGGATCGCGGAACAGGCCGGTGCGGCCTCCCTGCAGCTATCGCGAGAGGACTGGTACGAACTCCTCGAGGCGAGCCGCGGTAGTCGGCTACCCTAATTTTAGGAATCGTGCCGCGTCTCAGCCGGCGGTGCGCCGCAGCTGGCCGCAGGCGGCATCGATGCCTTGTCCGCGGGATCGCCGCACATGGGCCACCACGCCGGACCGACGGAGGATCTCCCCGAACACCTCGACCGCGGGTTCCGGGGAGGGGCGGTAGGCGATGCCCTGCAGCCCCACGCCGGTGGGATTGTACCGGAGCAGATTCACATGCATGCCGCGGTCCCGGAACAGCCGGGCGAGGGCCTCCGCATGGGCCGGCGAGTCGTTGACCCCGTCGAGTAGGCAGTACTGGATCACCACAGGATGCGGACGCCGCGACTGGAACCGGTCGGCGGCCGCCAGGATGTCGTCGATCGGAAAGTGCCGGGCCATAGGCAGCAGCCGCCTGCGGGTCTCCTCGTCGGGCGCGTGCAGAGAGACGGCGAGGTTCACGTTGAGACCCGTGCGGTCGAGGGTCTCGATGCCCGGCACGATGCCGACGGTCGACACGGTGATCTGCCTCCAGCCCAGGCCCCCGAGGGCGTTGTCACCGATGCGGCGAACCGCCTCGAGGACGGCCGGGAGATTGAGCATCGGCTCACCCATGCCCATGAAGACCACGGTCTGGAGACGGCGCCCCAGTGCGACCGCCTCGCGTCGGAGCGCCAGGAACTGGTGGAGGATCTCGATGACGTTGAGGTTGCGGCGGAAGGAGCTCTGCGCCGTGGCACAGAAATCACAGCCCATGGCACAGCCCACCTGGGAGGACAGGCAGCCAGCGGACCGGTCGGACCGGTAGTCGGGCATCAGGACGGATTCCACCGTGGCCCCATCGGTGAACCGGAGCAGCAGCTTGACCGTGCCATCGGGCGCCTCCGCCCGATGGATCACGTCGGCGTGTTCGGTGGCCAGCTCCTCCTCCAGCCGTTCCCGAAGCCCCTGGGGCCATCGTGCGGAACCGTCCGGTTCCACCAGCGCCCCCCGGGTCAGGAGGCTCCGGAGCACCGGTCCGGCATGGACCGGATTGAAGCCCCATTGGACGAACCGCTCCCCGAGGCGGACGCGGTCGAGTCCCATCCACGGACCCGAGGCCGGGTCGTCCACCCGGGCAGGGGATCCATGGGAGGGCCGGTTCATCGGGGGAAGACAGAACCGGGACGGCGCCCGTGGAACAAGGCCAATCCCGTCGGAAAGGTCGGGCGCCACAGATCCAGCTGGGACCTCATGGACCTGCGGAGGGCGGTCCCATCCCCGGAGTTCGCAATTGCAGGAATTGCAATGCGAGCTTAAGTCCAATTCATGGATGCGCTGGTGATCGGCCTTCTCGGCACGCTGGGTTTCGTGCTGGGGCTCGCCTTCGCCTTCTTCTTCGTGTACCGGAACCACCTTCGGCGACTGCGCCGGGCGGGACGTCGGCAGGATCCACTGGGCCGGGTGACGCCGGTCCGACGTCGCCCGCTCCCATTCCAGCTCCCGAACCGCTGGATCGCCATCCGGAGCAGCAATACCGCCCTCATCCGAGGCGCCCTGGCCTCGCGTCCCATTCCCACCTGCCCGTGGTCCGAGGCGCTTGCGCGCTGCCGGGAGAGGTCCTGGTTCGTGTCGCCTCCCGTGAACGGATGGACCCTGGTGATCGGGGGGATGATCCCGGATCCCGGGCACGACATCGACCGGCTCTACCATTTTCTCAGCGGACTGAGCCGGCAGGTGGGCGAGATCCACTTCTACAGCCTCGACCGGGTCCTCAACTTCCACAGCTGGGTCCGGCTTGCGGATGGCCGCGTCATCCGGGCCTATGCGTGGACCGGTGAGACGGTCTGGAACGAGGGACGCACGACGCTGGAGGAGCGGCTTCTGGGGCTGATCTGTCGGTCCTACGGGGAGGAGGCCGAACCGGTCCGCTACGGGGAACCGCCGCCGGAACTCCACAACATGGAGCGCGTCATCCTGCTCGCCCGACGCTGGAGCGTGGATCCCGTGGCGGCCAGCGAGATCCTCCTGCAGCAGGAGGCGGTGGAGTCCGGCAACGAGGACGGAACCCACGGGTAGCCGCGCCGCCCCACCCGTTCAGAGGACGTCCTTCACGGACCCATCCGCCAGCCGTCCAAGCGCACCGCCCGTCACCCGCATCGTGGTCCAGTCCGACATCGGGACCGCACCCAGCGACCGGTAGAATCGAAGTGCGGGCTCGTTCCAGTCGAGCACCTGCCATTCGAGTCGTCCGCAACCCCGATCCCTCGCCATCCCCGCAAGGTGGACGAGAAGCGCCGTACCGAAGCCCCGACCCCGGCATTCCGGCACCACAAACAGGTCCTCCAGGTGGAGTCCGGGACGGGCGAGGAAGGTCGAGTAGTTCTGGAAGAACAGGGCGAAGGCCACGGGACTGCCGTGGTGCTCGCCCAGGATCACCTCGGCGGAAGGACGGGGTCCGAACAGCGTCCCGAGGAGCCCGTCCTCGGTGGCGGACACTTCGTGGGACAGCCGCTCGTACTCCGCGAGGGACCGGATGAAGCCGAGGAGCACCGGGACGTCACCCGGGGCGGCTGGCCGGATCGAGAACCCGTCCGGCCATCCCACGGGGTCCGGTGCCATGCCGTTCAGCGGCGGAAGCCGATGCCGGACGAGGACGCGCCGGGCATCTCGCCCGGACACGGCTGGTTGATCGGCGCCTCATAGGCCCGCTCGTTGTTCCGGACCAGACCCTGCTGGAGCATCCAGGCCTCGACCTCCTCGCCGCTGACATCGGCCAGGATGCGGCCATTGATCTCGAGGCACGGCTGACGCATCTGACCGGTCTTCTCCACCATCTCCTGGTAGAAGTCCGGATTGTTGATGATGTCCCGGTCCTCGTAGGGCAGGTCGTACTTCCTGAGGACGGCCCGGACACCCTGGCTCCATCCACAGGAGGGCTTCAGCCAGGCGATGATCTTCGGTTTTTCGGATTGGACATTCATGGCAGCGAGAGACTGCCACGGTCGGTCTGCATGGCAAGAGGCAGGGAAGGCCGGCAGCAGGCGCCAGGGATGTCGGCCGAGCCGGGACGGGGACGGCGAGGGACTCAGGCCACCAGGATTTCTACCTGCTCGGTGGGCGTGGCGATAGAGGAGTCGAGGGCGAACGCCGTCCGCCTCGGGAGACCATTGGCGAGGGCCTGCTGGACGGCGGCGACGTGGATGGGCTTGGCGACGTAGTCGTCCATGCCGGCATTGAGACACAGCTCCCGATCCTCGGGCATGGCGTTGGCGGTCATCGCCACGATGCGGACGTGCTTGCCGGACATCTCGGAGGCCCGGATCCGGCGGGTCGCCTCGTAGCCGTCCATCTCGGGCATCTGGCAGTCCATGAAGACGAGATCGTAGGGTAGCCGCCGGACCGCCTCGAGCGCGGCGGCACCGTTGGCGGCGAGGGCGGGATGGTACCCCAGCTTCTCGAGGATCTTGAGGATCAGCTTCTGGTTGATGGGGGTGTCCTCCACCACAAGGATGCGACCCGGATACTGGGAGGCGAAGGAGGCCTCGTCCGCTTGGGGGGATCCCGTGGATGGGGCCGGGACGGCCGGGGGATGGATCTCGGTCCGCAGGAGATTTCCAAGGGCCTCCCGCAGACGGGCCGGCTTCAGGGGCTTCACGAGCCACGCCGCCACGCCGGTCTCCCGCATCTCGTCCGGACGGAACCGGTGGCACATCGACGTCAGCATCACCAATCGGGTCCGCGCGTACCGCGGGTTGCCACGGATGCGACGCGCCAGCTCCAGCCCCGTCATCTCGGGCATGTGGTAGTCGAGCAGCACCACGTCGACGGGGCGCCCCGACTCCTCAGCCCGTTCCATCGCCCGGAGGGCCTCGGCGGCGGTGGCCACGGAATCCACGACGTCCATGTCCCAACGGCTCGTCTGATACTCGAGGATCCGGCGGTTGGTGCCGTTGTCGTCGACGATCAGCACCCGTGTCCCGGAGAACACCCTTCCGTCCACCACCCGGACCTTGCCGCTGTCCGGGATCTCGGCGGCCAGTCCGAAATGGGCGGTGCACCAGAACTCGGATCCCTCCCCGAGGGCGCTGTGCACGCCGATCTCACCGCCCATCTGCTCGACGAGCCGCCGGCTGATGGCGAGTCCCAGGCCAGTCCCACCGAAGCGGCGCGTGGTGGAATTCTCGGCCTGCACGAAGGGCTGGAACAGGCGGGCGATCGCCTCCTCGCTCAGACCGATGCCGGTGTCGCGCACGGAGAACCGCAGCTCGCACGCCGCGTTGGACCGTCGAACGAGGCTGACCTCGATGAACACCTCTCCCTGCTCGGTGAACTTGACCCCGTTGCTGGCGAGGTTGAGGAGGACCTGCCGGAGGCGTCCCGGGTCACCCCGGACGATCTGCGGGACCTCCTCATGGACGAGGTAGGCCAGCTCGATGCTCTTCGCGTCGGCGCGCTCGACCAGCAGGTCCAGGCTGCTCTCCAGACACTCCCGGAGATCGAAGTCGAGCTGTTCAAAGGTCATCATGCCCGCCTCGATCT
>SYEM01000249.1 GCA_005801385.1 Verrucomicrobiales bacterium | reverse complement strand
TCCCGGTTGGTGGCCGGGCGCGCGAGGGCGGTCTGGAAGGCGCGGTCGATGCGGGAGTGCGGCGTGGCATCGGGCGACTCACGGAGGATCCGCTCGGCGAACACCCGGGAGGCCTCGAGGTAGGTGACATCGTTCATGGTGACGAAGGCTTGGAGCGGGGTGCAGGTGGCCTGACGCTGCACCGTGCAGAGAGCGCGGTCCGGCGCGTCGAACGTCTGGAGCGTCGGGTTCGGCACCGTGCGTTTCCAGAGGGTGTAGAGGCTGCGTCGGAAGAGCTCCTCGCCCTGACCGACCTCGTACTTGTTCCCGGCAAACATCTTCTCCTCCCACAGCCCGGGCGGCTGGTAGGGCCGGACACTCGGACCCCCGATCCGCCGGACGAGGAGTCCGCTGACCGCGAGGGCGTTGTCGCGGAGCATCTCGGCCGACATCCGGAACCGGGGTCCCCGGGCGAGCAGGCGGTTGTCGGGATCCCGTGCGAGGCGGGTGGCGTCGACGTGCGACGACTGCCTGTAGGTGGCGCTGGTGACGATCCGCTTCAGGAAGACCTTCACATCCCAGTGGTCGTCGATGAACTGACGGGCCAGCCAGTCGAGGAGTTCGGGATGGGACGGAGGCTCCCCGTTGGTGCCGAACTCGTTGGCGGTCTTCACGAGGGGGTTGGGGAAGAAGAGGCCCCAGAACCGGTTCACCGCGACCCGTGAGGTGAGGGGGTTGGCGGGATCGACGACCCAGCGGGCGAGGTCGAGGCGATTGGTGGATCCGGAATAGCGGGCGCGGGGCAGGCAGCTGGTCGGCACGTCGGCGCTGACGATGTCTCCCTTTGCCCGGTAGTCGCCGCGCACCCGGATGTGGCTGGCCCGGGGCTTGGCCATGTCCTCCATGATCCGGAGCGTCGGGATCACCGCCTCGGCGTCCGACTGCCGCTTGCGGGCCGAGGCGAGCTCCGAGCCAAGGGTCTTCACCTCGGGGAGGCGGGACTCCCGGAAGTAGCGGCGCAGGTCCGTGACCTGTTCAGGGCTGCGCTTCGGGACCGGGAGCCGGGCGATCTCGCGTATCGCCAGGAACTTCGGATCCCCGGCATCACGATCGGTGGCGAAGTAGACCCCGCACGCGCCGCCCTTGTTGACGATCTTGACGAGCAGGTGGTTCTCGCCGGCCAGGAGCGGTGCCTGGACTTCATCCTGGTTGGGGCCGACCGAGCGGCTGATGTCCTTGGACAGCACCTCCTTGCCGTTGAGCCAGACCCGGATGCCATCGTCGCTGCCGAAGAAGAGGGGTTGGGTCCGCGCCGTTTCGGTGGTGAGGACCCGGTGCAGGTAGGTGGCTCCGATGGCGGTGTCGAGACCCTGGACAACCCCGTCCTTCCAGTTCGTCCTGGACTGCCACGCGACCCGTCCATCTTGGAATGTGGCATCGGCGCGGAAGCCCTTCTCGGGACCGTACTCCTTGGCGAAGGGGATGGCGGCATCGGTCTCCACGAACGGTCCCGCCTGGCTCCACGGACCGAGGGTGAGACCGTCGGGCGATCCGGTGTTCCGCACGATCTCCTGCTCCCACGCGGTCTGGGCGGCGTCCCACCCGGGTTGGGCGATGTCGAGGGCCTCCTGATGTCGGGCCGCAAGCCCCTGGGCCTGCGTCCTGGCGGCCTGCAGCTCACGCGCCTGGGCCTCGCTTGGGACCTTCACGAAGGGCGGTGCCGGATCACTGTCGAGGCCCTTCTCGTCGATTCGGTTGAAGAAGTCGTACAGCTGGTAGTACTCGCGCTGGGTGAAGGGGTCGTACTTGTGGTTGTGGCACTCGGCGCACTGGATCGATGACCCCAGGAAGACGGTGCCGAAGGTGTTCACCCGGTCGGTGACGTACTTGTTGAGGTACTCGTCGGGATCGGCACCCCCCTCGGTGCTGGACATGCCATTGCGGTTGAAGGCGGTGGCGATGCGTTGGTCGAGCGTTGCACCGGGGAGCAGGTCGCCGGCGATCTGCTCGGTGATGAACTGGTCGAACGGCTGGTTGCGGACGAAGGCCTGGATGACCCAGTCGCGGTACTGCCACATGGAGCGGGGCGCGTCGGCGTGGTAGCCGTCGCTGTCGGCGAACCGCGCGAGGTCCAACCACGGCACCGCCATCCGTTCGCCGTAGGCCTCGGTGGTGAGCAGGCGATCCACGAGTTTCTCGTAGGCATTGCCGCTGGTGTCAGCGAGGAACGCATCGACCTCCTCGACGGTGGGGGGCAGACCGGTCAGATCCAGCGTGACCCGTCGGGCCAGGGTGCGTCGGTCGGCCTCGGGCGAGGGTCGGAGTCCCTCTTTTTCAAGCCGCGCGAAGACGAACTGATCGATGGCATTGCGGGCCCAGTCGGGGTTCCGGACCTTGGGAACCGTGGGCTTCTCGGGGGTGATGTACGCCCAGTGGGCCTTCCACTCCGCGCCCTCGCGGATCCAGCGGGCGAGGAGTTCGACCTGGGCCGGGCTGAGCCGCTTGCCGGTCTTGGCCGGGGGCATTTGTTCGTCGGCATCCGAGCTGGTCACGACGGCGAGGAGGCGGGAGTCGGCAGGCTTCCCGGGTACGATGGCGTGGTGTCCCGAGTCGAGCCGGACCCGGGCGCCCTCGGATTGATCGAGTCGCAGGCCTGCCTTCCGTTTGGCTTGGTCGGGTCCGTGACACTGGTAGCAGTAGTCGGCGAGCAGCGGGCGGATGTCCCGGTTGAAGTCGACCCGCTCCTGGGCGGCATGGGTGGATCCAGCGGCGCAGAGCAACGCGCAGAGGGCGAGGAGCAGAGTAGGGGCGGAGGGCATGGACACCGGTAGGTCTGGGGAGATGGACTGAAGTCTCCGCGGTGAGGTGGAGAGGTGTCAACAGAGGCTGCTTGCGAAGAGCGGACGGCAACTTGCCCGCGGCCCGGGTTAGGTGGGTGATACAGTGCCCTGCATGACTGGGTGCGGGAGCACCCACGAGGGGTGTGGCTTGGAGGTGGGGTTACCGGGGTCAGTTCGGGAGTGGCAGGCGGTAAGACCCTGGGGTGGGTGGGCGTCGGGGACGCCCATGTGCCGCAAAGCGCTGCAGCACTCAGCGGACGGGTGTTGGGACGGACTTGCCCACCGGGGAACGAAGGATCAAAGGCCCAGACGGCGGCGCAGTTCGGCAGCGACCTTGAGGTCGGGACGGGCGGTGGTCAGTTCGTCGAGGATCCGACGGGCCTTCTCGGGATCGGTCCGGGCCTGAGCCGTGGCGCGGGAGACAAGTTGCGCGTACCCGCTGGTGAAGTCCCGGCTCAGGCGAAGACTCGCCCAGAATCCCTGTTCCGCCCTAATTCCATCCCCATCCACCTCGGCGATCACCCCACGCAGATAGGCGTCGCGCGCCGCCAGATACTCGTCAAACCGCTGCCGCCACTCCGGAAACACTCCGGTGAACAGGGTCGAGGGAACCGGCCGCGGCCGATCGAGGAGCTGGCCAAGCAGACGATGTCCGGGCATCGGGAATCGCGTCAGGGTCCTGGGGGCCTCAAACAGCACGACCGGGTTGGCATCGGTGTTGATTCTGGCATCCCCTGCCAGATCGCGAAGCCAGGGGGCATCGGCAAACCAGCATCCCGCGACCGGCCAGATGTCGGCCAGCGCCAAGGGCTTGAGCGCGTCCCGTAGCTCGGGATTGGAAACCCGCTGCGCCAGCACCGCGGGATCCACCCGGAGCGGCCCGGTGCCTCCCACCAGACCCAGCACGGGGGTGTCGGCGTTGAAGCGCAGCAGCAGCGCCTGGGCGTCGGGGAAGACCGACAGGAACGTCGCGGTGATCGAGCGCAGCGTGGCCAGATCGAGCTGGAAGAGGGGCAGCCACTGACAGAAGAGCCCGCCGTCGGCAAGGCGTTGTCGGATGGCGACGAAGTGCTCGCGGGTGTAGAGCCCCGCCGCGCCGTCACGGGCCGGATGGAAGAGGTCGGCAATGACCACGTCGTACCGGGCGTTCGAACCCCGCACGAAGCGGCGGGCGTCGGCGACGTGGAGTCGGAGCTGGGCGCCATGGTCGTTCTGGGGTGCGAATGCGGCTTGGAGGTCGGCGACCTCGGGTACGAGTTCGACCCCGTCGGCGATGAGTCCGGGATGGGTCCCGAGGGAGGCGAAGGAAATCCCGGTGCCCACCCCGAGAAAGAGGGCTCTGCGTGGATCCGGGTGGAACAGCAGGGGAAGATGACCGTGGCGACGCTCCGCGATGGCAGAGGCGGTGCCCCCCATGGTGAACCGGTTGTTGGTGCGGAGGATCCGGTTGCCGTCGGGCTGTCGTACCACCGTGACGGTGTCCGATGGCCCTTCCACCAGGTGGAGGATCTGGCTGCCCGGGGGAGGCTGTTGCAGGTGGAGACTCTTGGGCACTGTGAACAGCGCGACCGCCACCCCGATCACGCCGATCCATTGTCGTTTCTGAAGGGAGAGGAGACCGAGCAGGGCGAGGTAGGCGGTTCCAAGGATGCACAGGGTCCAGCGGGAGCCGAGCGCTGGAAGGAGGCCGAGTCCGACCACGATCGGGGCGAGAGCCGCACCGGTGAGATTCCAGGCGACACCGCGCGCGAGTCCCATCGGCGAAACACGGGCCCCGGTGGCGAGGGTGCCGAAGAGGAGTCCCATCACGACCGATGGCAGGGTCATGACGGACGCGGCCACACCAAACTCGGCGAGGATCGAGGCGAGGGTTCCGTTGCCCATCAGACCACGGAGCAGTTCGTTCAGGGCTCCGGTGATGGGGAAGGTCCATCCGGCAAGGGCCAACGTGGCGGCGAGTGCCACAAGCAGCCTGGGGGCGGCATGGGCCGGGTCCGGAGCGAGCCGGTTCTGCAGCGCGGCGCCGATGGCGGTCCCGATCAGGTACAAGGACAGGATCGCGGCGTAGGTGAAGACGGTGTCCTCAAGGACCTGGCTCAGCAGCCTTGTGGCGAGCAGCTCGTATCCGATTCCGACAAGCCCCGTCGTCCAGAGGAGAAGCCCAAGTCGGGACAGGGACCTCGTGCCGCTGGAAGCCGGCGCTGCTCGACGGGGTGCCGGTGCCGGCCGCGGAGTCCTCGAGGACGGAGCGGGGGTAGTATCGGACTTCCGTGCGAGACCGATGGCTGCGAGGACGAGGGCGCAGAGGAGGTTGCCCCCTGCGAAGATCTTCACGGAGTTGGGCAGGCCCAGGGTGGGTTGGATCCAGAGGATGGCGAGACCGACTCCCAGGACGGCACCGAAGGTGTTGGCGGCGTAGAGGGGGCCGATCTGGCGGTGGGAGTTCGTGGGGTGCAGCTGGGAGGCGAGGTGTTCGATCGCCGGGAGGGTCGCTCCCATGGCCAGCGTGGCGGGCAGGAGGGTGAGTCCGGGTAGGAGGAGGCAGGCGAGCCAGTGGATGGCCTGCGACGGTGCCGGGCCCAGGGCCTGCCACGACGCCTCGGACGCCATCGGAATGAGCCAGGCGGAGAGCAGGGCCCAGCTTCCGATCAGACCTTCAAGACCGGCACAGCGGAGGGCCTGCGCGCGGGGATCGTCCCGCTGTCGATGCCACCACCAGGCACCGCCGGCCAGGCCGCCGAAGAAGGTGGTCAGCACCCCGAAGGTCGCGGGGATTTCCTGTCCGAGTCCCAGCGACAGCATGCGGGTCCAGGCGAGCTGGAGTCCGAGTCCGGCGGCGCCGGACAGTGTGAAGAGGAGTCGAAGGGTTGGGAGCACAGGGCCGGGCACTGGGACGACTCCCGACGGTGTCAGAGGGACTCACGCAGGGACGCGGAGACGCGAAGGGGGGAGGAGATTGTGAAGACGTGGGCCACCAGGATCTTCGGGTTCGGAGCTGCCGTGATTCGCAACATGGGGACGGCCCAGCCGGGTTTGAACTTTCAGCCGTCAGCTCTCGACTTGCTTCCCCGCCTCATACGGCGTCCGGGATGCGGTACTGCTTCCGGTAGGCCGGCCGCAGCAGGGCGTTGGCGTCGTCGCTGTTTGTGAAGCGTTCGGTTGTGGCGTCGAACTCCAGCTGGCGCTTGCCGACGCGGTAGGAGGTGTTGGCGAGGTGGACGAGGCAGGCGCTCGCGTGGGCCTTGGCGATCTCGGCGTTGGGTTCCTTCCGGGAGCGGACGCAGTCGATGAAGTTCGGTTGGTGCCACTTGTCGGGGAAGTAGCCCTTGTCCTGATCCAGGATCTTGCCGCCCTCGACCACCACCTGCCAGCCGCAGCCGTGGCGACCCAGGTACATGAGGGCCTTGGTGCCATAGATCTCGATCCGGGTCGCGGACGTCGGCCAGTGCGGCCACTTGTCCCCGTAGCGGACCTCACCCGGGAACTTCCGCATGTAGCCGGTCGCATTGCCGCTCTCGCAGGTCATGCTGAAGTCCCCGTAGTCGTAGGTGATGCACTGGAATTCCGGGACCTCACGTTGGGACTGGAACGCGTAGTTGCCACCGACGCACAGGACCGATTTCGGGTGTCCGGGATCCCCCAGGGCCATTCGGGCGAGGTCGAGCTGGTGGCTGGCGTCGTCGGCAAGCGTGCCGCCCTTGTAGGCCCAGTAGGGATGCCAGTCCCGGTGGCGTCCGGGATTGTAGGGCACCTCGGGTGCGGGTCCGAGCCAGGCGTCCCAGTCGAGTCCCGCGGGGGGCGGGGCATCGGGCACGGGTTCCCAGCGGGCGCCGTCGAGGAGGTTGTAGACCTTCACGTGGACGATCCGACCCAGCTTGCCGCTGGCGATGTAGTCGCGGGCGGTGGCGGCGTAGGGACCGCTCCGGTTCTGGAATCCGACCTGGACGATGCGGCCATACTTCCGGGCGGCCTCGATCATCTTGCGTCCCTCCCAGACGCTCATGGAGGGATTCTTCTCGACGTAGACATCCTTGCCGGCCTGGCAGGCCCAGACGGTGGCGAGTGCGTGCCAGTGTTCGGGTGTCGCGATGACGACGGCGTTGACATCGGAATCCTCGAAGGCGACGCGCATGTCGCTGATCCGGCGCGGAGCGCGACCTTGGGAGGCGGCGAGCTCGTTGATGATCCCGCCACCGCGCTCGGTCCAGACGTCGCAGACATACTTGAACTCGACGCCAGGGAGCTTGGACATCCCGGAGGCGTGGGCAGCGGCCCGCCCTCCGGCACCGATGAGGGCGAGGACGACCTTGTTGCTCGGGCTCTGGGCGCGGGCGGACAGCGAGGCGAGCCAGCCGGCTCCGGTGGCGAGGGCTGCGGTGGTGCGACCCGAGGTGCCGAGGAATCGGCGACGGTTGAGGCGATGGGCGTTCATGGGCAGAAGGTGGGAGAGGGAAGAGTTAACGGGTGCGGCGCCCAAGTCTCAACGCCCGACTCAGGACTTTCTGGGCGGGGACCCACGCGGCGATGCCGTCATGCCAGAATGGGGCGCACGACATGTCCGTGGACATCGGTGAGTCGATGGTCCCGGCCGCCGAATCGGAAGGTGAGCCGCTCGTGGTCGAGCCCCAGCAGATGGAGCAGCGTGGCGTGGAGATCGTGGACCTCGACGCGGTTCTCCACCGCCTTGTAGCCATACTCGTCGGTCGAACCATGGGCGATGCCGCCACGGACCCCGCCGCCGGCCATCCAGAGGCTGAAGCCGAACGGGTTGTGATCGCGTCCATCGCGTCCCTGGGCGAACGGGGTCCGGCCAAACTCGCCGGAGAACAGCACGAGGGTCTCATCGAGGAGTCCTCGAGCCTTCAGGTCGCTGAGGAGTCCCGCGATGGGCTGGTCGACGGCCCGGGCATTGAGGGAGTGGTTGTTGCGGAGGTCGCCGTGAGCGTCCCATCGGGCATTGCCGTGCGCCCGGGGACAGGTGAGCTCGATGAACCGCACCCCGCGTTCCACCAGCCGGCGCGCCACGAGACACTGCCGGCCGTAGCTCCGCGTGTGTTCGAACGCGGCGTCCATCCCGTAGAGCCGACGCGTGGCCGCCGACTCGCCCGTGATGTCCGTGGCGTCCGGGACCGACATCTGCATCCGGGCCGCCAGCTCCTGGTTGGCGATGGCCGACTCGAGGGCGTCGTGCCGCCCCAGGGAACCGAGGCCCGCCGCATCCAGGCGACGCACGGTGTCGAGCTTCAGCCGTTGGAGGTCCGGGACGCGCTCCAGCGGCTGGATGTTGGCGAGGGCGGGGGACTGGTTCCGGAGCAGGGAGGCCTGGTGGGTTGCCGGGAGGAATCCCGCACCGAAGCAGTCGAGTCCACCCGATGGCGTGAGTCCGCCATCCAGCACGACATATCCCGGGAGGTCCGCGGCGTCGGATCCCAGGCCGTAGGTCGCCCAGGCGCCCATCGAGGGACGGCCGGCCATGCCGGTGCCGCAGTGGAGGAAGTAGTTGGCGGCGTTGTGTTCGGAGAAGTTGGAGACCATCGACCGGACCACACAGAGGTCGTCGGCGCAGCGGGCGAGGGAGGGGAACAGGTCGCTGATCTCGAGTCCGCTCTGCCCATGATGGCGGAAGGCCCACGGACTCCCGAGCACCGCCCCGTTGTCCTCGAACTGGGTCGGTTCCGCCTTCAACCCGAATGGCTTGCCGTCCTCGCGGGTCAGTCGCGGCTTCGGATCGAACGTGTCCACCTGTGACACCCCGCCGTCCATGTAGAGGAAAATGATGTTCCGTGCTTTGGGTCGGGCCGTGGGGAGCCGGACCGGACGGATCGTGGATCGCCCGTCCTCGGCCAGGAGCGATGCGAGCGCCACGGCCCCGAACCCAAGGGCTCCCTCGCGCAGCATGCGACGACGGGTCATTCCGACGAGTCGTCCTGAGGGATCCGGAGGGGTGGGGTGTTCAGGGCACATACCGGAACTCCTTGAGCAGGAACATCACATGGCAGGCCTCGGTCCAGGTCTCCTCGACGACCTCGCTGTCCTTGGACGGTTCTCCCTGCCGATGCCCCACCAGCCGAAGCAGGGCCTCCGTCTCCGCGTCGTCCGGGAATCTCCCCAGGGCCTCGAGGTAGAGGGACCGGATCCGTTCACGGGGAGTGGCCGGAGGTCCGGCGAGGAGCCGTTCCGACCAGACCCTGGCCTGGTCCCGGACAAAGGGATCGTTCATCAGGGCGAGGGCCTGACCGGGCACGTTGGAGACGGAGCGCTGGCCCACGGTCGAATCGGGAATCGGGAGGTCGAAGGCCAGCTGGAAGGGCGACAGGAAGTTCCGGCGCGTCTCCTGGTACACGGTCCGGCGACCCGCGCCGTCGAGGGGCCCCGAGGGGTTCTTCACCCACATGCGGTCCCCCATGAAGGGGGTGAAATGGGTGAGGACGGAGGGACCGAACATGGCCGAGTCGATCCGCCCCGACACGGCGAGCAGGGAGTCCCGGATCGCCTCGCCCTCGAGCCGGCGCAGGCGCATGCGATGCAGCAGCGTGTTGTCGGGATCCCGTCGCTCCGCCTCCGGATCGGACGGCGTGCTGGACATCCCGAACGTGCGGGTCAGGCACAGCCGTCGGATCAGCGGCTTCGCCGAGCCGCCACCCTGACGGAATGAGACCACGAGGTGGTCGAGCAGTTCCGGATGGGTCGGGTCCTGTCCCAGGGCACCGAAGTTGTCGACCGACGGGACGAGCCCGACACCGAAGAGGTGGGCCCAGATGCGGTTGACGAAGACCCGGTGGGTGAGCGGATTGGCGGGGTCGGTCACCCGGGCGGCGAGTTCGAGGCGTCCGCCGTCGCAGCGGGGGCCATCGGGGCGCGAGGAGGAGAGGGCCCTGGGAAACCGGGGTGGGATCTCGGGCCCGGGTTTCCGGGGATCCCCGCGCAGCTGCACCCGCGTCGGCTCGAGGTTTCCCCGGGTCATGGCGAGGGCCCGGACCGGGTCACCCACGGCGGTCGCGACCCGACGATGCTCCCGAGCCAGCGTTGCAATCGTGTCGCCCTGTCGACCCCAGTCGAGCAGACCGTGTCGCGAGAGCCAGGAGATCCGACCGAGGTCCGGACCGGGATCCTCTCCGCGGGACCAGCGGCGGAGCCCTTCCTGGACGGAGCGTTCCAGGGCGGTGGCCCGCGACTCGAGTGTGTCCCCGCGGCCGGGGTCCGGGAGGAGCGGCGGATCCGGTGGCGGTGTGGCCTCGTGGGACATCAGGACCTGTCCGATGGCGAGGTCCCCGTCGCCTCCGTCGAGGAACTCGAGGTACACCGACTTCCCGAGATGGCGTTTCAGGTCGGGAATGGAGAACCACTGGAAGCGGCCGCCGGTGTCCACATCGAACTGGGTGCGCTCGAAGAGGAGCGGGTTGAACTCCCGCAGGGCATAGCGGGCGAGGATGAGCTTCACCCGACCACTCCGACCGGCGAGGCGCAGGTGGAGGTGGGGTTCCGTGAGGGTGAAGGTGGCGGTCCGAAGGGTCCCCTCGAATCCCGGCGCGAGGTATCCGCTATGGAGGACCCCCGCCGGAAGGAAATCGACCTGGTCCTCGACGAAGCGCCAGGCGGCTGGCGGCGTTGGCTTCGATGCAAACGCGTGGCCGCTGGCGAAGCCCTGTTGGGGATCCATCGCGATCGGCTGGTCCCCCGGGCGTGGGGCGCCTGCGGCCTCGGCTTTCTGGGTGGGAGGCCTCTGGGTTGGGGACACCACGCTGGCAAGGGGATGCTGGGTGTCCCCCGGTTTGAGCTCCCGGAGCGCCGTCACCCAGCGTGCGAGGGTCCGGGCGTCCAGTCCCTGCGCGGCGGCCGCCCGGACCACCTCCTCCGGGGGCGGATCCATGCGGTGGGTCGAGCCGGCCGCCGAGAGAACCGCTGCGATCCGTTCCGCGGCGAGGACATGGTCCTTCAGACGAGGGGCACCCTCCCGGATGGCTCTTCGGACCACGGAGCGCAGCCTGGGGGTCTGTCGGGCATGGAGCTCCTCCAGCTCGGCGGCCTGTGTTCCGAGGGAGCCCTCGGGATCGAGCACGGCGCTGTCCTGCCGCGCGCCGCGGAGAAAGGCGGTCAGCCCATAGTAGTCCTCCATGGCGATGGCATCGAACTTGTGGTGATGGCACCGGGCGCAGGAGACCGTCAGTCCGAGGAAGGTCTTGGAGAAGACGTCGACCTGGTTGTCGATCCGGTCGGCCTCGTCCTGGAGCAGGTCGACGGGGGCATGGGTGGCCTGGTGGAGATACCAGAAGCCCGTGGCGACGACGGATTCGTTCCAGCCGCCCGCAGTGGCATGGCGGGGAGCCGGGAGGAGGTCCCCGGCGATGTGTTCGGCGACAAAACGATCGTAGGGAAGGTCCTCGTTGAAGGCGCGGATGAGGTAGTCCCGGTAGCGCCAGGCGTTGGCGATGGGGTAGTCCTGCTCATGGCCATAGGATTCGGCGAACCGCACGAGATCCATCCAGTGGCGGGCCCAGCGTTCCCCGAACCGGGGTGAGGCGAGGAGCCGGTCCACGATCCGGACCCGTGCCGTGTCGGAAGGGTCCCGGAGGAACGTGAGGGTGGTCTCGGGGTCCGGTGGGAGTCCTGTCAGCGCCACATGCACTCGGCGCAGCCATATTTGGGGCGGCGCCGGCTCGGCGGGCCGGATGCCGGCGGCCTCGAGTCGGGACAGGATGAACCGATCCACGGCATCCTTCGCCCACGCGCCGTCCCGGACCTCCGGGATGACGGGCGATGTCACGGGCCTGAGTGACCAGCGTTCGGCCCGGGACTGGAACAGGGCCTCCCACTCGGCCGTGCGGTCCGGAGAGGAGGGCTCGGCTCCGGAGGCGGTGGTTCCTGCTGCGAGGCAGGCCACCACCAGTGCGGCGCCCCAGTTGCGGAGGAGCTGCATCGCGGAGCAGGGGCCGATCATGCGGCGATTCCGAGGAGGCCGCGGACGGCGGTTGGGGTGGGGGATGGCAACATCCGTCTGGGTAGGGCAGGAGTGGGTGGGTTTCGTTGTGACGCTACAGACGACGGATCGTGTGGGTCAAACCCCGTGGTGAGTGGACCCGCATACGTGCGGAAGGAGACGATCGGATCGGGGAGCGGAGAGACAGAGCGTCTCGGTGGCTCATACAGCATTCCGCATTACGGGTGAACGCATGATGCAGACACGGAGCTTCGCTGTGTCTGCGGCGGGTCTCTCCACCCTTTCCGGGGCGTCACCCGGTCCTGTGTTGGACGCGCTCCAATGCCCGGGTCCATGGGGTGGCCAACGGGCCTGCCTGTCCCCTTTCGGGATGCAGTGACCTCCGGCGCCGGACCGTGATTTCTGGATGCCTGCGAGGTGCTTCGCTGTGGGTTCTTGACATCGGCCCGCGCCACGGCTGCCATCCGATCATCCCCATGAAAAGATTCCTCGCGTCCTGCATTGCAATCCTCGGAGTCCTCACTGCCGTCCCCGCAGCCGAGGTGATCCTGGATCGGACCTCCTACGTCCCCGGCGAACCCATTGCGGTCCGCTTCAAAGGAACCCCTGGCAACCAGAAGGACTGGATCGGGCTGTATGTCGAAGGCAAGTCGGCGCAGGACTACTTCGCGTGGCAATACCTCGACGGAACGGAGGTTGGGAACTCGATCGTGATCGATGGTGAGGTTACCTTCCCGAAGGGTGCGCCTGAGCCAGGAAACTATCTGGTCCGGATCCTGGAGAACGACGGATACGTCGTGCTCGAGGAGATCGAGTTCCAGGTGGTGGTCGAGCCCCGGGTCCGTTCCGAGGCGCGGACCTATCGTCCCGGCGCCAAGGTCTCTGTCGAGTTCCGGTATGGTCCAGGCAACGCCAAGGATTGGGTCGGCATCTACCGACTCGGAGGGGCCGACGGATCACCGATCGACTGGCAGTACGTGGATGGCACGCAGGAAGGAAAGACCGGGCTGAAGGATGGGACCCTCGTGTTCCCTGGGGGATTCGCGAGTCCGGGTGACTATGAGATCCGCTTCTTCAAGGATGACTCGTTCGACCGGCTGGATGTCGGGCGATTCATTGTCGAGGCGGTTGGCCCGAGGGTGACCATCCAGGCTGGGGACCGCCAGGTGAGTCTGGTCTGGGAGGCGGTGTCGTCCCCGGCTCCGGTGGCGAAGTATCGGGTGCTTTCGGGTCCCGGGATCGCCGGACCGTTCACACAGGTGGCCGAGACCAGCGGTCTGGCCAACATGATCACCGGGCTGGTCAACGGCACTGAATACTGCTTCGTGGTCCAGGCGGTGTCTTCGACCGGCGAGACCGGGCCCTATTCGATCCCGCAACTGGTGTCGCCGTATGTGATGGGTCCTGATGAGTTCATCGCCGTCAGGGTCCCGTCTGGGACCCCCGGAAACCTTCCGTACTCCGGACAGCTTGGAGTCGATTTCGAAGTCGCGAATCCCATCCGGGTGGAGCAGCTCGGGGTCTTCGACGACGGCGCCAACGGCCTGCGCTCCGAGCTCCGGGTTTCTCTGTTCGACCGCGACACGACAAAGGCGATCGCCTCGGCCACGTTCACTCCTGCCAACCCGGGCGTCCTGCGCGATGGAAGCCGGTTCAAGCCTCTGACGCCGGTGCTTGAGCTGCCGAGGGGATTCCGTGGATCGATCGTGGCCGAGGGCTATGGGCCCGAGGAGAAGGCGGGCACGACTGCAACGGGAGGTCTGAAGGTCTCGACCGGGACGGGGCGAGGTTCCGTGTTCTTCCCGGGAGTCGCCCGGATCGGGCCTCCCGGTGAGTTTCCCACGGGATTGGAAACGGCCCCAGCAACCTTCTTCGCGGCCGGGACCTTCGACTATGTGACCACGCCGGCCCGGTTCCCGGGCAAGACCCGGCTTGCGGCGATCCCCGGCAATGGCGAGGTGACCCTCTTCTGGGACCAGATCCGGCAGCCTGTCGCCGCCAGCCGGTACAAGGTCCTGCGCAAGAATGCGTCGGGCGTCTTCGAGCCAATCGCCGAGACCCAGTCCACGGTCTACAACGACCCGGCCCTGGCGAACGGGATAGCCCAGGAATACCGCCTCCGGGCTGTCGCCTCGGACTCCGCCGAAGGGATTGAATCGGACACTCTCGTGGCGACACCGAACCCTCCGGTCGCGGGTGTGCCCTATGTGGTCCCCGAGAACACGGCAGGGAACCAGGCCTATGGGGGTTCCGTGGGCAATGACTTCGACGTGGTGCGTCCCATCCGGATCACCCATCTGGGTGTCTTCGATGATGGGGGGGACGGGCTCAAGCGTACGATCAAGTGCCGGATCTATTCGCGTCAGACGCGCCAGGAACTGGCGCTGCTGGTCTTCGACACGGCGAGCCCGGGCGAGCTCAAGGGTGGAACGCGATTCAAGCCGCTCGCCAAGCCTCTCGAGCTTTCCCCCGGTTTTTGGGGCACCGTGGTGGCATCTGGCTATGGAGCCGACGAACGGGACGGCAATCGCGGCGCAGGGCAGATCGAG
This sequence comes from Verrucomicrobiales bacterium, assembly GCA_005801385.1. GTDB lineage: Bacteria > Verrucomicrobiota > Verrucomicrobiia > Limisphaerales > UBA9464 > UBA9464. Next base: position 18,978 of record SYEM01000249.1, on the reverse strand, counting down.
TTCTCGACCTTTGACGGCGGCAGCCTCCGCTTCGTGGGCCTGGCCCGCTGGGGCGACAACCCGGATGCCTTCCCGGAGATCATAGAGGGTGGGCCGGCCGATCGTTATGCGGCCGGCAATTTCATGTTCGAGCCCGTCGTGCCTGCACCCCGAATCTCCGTGGTCCGCCAATCCTCGGGGGATCTCACCGTCGAATGGTTCGGACTGGGTTTCCTGTCGCGGTCGTCCTCCCTGGACGGGCCGTGGACTCTGGTTCCCGAGTCTGGGGGGTTACTGTCGGGTCAGGGTGTGGAACCTGCTGGGTTCTACCAACTCCGAACCAAGCCGTGATGGCCCTGGGCCGTTGGTGCCTGGGGGCCGTCGCGCTGGTGTTTGGCCTGGTGTCGTCCACCACTTCGGCCGGGGAGATCCTCTGGCGCCTGGGTCGGCCTGACGAATCGTCGGCCGAATTCAGCCACTGGCGGGATCCATCCTCGACCCGGCCCCGGATCGACTACACCGACCCGGCCGACGACCCCGTCTTCCGGGTCGGACGTGATGATCCCGCGCGGCGTTGGTTTGCGTTCCAGCCTGGATCCGTCAACGGCGTCACGGGGTTCCGCGAACACCCGTTCACGATCGAGTTCGACCTCGACGAGGTCCCGGAGGCCGGCGCCGTGCTCTCCCTCGACCTGCTTGCCTACAGCGTGCGGCTTCCCCGGATGCAGGTGGAAATCGCTGGGGAGCGCGGTTGGTATCATCAGCGTCCGGAGCTGGCCTACACTGCAGGTGATCCGGCGGTCTTCTATCTGCCCCACTACTCGAGGTCCCGGCTCCGGATCCCTATCCCCGCGTCGCGGCTTCGCCGGGGAAACAACCGGATCGTTCTGACTCCCTTGGATACGGCCGTCGAGCGGGATGATGCCCAGCCGTCTGGCTTCACCTGGCCGGGTGTCTCCGGGGTTGTGTATGACGCGATCACCCTCGAATCCCAGGGGCCGGGGGCGGGCGCGTCGGAGCCGACCGTGCGTCTGGTCGCGACGCCATTCCATCGCCGCGAGGCTGGGCGGTTGATGGCTCAACTGGAACTGACCGTGGATCCAGGGGACTGGTCCTCGATCTCCGAGGTCGAGGTGTCGATGGGGTTCTTCCGATGGCGTCGGCCAATGCCCTCCGGTCGGGCCCATGGCGAGGCGCAGTGGAGCATTGATGTGCCGGAGTTCATGGATCCTGGAGTCGCCCGGGTTCGCCTTGTGGGAAAGGATCGTGAGGTCGTCCAGGAGCACAGGCTTCGCCCGGCCCGGAAGTGGGTCCTGCTGTTGGTGCCGAACCAGCATCTCGACATCGGCTACACGGACCATCCATCGAAGGTCTCTGAGCTTCAGACGAGGGCGGTCGACCAGGCCCTCGCTCTGATCCGTCAACGTCCGGAATTCCGCTACACCCTCGATGGCTCATGGGTCTTCCAGGAGTACGAGCGGGGACGTTCGCCAGACCGGGTCAGGGACCTTGTTCGCGAGGTGCGGCGGGGTGGCATCGAGGTGCCGGCCGTTTATGCCAGCCATTTCACGGGATTTGCCTCGCTCGAGAACCTGGTGCGGTCGCTTTATCCGTCCCGCCGGATCAGCCGCGAGCACGGGCTGCCCTTCAGGGTGGCGTTGAGCACCGATGTCCCGTCGCACGCTTGGTCCTGGCCCTCGGTGTTGGCGGCCTCCGGGGTGGATTACTTCGTGGCCGCCAGCGACGCCTACCGGGCCCCGTTCCTGCTCGAGAACCGGCTTCATCAGCGGTCGCCCTTCCGATGGGAGGGGCCCGATGGGGGACGTGTGACGACGTGGTATTCGCGTCACTACCACCAGGGGGCAAGCCTGTTCGGGACCCCTCCCCATGTTGAGTCGGCCGTGGAATCCCTGCCGCGTTTCCTTCAGGCCTACGACCGTCCGGACCACCCCGGCTCGACGGTGATCCTGTATGGCACGCAGGTGGAGAACGTCGCATTGGATCCGGGCCAGGCCTCTTTCGCCGCCCGATGGAACGAGAAGTTTGCGTTCCCAAGGCTTGAATACGCGACCTTCGCCGAGGCCATGTCACGGGTGACCCGTCAGACGGTCGAACCGGCGGTGGTCCGGGGGGATGGGGGTCCCTATTGGGAGGATGGCCTCGCCGCCAACGCCTCGATCACGGCGCTTGCCCGCAACACCATGTCGAGGGCGCGCTCGGCTGAGATCTTCTCCACCGTTGCCGCTGTCACGGTGCCCGGGTTCCGGGCCGACCCTCGGGCCTTGGAGCATCTGTGGGAGTCGCTGTTGCTGACCGATGAGCACACGTGGCATGCCGATGTCAGCGTGAGCGATCCGGACAGCCTCCAGAGCCGGCGTCAGGGCGAGCTCCGTAACCACCGGACGACCGACGCGGCCCGGGCTGCCGACCATCTTTTGGCCCGGGCTCTGGCAGCGCTGGCGGATCGGATCCCCAACCCAAGCCGAACCCTCGTCGTGTTCAATGCCCTCGGTTGGCGCCGCGATGGGTGGGTCGAGGGTGACCTGCCGAAGGGTCTCCTCCCGGTCGACCTTGGGACCGGCGAGATCCCGCCGATGGAGGTGCTGCATGTCGGCAACGCATTCCATCGGATTCGTTTCCTCGCACGTGGCGTTCCGTCCGTCGGATACCGATGCTACACGCTCCGACCCTTCCCGCGCCTTCCATCGGCTCCGGTGTCGATGGAGGGCGTCGTGCTGGAGACGCCACGGATGCGGGTAGAGCTGGATCCGATATCAGGGTCGATCCGGCACTGGGTCGACCGCGTCACGGGCAGGGACTGGGTCGCCGCAAAAACGTCTTGGGGCCTGAATCGTCATCTGTACGTGACCGGGGGGGACCGGCTGCCAAACCGCCTGGTTCAGTACAGCACTGTGACACCGGCGCCCGAGCTGACGATCCATGCCGCATCCGGGGGGCGTCTGCTGGGGATCCAACGGCATCCGTGGGGAATGGTGGCACGGATGGAGTCCACCAACCTCCACCATCCGCGGATCCTGACAACCGTCACCCTGCGAGATGATTCGACGATTCTCGATCTCGACAACCGGGTGGAGAAACAGGCGGTCCGGACGAAGGAGGCGGCCTACTTCGTGTTCCCGTTCCGCGCGGAGGAGCCACGGTTCCGGCTGGCGGGGCAGAACGGGTTTGTCGATCCCACGAAGGATCTCCTTCCGGGTGCCTGCCAGGAGTGGTTCTGCCACCAGGAATGGCTTTCGGTGCAGGAGGCGGCTGGGGGAGGCGTGCTGTGGTCGTCCCCCGACGCGCCTCTCGTGACCTTGGGGGACATCGCCCGTGGCCTGTGGCCACGTCAGTTCGGACAGCGTCCGGCGACCGTCTTCTCCTATGGGATGGCCAACTACACACCGGAGGGTTATCAGGCGGAGCAGGGCGGCGAATTCCGGTTCCGATACCGGCTGCAATTCCAGGATCGGTTCGATCCTGTCGAGGCGCATCGACGCGGTGCAGAGGCGCTGGTTCCGCTCGAACTGCATGAGATCACCCGGAACGACAAGGCCGGGCTGCCTTCGGATGGCTGGCCTGCGGACGAACGATCCTTCCTTGAGATCGGGCCGGGGAACCTTGCCCTGGTGACTTGGAAGACGGCCGAGGCAGGGCCGGGGACCGTGGTGCGGCTGGTGGAGGTCGGCGGAGCGCCGTCTGTTCCCCGGCTGCGGGGGCCTTCTGGTAAGGAGCTGCGAATCCGGCCCTGCACCGCGGTCGAGGATCCTGTCCCTGAGGCCACGGGACTGGGAATGCGGGCATTCGGCATCGGAACCTACCGGATTCCCGTAGGGTCGGGGTCGAAGCGTTGAGGGTGTCGCGTTGCGATCAAAGGCGGACATGCAACGGGCCACCCACTCCGCCCGGCCTTTCTGTCTCCCCTTGTTCTCCAACTTCCTCCGTGTCGCCGAGCCTGAGTGTCGGTCTCCCCACCTTTTCTGGGGTCACCCAGTCCTGTGTTGGACGCGCTCCAACGCCTGGGTCCATCGGGCGGCCAGCTGGCCTGCCTGTTCGAGGAACGCCTCGGCCTCGCCCGGGATGAGGCGAAAGGAGTCGCTGTACAGCATCAGCACAGGGCCCGAGGCGAAGACCCGGAATCTGGGATGGTCCAGGACAAGGCGGCGGAGTTCCGGGGTGAAGAGCGGCCGGATCCGATCGGGTCGGGGTGCCTGGAGCCAGGCGGCTTTCGAGAACGCTGGATCATCGTTGAACTGCATCCGGTCCCATCCCGGGATCGGATGGATCCCGGTCCAATGTGATCCGACGGCACAGGAGAACTCTGGCCAGGACCAGTGCAGGCTCTCGAGTCGCATCACGGTGAACCCTTCCCTCCGTTCTTCCTCACCGCACCGGTATCCGAACAGGGCGGTCCGCAGACCTCCCTGCGTGCGTTCGTAGCCCGGTCGTGAGGACGGATTCCCGGCCGATCGGAATCCGTCGAAAGCGAGTCTGGGACGGTTCCGATGTTCTGCCGGGATCCATCCGGGAAGCTGGTCGGATCCGAGGTCCACGACCTGGAATCCCAGCGTGGCGAGACGATCACTGCATTCGAGAACCAGTCGCCGGGCCACGCCCATGAGGAGTCTGAGGATGGCGATGCCGCCAACGAGCAGGCCGATCACCATGACGGTGCCGGTATGGTCCTCGTAGCGGGGCAGGAGGACGTGGAGGAGCAGGGGTGTCAGGGCCCAGGCGAGGACGATGGCCGTCAGGAAGGTGCCTTCACGACGGTTCAGTTTCATGGGTTGGTGTCCACCGGGGCTGCGACGTCTACAGAGCGAAGAATTGGCGAATCCTTCCCAGCAGGTCTCCGGCCCCGGCCGTTTCCTTCCTGGCGCTGGCGAGCACGGCATCGCGATCGGCCATCCGGGCCTGCAGGGCGTTGCCGAGTGTGGTCACCAATTCAGGGCGCATCGACATGATCCGGGCGAATGACGCCTTGGAGATCTCCAGCACCCGGGTCTCCTCGAGGGCCGTCACGGTTGCCGACCGGGGCGCGCCGGTCAGGAGGGACATCTCCCCGAAGTAGTCCCCCGCATTGAGGGTGGCGAGGCGGGTGGACGGACCGTCGCCGCTCCGGGCGGTGACCTCCACGTGTCCCTGGAGCAGGACGAACAGGCTCTCGCCCGAGGCGCCCTGCCGAACGATGGGTTCGCCGACGCCGTACAACCGTTCGGCCCCTTCCCGGGCGATCCGCTGGAGCTCGCTCTCCTCGAAGACGCTGAGCAGGCCGATCGTTCCGAGCCGCGCAATCCGACGCTCCACGGCATCCTCGACCGAATCGACCTCGGGCGGTGGCATCTGGGTGAGACGTATCGAGTGGGTGGCCACCGGCATCTCGATGCCGTGTCTGGCGAGGGCGTACCAGATGCGGTCCCGAGCCATGCCGTCCACCCGGTCGCGTTTGTCGAAGTCCTTGGTGAAGAACCGGACCCAGTACTCGATGCCACGATCCTTGAAGTCATTGGTCACCACCGATGGCGATGGGTATTCGAGGACCCCGAAGCTGCCGGGGATGGCATCGAGGATGATCGACTGGATCCTTTGGGTCGGGACGCCGTAGGGGGCGATGACGAATAGGGAGCGTCTGGACCACGGATCGGGCTTCGTGAAGTTGCGGATGGAGGCCTGAGCCAATTGGCCATTCGGGATGATCACATAGGCTTCGTCGAGGGTGAGGACCTTGGTGGCCCTCCAGTTGACCTCGACGACTCGGCCAATGTGGGCGGGGTTGGTGTCGTACTGAATCCAGTCGCCGACCTCGAACGGGTGTTCGGCATGGATGGCGAGGCCGGCGAAGACGTTGCCGAGGGTGTCCTTGAGGGCGAAGCCGAGCGCGGCCGTGAGCATGGCCGACCCCGTGAACAGGTTCTGGGCGTTGATTCCTCCCTCGTGCAGGAAGGCGATGAAGGCGATGACGACCATGATCCAGCGGAGGACGTCGATGACGATCTGTGGAAGGGGCTTGCGGAGGCGTTCCCAGAGCGACGCTGTGGCGAGGAGCAGCACCGACTGGAGGAGGGAGGCGAGGAGGAGGAAGCGGGTGAGGAGTCTTGCGGCGGTGACCGCGCCGGCGAAATTCTGGAAGAGCAGCGACACCATCCAGGGAAGGGGTGCCATGACGAGGAGCAGGACCGGCCAGCGCGCGCGCATCCGGGATCCGCCGGGAAGCGTCATGAGGAGCAGCACACAGGCGCCGACCGCGAAGAGGGCCTCCGTGAGGAGGCTCATGCCGATCTGCGGGGTGGGGGTCGACTGCGCCATGAGGAGAAGACCGGAGGCGGAGGGAAGCAGGGTGTCGGGCATGGGTCGCTTTCCGAGGATCGAACCACGAAACCCATCCGCCGGGGAAGGCCCGGGGTTTCAGGAGGGATCCTCGTCCACAGGAATCAGTCTTTACCCCCCGGCCTCCTTCCGGCAGTAATCGCGGCCCCATGGAACGCACACTCATCCTCTGCAAGCCCGACTGCGTCGAACGCAACCTCTCCGGCGAGGTCCTGTCCCGCTTCGAGCGCGCCGGACTCCGCATCCAGGCCGCTAAGATGATGCGCCTGACCCCAGAGCTGCTGGCCGAGCACTACTCTCATCTCAAGGACCGCCCGTTCTTCCCCGAGATCGTGTCGTTCATGATGTCCCAGCCGGTCCTGGCGGTGATCCTGTCCGGCGACCAGGCCGTGACGAAGGTCCGTGAGCTGCTGGGGCCGACCGATTCCCGCAAGGCCCCCAAGGGAACCCTCCGTGGCGATCTCGGCACCGACAGCATGCACAACATCGCCCATGCCTCGGATTCGACCGAGAACGCCGAGATCGAGGTCCGTCGATTCTTCCGGGCCGACGAGATCCCGGTCTGAGCCACCATTCCCTCCGGTTGGCGCCCCGTGCGGTGCGCTGCCTTCCGTCAGGGTTCAGCTCCAGAATGGATTCAGCGCCGAGTGTCGTCCAACCTGGACGCTCTGTGCGATGGCGGCCGTGATGTGCTGCTTCGCCATACCCACGGCCTCATCGAGGGCGAGCCCCAGCGCAAGGTAGGCCGTGATCGCGGCGGAGTAGGTGCAGCCGGTGCCGTGGGTGGACACTCCTCGAACGAATGGTGCCGAAAGGATCACCTGCTGGCGGCTGTCGACGAACACGTCCGAGGCCTTGGGACTGCGGCGGAGGTGTCCCCCCTTGAGCAGCACCGCGCATCCGAATCTCAGGTGGAGTTCCACCGCGGCGCCCTGCAGTTCGTCGAGGGATCGGATGGGATGTCCGAGCAGCAGGACCGCCTCGTCGAGATTGGGCGTGATGAGGGTCGCCAGCGGGAACAGGTCGCGTGTGAGGGTCCGTATGGCGGACGGTTTCAGCAGTTGGGCGCCGCTGGTGGCGACCATGACGGGATCGACCACGAGGGGCGGGGCCTTCTTTGTGGGCCAGACCTCCACCATCGCCCGGATCAGGGACCCGCTGTAGAGCATGCCCGTCTTGCAGGCGGCAGGGCGCAGCTCCGAGAAGGCGGCCCGGATCTGTTCCTGCAGGAACGCGGGGGTCACCGCCTGTACTGCGGAGACCCTCTTTGGATTCTGGGCGGTGAGGCAGGTGACGGCCGAGGTGCCGAAGGTTCCGATGGCGGCGAAGGTCTTGAGGTCGGCCTGGAGTCCCGCACCGCCGCCGGAGTCGGAACCGGCAATGGTCAGGGCGATGGACTGGGACGGGTGTTTTTGGGAGGGCATCTCAGTCGAGATGTCCGGCACGGGCCAGCTGGTAGACGTCGGCGATCTTCTTCACGTCGGCCCGGATCCGTTTGGCCAGGGTCTTGGCGAGCTCGAACAGGAGCGGCGTGGCCAGTTCGGCCTGTTCCGTGCAGAGTTTCTCGAACCGGTTGGCGGTGATCCGGAGCAGGGTGGAGGAGGAGTTTGCGACGACGTCCGCCGAGCGCGGCCCCCCGTCGAACAGGGCCATCTCTCCGAAGATGTCGCCGGGACCGAAGCGCGCGAGCTCGGTCTCCTTGCCGCCGGCGATGATGCGGGCGCGCACCTCGCCGTCGAGGACCGCGTACATCGCGTCACCGGGAGCGCCCTGGTGGACGATGACCTTGTAGGCGTCGGCCTTCACGATCTCCATGATCTGCACGAAGCGGCCGAGCTGCTGGTCGTTTATGCCCGAGAGGGCACGGACGCGTCGCAGCATCCCGGGGCGGAGCCCCATCACCAGCGGGGTCACCTCATCCGCGGCACCCGTGGCCGTCGAGCGGCCGGCGAAGGCGTCCTTCAGCTCGGCCACGTCCCCGGCCTTGATCCACTGGTCCTTCCCGCCGAGATGCACCCAGGTCGCGGCCACGACCCGCTCCTCCCGCACCCACTGTTCCAGGGTGGCGAGGGGGACGGGGCCGTAGACGACATCGTCGGCCGCCCAGATCTTGAACTCCATGGGTTGAGGGGATTCGGACATGACGGCGAGATGAGAGCGGTGATCGGTCGGTTTTGGGAGCGAAAACTGTGGTTGATCGCACCGGGGGGCGGTTGCTGGGAGTCGCGGAACGATAGGCCAGCACTCCCCCACGGACGATCCCGGGAACAAAAAACCCCGCGGCCCACCTGGCCTGCGGGGTTGAGGAAGAAAGGACGGTTCAGCCGAGCTTCGCCAAGGCTGCCTTGACCGCCTCGAAGTTGGGCAGGTCCTTGGGAGTCGCGGTCTGCTCCGAGTACTGGACGACCCCGTTCCTGTCGACGACGAACGCCGCGCGGGCGGAGGTGTCTCCGATCCCGGCGAGGTTCGGGAACACGACGTCATAGGCCTTCGTGGTGGTCTTGTTGAGGTCGCTGCCAAGTCGGATACCGATCTTGCTCTGGGTCGCCCAGGCCTCTTGGGCAAAGGGACTGTCGACGCTGATGCCGATGACGTCGGCATTCAGCGACCGGTAGGCTCCCAGACCGGCGGTGATGTCGCACAGCTCCTGGGTGCAGACGCCGGTGAAGGCCAGCGGGAAGAACAGGATGACGGTGTTCTTCTTGCCGAAGTTGTCGGAGAGCTTGATGTCCTCGAGTCCGGAGGCGGTCTTCTGCTTGAGGACGAAGTCAGGGGCTTTGGAGCCAACAGGGATGGGCATGATGGAATGACAGGTTGATCGTTGTTAATGCGGTGGAAGGCTAGGAGCCGCCCCTGTGGCGAGTCAAAGCACTTCACAAGATGGATGGACCTGGATCACAGAACCGCAAGGACCTCGGCCGGGTGGGTCTCGGGTTTCACTGTGGTCCAGATGTGCTGGATCCTTCCGTCGGCCCCGATCAGGAAGGTGACCCGGTTCGTGCCCATGTACTTGCGGCCCATGAAGACCTTCTCACCCCAGACCCCGTAGGCGGTGACGATGGACTTGTCCGTATCGGCGATCAGCGGGACGGGGAGCTGGAACTTGGTGGTGAACTTCTGGTGGGCGGTGACCGGGTCGACGCTGACACCCCAGACAAGCGCCCCCTTCTTCCGGAAGTCCGCATGGAGGTCGCGGAACCCGCAGGCCTCCTTGGTGCATCCCGGGGTATCGTCCTTGGGATAGAAGAACAGGACGACCGGCTTCCCCTTGGCGTCGCGGAGCCGGGCCTGGGTGCCGTCCGTCGTGAGTGCCTCGAAATCGGGGGCACGGTCTCCGACCTTGAGCGCGAGTGTGATGGCTTTAGGCATAAGAAGTCAGCGTATCGCGGAAGTCGGTGTCGGCAACCGGTCCGAGGTAAAGAAAAAGGCCGGCACCGAGGTGCCGGCCTTGCGATCCACAGGGGTGTCCCGTGTTACTTGAGCACCGCCTGATGGAACTCGAACCAGTCGTCGAGGTTGTTCAGGTTGATGGCGTCGGGGAGCACGCCACCGTCGTCCGGGAGACCGTTGGCGGAGAGGATACCCTTCCGGGTCTCGTCGGCATGGATGTAGCCGGCGATGGAGACGTTGAGCTTGTGGATGTTGCCCTTGGTGAGGTTCACGCCGGGCTGCTGCTTGATCCAGGCCTCGAACTGGGGATAGGTGGGCTTCTGCTCGGTGATGAAGGCCTTGACGGCCTCGGCTTTGAGTCCGAGGGCGCCGATGACCATCATGTCATAGCCCTGGCCGATGCCAGGATAGCCGGGGGCAAGCTTGCCGCGGGCCTCGAGGGAGACCTTCTGCCAGAGGCGGGGGAGGTGGAGGATGCCGAGCGGGCCGGCGAGGCCGGAGCTGATCAGGGGAACGTAGGAGTCACTCATGGTAATCGAGATGAATTCGGTGAGCCGTCAGACTAGGCGAACCGTTTCCGAGGGGGCAACGCTTTTGACGGGATTCGCGCCGCGGCACCGACGCGAACCCGCCCGGGACGCCCCCTTGGCGGTCAGAGCGCGACCTTGAAGTGTTCCCCACCCCGGACGCTCCGGACGAAGGCCGCGAGCAGGACCGGGATCTGCGCAAGGTCCTTCAGGGAAATCATCTCCACCGGCGAGTGCATGTAGCGGTTGGGGAGGCTGACCAGGGCGCTCGGGATCCCGCCGCGCGTCCAGAAGATGGCATCGGTATCGGTGCCGCTCGTGGAGCTCATCGCCTCGTGCTGGAGTGCGATCTTCGAATCGGAGGCGCACTCCTCGAGCCGGGCCACGACCTCCGGATGATTGCAGCCGCCGTGGGTCAGCGTCGGGCCGCGTCCCAGACGCACGTCGCCATGCTGGCGTTTGTCCACGGTCGGGATGTCGGTTGCGTGGGTGACGTCCACCACCAGCGCCACATCCGGGTGCAGCGAGTAGGCGATCTGTCGGGCGCCGAGCAGCCCGACCTCCTCCTGGATGTTCGAGACGGCGCAGACCTCGGCCTCGATCGGGCCGCCATCCTCCCGGATCAGGCGGAGCGCCTCGACCACGGCCCAGGTGCCGATTCGGTTGTCGAAAGCCCGGGCCACGGCGATGTCGTCGTTGAGACGTTGGAACCCAGCGGCGATCGTGATCGGGTCGCCGATCCGGACCCGCTTCAGCACGGCCTCGCGCGAGGTCTCCCCGATGTCGAGGAAGAGGTCGTGGATCTTGGGCTCGTCCTTCTTGTCGTCGCCCTTGGTGAGGTGAGGGGCTACGGATCCGAAGACGCCGTGAACGGGGCCGGTCCTGGAATGGATGACCGCCCTCTGGGCACGGGTGATGCCGGGGTTCACGCCACCGGCACGGCGGACATGGATGAATCCGTCCTCGGTGACGTGGTTGACCGTCATGGCGATCTCGTCGGCATGGGCGGCCAGCATGATGCGGGGGCGGCGCCCTTTGCCGATCCGCGCCACGCAGTTGCCATACGCATCACTGAACGTCTCGTCGGCGAACTGCCGGGCGTAGTCGAGCCAGACCCTTTGGCCACGGTGTTCGTGGCCGGTGGGGCTGGGGGTGTTGACGAGGGTTTCGAGGAACGCGAGCGATTCGGGACGCATCGTGCGAGGGTATGAGGGATGCCCGCTGCTTCAAGTGCCTTCGAGGAACTCGGAGGGTTGGGGAAGGGGACTCACGCGGAGACGCAGAGACGCCGAGTAAAAAGAGGGGAGCTGAGAGGCGGATTTTCAAAGCGGGGGATTGGGAAGAGGGAAATGGGGGGGAGCCGCCGGGTTGGGGTTCTCGGATGGCTGCCGTTCTCCCTGAGGCACGGCCAAATCCGAGGCAATGGCACCGGGTCTGCGGTATTCCGGGCATTCCGGGGTGTCCTGAATGGTTCTGCGGTGCAGCCGATTCCTCCCTGAAATGGTCTTCCTCCGCGTCTCCGCGCCTTCGCGTGAGTCCCTCTTCATGCCACGCGTGCCACCCGCGGGACATACCCGAGAGCGATGCGTTCAATGCCGTCCTTCATCAACGGGGCTCCAAAGTTGAGCAGAAACCCCAGCCGCAGGCCGGTGAGCTTCAGATAGGTCAGTACCTGTTTCGAGTGAACGCGGGACAGCTGCTCCACCGATTTGAGTTCGAGGAGGACCTCATCCTGGACGATCATGTCCGCACGGAACCCTTCCGGAAAATGGAGGTCCCGGTACCGGATCGGGATCGAGACCTGGCGTCGCACGGTGAGTCCCCGGCATTCAAGTTCCCGGGCGAGGACCGACTCGTAGACCTGCTCGAGCAACCCGGGTCCGAGCTCGCGGTGCACCTGCAGCGCCGCATCGACAATGACAGCCGGCAGTGATTCGTGCGGAGAGTTTTCGGGTTTGGTTTCCATGCGCGCAATTCCATGGGGGTTCCGTGGCAATTCCATCGCCAGATTTGGGGATGCCTGCTCCTTCAAGTGCCTTCGAGGAACGCGGATGGGGGGAAGGGGACTCACGCGGAGGCGCGGAGACGCCGAGTAAAAAGAGGGGAGCGGAGAGGCGGATTTTCAAAGCGGGGGATTGGGAAGAAGGAATGGGGGAAGCCGCCGAGTTGGGGTTCTCGGATGTCTGCCGCCCTCCGTGAGGTAGTGCGAAATTCGAGGCGATGGCGCCATGTCTGCGGTATTCCGGGCATTCCGGGGTGTCCTGCATGGTTCTGCGGTGCAGCCGATCCCTCCCTGAAATGGTCTTCCTTCGCGTCTCCGCGCCTTCGCGTGAGTCTCCTCCCCTTTTTTCCGGTTTCTCCTCCGGGCCCGATCTCCCTAGCCTTCCCGCGTGATCCTCATCGTGATGGGTGTCTCCGGATGCGGGAAGACCACCGTGGGCTCGTTGGTGGCCCAGCGGCTGGGCTGGGCGTTCCGGGACGCCGACTCGTTCCATCCGCCCGAGAACATCGCCAAGATGAGTGCCGGCCAGCCGTTGAATGACCAGGACCGCCGTCCGTGGCTCCTCGCCATCCAGTCGTTCATACGGTCCGAGAATGCCGCTGGACGCAGTGCCGTCATTGCCTGCTCCGCTCTCAGGCAGCAGTACCGTGATCTGCTTCTCTTCGGGGATCCCCAGGTTCGGTTCGCCCACCTTCATGGCAGCCGTGATCTGATCGCCGCCCGTCTCGGGGAACGGAAAGGCCATTTCATGCCGGCCACACTCCTCGAGAGCCAGTTCGCAACGCTCGAGGTCTCGGACGACATCCCGCGCTTCGACATCGCCGCTTCCCCGGAGAGGGTCGCGGCCGACATCATCGACCGCCTGCAGCTCGGGGGCTGAGGCGTCTCCGCCTCGGTGGCTGTGAGGGTCGGTGGATTCGCCGGGAGGAGTGGAGGGCATCGCAGTACCCTGTGATGCTTGGGCGCCCTGCGCCCAACCGGGGGACGTTGCCTTCGCCATCCGTGAACGGGAGGTGTGTCGACCATGGCACACACCCACCGTGTTCCCGCTCCTCCCCACGCTGGCGGTTCCAGGCTTCCACCCTAGAGTGGGCAGGTGATTGTCGAACTCATCACCACCGGGTCCGAGCTGCTCCTGGGGCGGGTCCTGAACACCCACAGCCAGTGGATCGGCACCCGAATGGCCGAGCTGGGAATGCCGCTGTCGCATCATGTGACGGTTCCCGACACCGCGGAGGCCATCTGCGGGGCGGTGCAGATGGCGCTGTCCCGGTCCGATCTGGTGATCACCACCGGCGGACTTGGGCCCACGAGCGACGACATCACCCGCGAACGCATCGCGGGACTGCTCGGCACCCGACTGGTATTCCACCCCGAGGTCGAGGCCGCCATCCGGGCCTTCTTCGAGTCGCGTCGGCGCCCGATGCCCGAGAAGACCCGCGTCGAGGCCTGGGTTCCCGAGGGGGCGACCTATTTTCTGAACCACCATGGAACGGCTCCGGGGCTTGCCTTTGACCTGTCCCCAAATCCGTTCCGGTCCGGAGCGGGGCGCTCGGGTCTGATCCTGCTCCCGGGGCCACCGAGGGAGCTGCATCCCATGTTCGACGAACAGGTTCGTCCCTGGATCGGGTCCCGCTGGGGGGCGGCGGAGGGGTTCATGACGAAGACCTACAAGACGACGGGACTGGGAGAGTCGTTGATGGAGGGTCGGCTTGAAACCCCTCTGGGCCCTCTGATCGCCGACGGCTTGCAGGTGGGCTACTGCGCCCGGGTCGGGGAGGTCGATGTCCGGTTCTCGGCCGCGGGATCCACGGCATCGCAGCTCCTCCGGGCTGCCGCGGAGATCCTCTTCCGGGAGGCCGGTGAATTCGTCTTCGGGGAAGGAGAGGACTCCCTGGAGCAGGTGCTCGTGCGGACCCTGACCCAGCGGTCACAGACCCTGGCCCTGGCCGAGTCGTGCACCGGGGGCCATCTCGCGAATCGCATCACGAATGTTCCTGGGGCCTCGGCCGTACTGCTGGCCGGGGTGGTTTCGTATGCCAATGCCGCCAAGACCGTGCTGCTGGGTGTGCCAGAGACCCTCCTGGCGGAGCATGGGGCGGTCAGCGAGCCCGTGGCCCGTGCGATGGCCGAGGGGGCACGTCGCGTCACGGGGGCGGACTATGCCCTGAGTACAACGGGCATCGCTGGGCCGGGAGGTGGAACCGAGGAGAAGCCGGTGGGCACGGTCTTCATCGCGATTGCGGGTCCGCATGGCACCACCGTCCGGAAGCAGCTCAACCGGTTCGACCGTCTGACCTTCAAGTACTCGACCGCACAGCAGGCGTTCAACCAGCTCCGTCTCACCCTCGCCACGGCGCCGTCCCCAGGGTCCCGCTGAACGACCCGATGGGTCTGGTGAGTTCGGTGGGTGCCGCAGTGCCCTGCGGTACTGGGCGCTCTGCGCCCAAGACATCCCAGGGTAGACACGTCCTCCGGGCCCGGGTGTTGAGCGCCGCCTTGGGGTCCACATCGGGTCGGTTTGGTCCGCCGGTGTCCTTCAAGGTCGAGACTGGTCCTGTCTCTCGGATTCGTATTTTCTTGGCGGGATCACTGGGGCGCCACCCGTGCCCGGTTCCTCCGCACTTCCCATGACGCTCGCCGAACTCACCGCACTCATCCGCCAGGGCACCATCGACACCGTCCTTGTCGCCATCCCCGACCCCTTCGGCCGCCTCGTGGGCAAGCGGTTCCACGCCGACTTCTTCCTGAAAAGCGTCGCGCATCATGGCACGCATGGGTGCAACTACCTGCTGACGGTGAATCTCGACATGGACCCGCTCGAGGGATTCGCCGTGGCAAACTGGGAGTCGGGGTTTGGTGACTTCGAGTTCCATCCCGATCTGTCCACCCTGCGCATCCTGCCATGGCAGCCCGGTGCGGCCCTGGTGATCTGCGATTTCAACCGTCCGGATGGCCACCTCGTCGCGGAGGCGCCGCGGTCCGTCCTGCGTGGACAGCTTGCCCGGCTGGAGACGCTGGGCTGGACCTGCGCCTGCGCTTCCGAACTGGAGTTCTATCTCTTCAAACAGACCTTCGAGTCGGCCTGCGCCTCCGGGTACCGCGATCTCATCCCCTCGAGCGACTACCGGATCGACTACCATCTCATGCAGACGACCCGGGACGAGGCGCTGATGCGCACGATCCGCAACGGTCTGGTGGGCGCTGGGATCCCGGTCGAGAGCAGCAAGGGCGAGTGGAGTCGGGGGCAGCACGAGATCAACTTCACCTACGCAGCGCCGCTCGAGATGTGTGACCGGCATGTGCTCTTCAAGCAGGGTGTCAAGGAGATGGCGGCGCAGCATGGCAAGGCTGTGACCTTCATGGCGAAGTACTCTCCCACCGAGGCCGGGAACTCCTGTCACCTCCACCTCAGTCTCTGGAAGGGGGGACGCAACCTCTTTGCGGCCGAGCCGGTTCGGGCGGGCAAGGGGAGGGTCACGGGGGAGGCGGTGCCGCATTCGCCGCTGTTCCGGAAGTTCCTCGGAGGGCTGCTCAAGTATTCGCCGGAGCTGTGTCTCTTCTATGCCCCGACGGTGAACAGCTACAAGCGGTACCAGTCCGGCAGCTGGGCGCCGACCCGCATGGCATGGGCGACCGACAACAGGACCACGGGATTCCGGATCGTGGGGGCCGGGAAGTCCTTCCGACCCGAGAACCGCATGCCGGGTGCGGACGCCAATCCGTACCTGGCCTTCTCGGCGATGCTCGCGGCCGGACTCGCAGGCGTCGAGGAGGGGCTCGATTGCGGTGAGGAATACCGTGGGAACGCCTACATCGATCCGAAGCTCGCCCGGTTGCCGTCGTCGCTGCGCGATGCGACCGACCTCTTCGAGGGGTCGACGCTGGCCCGACGCGTCTTCGGGGACGGCGTGGTGGATTTCTACGTGCGCCATGCACGACTGGAGCACCAGTCGTTCAGCGATGCGGTCACCGACTGGGAGAAGCGCCGATACTTCGAGCAGATCTGAGCGGAGGAGGCCGAGTGGAGGCCGTCAACGATGGCGAAGTCGTCGTGAGACCTGCATCACGGGGTCGACCGCATCAGGTAGTGCGACAGCGCCACGACCACCAGCGCATGGCGGATGGTGCCGTTGGCCAGCAAGCTTGGGATCTGGTCCCGCGGCACCAGCCGGACCGCGATGTCCTCGGCCTGGTCGAATTCCGTTTCGTGGCGCAGCACGCAGTCCTTCACCAGCAGCGTGTGGCAGGTGTTCGACTGGATGGCGGGGTTCGGGAAGATGCGGCCGATCAATTCCGGTTGCTGCCCCTCGTAGCCCGTCTCCTCGCGGAGTTCCCGGATGCCCGCGGCCACCGGATCGGTCTCATGGGGATCCATCATGCCGCCAGGGATCTCGAGTTCGACCGTCTCGGATCCATGACGGAATTGCTCCACCATCACGATGCGTCCGTCCTGGGTCACCGGAACCACGTTCACCCAGTCAGGGCAGTCGATGACGAAGAAGTCGTGCTGGCTCCCTGTGCGGGGGTTGAGTTTCAGATCGGACCGCAGGGAGAAGATCCGGTAGTGCGCTACGGATCGCGAGGACATCCGATGCCAAGTCTTGATGGAGGGATCGGGGGGCATCAGCGGGATGGAGTGCGGAAGGTTCCGTCTGGTGGATCACGATCCGGTCTTGGACTGGGCGGCCCACCCCTGCGACATCAGTCGCAGGAGGTGGGTGAGGGCCTCTTCCGGGGTGCGTCCGGTGGTCGCCGAGAGCTGATGGGCACGCCGGCACAATTGTACCGCGAGGTCGGGGCACTGGGCGGGCGGGCAGCCTAGGGATTCGAGGACCTGAGCGATCTCGCTGTCGGAGGGGACCATCGCGTCCAGTGCCGGTGGGACGGTCTCAGCCCAGGGAGGCTCGGCTGACGATCTTGATGGACGCCACGTTCTGGCGTTCCACGGGTCGGCTCCGCTCGCCGCCGCCTGCCACGCGGGTGGGCACTTCACCCAGTTTCCCGAGGACGTCGTCTCCCTGCACCAGCGTTCCGAACGCCGTGTACTGCCGATCGAGGAAGGAGGCGTCGCCCAGGCAGATGAAGAACTGACACCCAGCGGAATCGGGATTCGCCGAGCGGGCCATCGAGATCACGCCGCGCTGATGGGACTTCGCGTTGAACTCGGCCTTGATCTTGTAGCCCGGGTCCCCGGTGCCCCAACGGGCCTCCATGGAGGGGTCCTTGGTGAGCGGATCCCCACCCTGGACCATGAAGCCGCGGACAATTCTGTGGAACGCCGTGCCGTCATAGAATCCCTGGCTGGCGAGCTTCTTGAAGTTCTCGACGGTCTTCGGGGCGACGTCGGACCAGAACTCCAGGACCATGCGGCCTTGGGAGGTTTCGATGACAGCGACGTCGTCGGTGGACTGGGGGGTGCTCATGGAGGAGGGGATGGGCGAGTATGGAGGGCGCCTTACTTCGCGGGCTTCAGTTCGGAGCGGGGGATGAGGGTGACGCTCTCGAGGACCACCGGGGTCTTTGGGCTGCTGCCCTGGGGTCCACCCACGGGCACGGCCTGGAGCTTGTCGAGGACATCCATGCCCTGGATCACCTTGGCGAAGGCTGTGTATTGGCGGTCAAGATGGGACGCCGTGCCGAAGCAGATGAAGAACTGGCTTCCGGCCGAGTCTGGGTCCCGGCTCCGGGCCATCGAGACGGTTCCCTTCACATGGGGACGGTCGTTGAACTCGGCCTTGATCTTGTAGCCCGGGTCCCCGGTGCCCCAGCGGGCCTCCATCGCAGGGTCCTTCGTGAGCGGATCGCCCAGCTGGATCATGAATCCCGGGATGAGGCGGTGCGACTTGGTGCCGTTGTAGAACTTCTCACCGGCAAGCTTCTTGAAGTTCTCGACGGTCTTCGGGGCGACGTCGGGCGAGAATTCGAGGACAATGTCCCCGAAGTCCTTGAACTTGAGGACCGCGACCTGGTCGGAGGCGGCGGTCTTGGGGGCATCGGCCGCGTTCAGGGACAGGCCCAGAACAGCGAGTCCGAGACAGATCAGGAAATTCAGTCGCTTCATGGCCCGCAAAGGAATCCACAGCCTCCCGCAGGTGTCACGCGGAAGTTCATTCCGGAGGAAGTGGAGGGCCGGCGATTCATGGGGCGGTGACCCCTGTGGTGGGTACTGCAGTGCCCTGCATCACCGGGTGCGCCAGCACCCCCTGGGTCGTGCAACCTCAATGTGGGCCTTGTGAACCAGGTGCTGGCGGATTCCGGGTCCAAGGCCAGCCCACGGTGGACCCGTACCCGGAGCCTCGACTTACCGGTAGGGCGCTCACATCCCATCTAAGGATTCACGATCCCCACGCGTTCCACCCGACTGAAGCAATTGGAATGGGGTGGTCAAAAAACAACAGAAGCTCGATGAAATACCGAGGGCTCAGGTTTTGTTCATCTATTGCAACTCACTGAAAACAAGGTGGATACGGGCGATTTTAATGACGGCTTTAAGACGCTGGCATCTCCGGTGCTCCCCACTACCTCAGTCGGGAGTCTGTCGGAGTTTCCTCCGTCAGCCGACCGGTCGCCGGGAGTCCAGCGACGCAACCATCCAAGACTGCAAACGAGCCATAAAATGAAAAAAATCGAGGCCATCATCAAGCCGTTCAAACTCGAGGAAGTGAAGGACGCGCTCGCCGCGGCGGGCATCGAGGGCATGACTGTCACCGAGGTCAAGGGCTTCGGTCGCCAGAAAGGTCATACCGAAAT
>SYEM01000248.1 GCA_005801385.1 Verrucomicrobiales bacterium | reverse complement strand
TGGCGGCCCGCTTCAGGGACCCCGCCGGGTCGCCTCCGACCTTCACCGGTCCCTTGGGGTTCGGGGCGGACACACCGGTCTGTTGGAAAACCTCGCGGCGTTGGCCGTCCAGCACGGTCACCGTGTAGCCCTCGAGGCGCCGGCCCAGGTCTCCATCCGTGCGGTTCCACACCACAACGGAGTCGATCGGTCGGGCGCCGCCGAGGTCGACCTCCCACCAGGGATTCTTTTCGCCCTCAGCCGAGTGGGTCTGCGTGCCCCGTTCCCAGGCCCCGTCGGTCCGGCCATCGATCGCCTTCGAGGCATCGCCGCCGTTCGAGGTGCTGGACTGGGTGGCCTTGCCACCCTTGGCGATGTTCTTTCCGTCGCTCAGGACCTCGACCTCCGCCAGGGTCAGGGTTCCCTGGCGTGGAAGCTCGATGCGCACAAAGCGTCCGTCACCGGCTGGCTTGCCGCCACCGGCATTCACGAGGCTTGCGATCTGGGTTGGGTCCGCCAACAGAGGCCTCACCTTGTCGAAGGCCTTCGCCCGGAAGTCGGCGTCGTTCAGGAGCAGGATGCCCTGGAGCAGGTCCGCGAGGGCGCCCGGAGACCTGGAGGCCTCGGTCCAGACGCCGTCGAACCAACCATCGGCCAACGCGCGTCCGGCCCAGGCTGCCTGACGCAGCACCGGGAGCGAGCCCTGGGTGCTCAGCACCACCAGCTGCGGAGCCACGGACTTGAGGTCGCCAGCCGGCTGCAGTGGCAGCTGTCGGGCGAGGCTCGCGGCGGCGACGGCGTCCGATTTCGCGGGGCCATCGAGGAGCGACAGGAGTTCTGCAACCCGGGTCTTGCCATGGAGCTTGGCAAGGCCGGTCAGCGCGTTGGCCCGATCGGTGTCGGTGGCGTCTGGACGGAGGATGATCGCCTCCAGCACGTCGGCGGTGGGGGAGAGCTTGGAGAGGTCGGCTGTGCTGACGCCCTTGATGAGATACCGGATTCCTGCGGGGTTGTTCGCCGCGACCGGCTTGCCCTCGGAGATGGCCTTCCGCCACCACGGCTGGAGCTGGCGCAGTGTCTCGCGCAGGCAGTAGTCGAGGTAGTAATCCGTTGGGCTCTTCAGGATGGCGAGGGCGACATCGGTGGCCGTAATGGCCTCCGCGTCTCGGTAGAAGCTTGCAGCACGGACCGCCTCGAGCCGGACCCGGGGTGCGGGATCCTCGGCAAGCTGCGCAAAGCGCGCGAGGGCGCCCGGGACGCGGTCGCGCCAGTAGCACAGGACTCGTGCGGCGGCGGCGCGGGCCCGCGGTTCGGGCGACTTCAGCACCCGATCGAGGAGGTCGACGTCCACGATGTTGTGCCATTGATGGACCCAGAGGGCCTCAGTGACATGGTGTTCATAGGCTGAATCCTTCGGGTCGAGTTTCTGCACCCAGCGTTTCACGGCGGCCACGACCTTGGCCGAATCGCGTTCACCGAGCTCGATTTTGGCGAGCTCCCGGGTGCCATTCTCGGGCTCCTTGAGGAGTTCGAGCAGCGCCTCGATCGCCTGTCCGTCGATCTTCTTGGGCTTCAGGAGCGGACGTCCGTCATAGGTGATCCGGTAGACGCGGCCGTGGGTGTCATCCCGGTTCGGATCGCGCAGATGGTGCTGCATGTGGCCGATCAGCGGCTTGTGCCAGTCGGCGAAGTAGATGGCGCCGTCGGGTCCGATGGACACGGCGATCGGCCGGAAGTTCGGATCGGTCGAGGAGACCAGGTCGGGCAGTGTCTCGCCCTTCAACCCGGAGCCGTCCTCAGTGACCTTCACGTTGTAGATGCCCAGGAAGCTGATGACATTTAGGTTCAGGAAATTCCCCTGCATCGACTCGGGGAAGTGTCGGCTGGAGATGATCCCGGTGCCGGGGCAGGGGCGGGAAGGCCGGTCCCAGAACTGATTCATCCCGGAATGCTTCGCGGGGTAGTCGATATGGCCGCTGAACGCCGGCGCGAAGTACGTGTTGTTGCCGGTGGCGTCCGTGACGAGGTCGTTGCCCCAGTAGTCGAACACCTTGCCATGCGGGTTGGCGAAGCCGTAGGCGATGTAGGTCTCTAGGCTGCCGGTGCGTGGATCGAACCGGAAGATGCCGGCGTCGTCATTGCGGAGTGGACCCTTGGCCGTCTCGATCTGGGTGCGGTGGAAGACACCGTCGCTCAGGTAGATGGAGCCGCCCGGGTCGAGACACACGGCATTGGCGGTATGGTGGGAGTCGGCGGAGTCGAGTCCCATCAGCACGCGCTCCTTCCAGTCGGCCTTACCATCGCCGTCGGTGTCGCGGACGAACCAGATATCGGGCGCCTGAACGATCAGGACGCCGTCCTTGTAGAACTGGAATCCCGTGGGGCAGTTCAGGTCGCCGATGAAGGTACTGGATTTGTCGGCCTTGCCGTCGCCATCGGTGTCCTCCAGGACGATCAGACTGTCACCCACCTTGGACTCTGGACGCCGCTCTGGGTAGTTGGGCCAGGCCGCGATCCAGAGGCGGTTCTTGGTGTCCCAAGCCATCTGCACCGGGTTGGCGAGCTCAGGGAACTGTTCCTCGCTGGCGAACAGGTTGATCTTCATCCCTTTGTGGAGGGTCATCTTCTCAATGGCCCCCTCACCCGTGAGGAAGGTGTAGGAGCCGTCCGGGTTGGAGCCCGGCTTGTTGCTGGGAACCAGGGTGACCTTGGGCAGGTTGGAGTCGTCGATTTCCGGGTTCTCCCCCTGCGCCACGCCCCAGACCCGCTTGTCGCGATTGGCCGTCAGGGTGTCGCGGACGCTCATCTCCTCCTGCATCACCTTGTAGTTGGAGATGTAGGGAGTCGGTGCATTGCGGTCCGAGATGAAGGCCCCCTTTTCGGCCTGATAGGCGAGGGCGGAACGGCCGCCGTAGACGTTGTAGCCGTCGACCGTCCGATACCGCGCATGCCATTGGGCATTCTTCTCGTTGATCGCGGCCCGGAGACGCTCCCGGTTGCCGCCCGGGGCGGTCTTCCCGAACAACGACTGGAACAAGACGGGAGCGATCGTCCGATCACCGGCCTCGCTCAGGAGGAATCCGTTGATCGTAAGCGACTGCCCCTTCTTGGCGGCATCCGCATACAGCTTGAGGGAGGGGTTGAACAGGTCGACGAACTGCACGTCATTCGCCTTCGCCACCTCCGCCATCGCCTCGGTGTACAGCTTCAGGTTGGCGTTGAGCGGGTCGGGGTCGGGGAAGTTGGGATCCTTGTGCCGTTCGGCGCCGACCGGAGAGACGAGCACGAGCCGTGGTCCGCCCTTGCCGGAGTAGTTCTTCGCCTGGGTCTCCTTCACCCAGCGGTCGAGATTCGTCTTGAACGTCGCCACACCCTCGGGGCCCTTGAAGGATTCGTTGAACCCGAAGAATCCCAGGATCACATCGGCCCCGACCTTCCTCAGCCACTCGTCGGGGCTGCCGAAATTCTCGGAGCGGTGGCGTATTGTGACCTCATCGCCGGAGACGGCGAGGTTGCGGACGACGATGTTCTGCTTCGGGAACTGCGCGTAGAGCAGCGTCTCGAAATAGCCATCGTGCTGCATCCGGTCCGCCAGGGCACTGCCGACCAGAGCGATGTGGCTGCCAGGATTGAGTTCGAGGCTCTGAGGTGGCGCGGCCAGGCCATGCTGGATCAGGCAGCCCGCGATGAGTGCGGAAAGAGGGAGGGCTCGGTTCATGACTGAAGCGTGGAAGGCGGCAGGTTAGGTAAATCCCTTCCGGGGTGGGAAGCGCCAATCCCGGATCAGGGCCTCCTTCGACGTCCCGCCTCATCGCGGGATTCAGGTCTTCATGTCACCGCGCCACCAGTCCCAGGTTTTGGTTGAACTGCTGTTTGAGGTCCCCGTGCTTCAGAGCTGGGATGCTTGAACGGCGCCAACCGGATGGTGGATGTCTCCCTGCGTGGTGTGACCGCAACTCCACCGGACGCCGTTACTCGAATCCCAGGAGCCGTCCGACCTGAAAGACGACGAGTGCGAGTGTCCACGCCAGGCCGGTCATGTAGGCGATCTGGAAGAGGGGCCAGCGCCAGCTGTTGGTCTCCCGCCGCACGATCGCCACCGTGCTGACACATTGCATCGCAAACACATAGAACACCATGAGGGTGATCCCGGTCAGCGGGGTGTAGATCTGGGAACCGTCCGGTCGGGTCTGCTGTCGAAGCGTTTCGGCCAAGCTGGCAGTGGATTCCTCCGATTCGTCGTAGCCGCCCACGTTGTAGACGACCGACATGGTACTCACGAAGACCTCCCGCGCGGCGAACGAGGCCACCAGGCCGATGCCAATCTTCCAGTCGAAGCCCAGCGGACGGATCAACGGTTCGATGGCACGTCCCACCCGTCCGGCGAAGCTATGCCGGAGCTCCGCCCCTGACACCTCCTGGGCGCTGGCGGTCTCGATCCCAGGCCAGGACTTCAGAAATTCCGTCAGATCCCCGGGTGCCGCGGTGCTGGTCTTCGGGTCCTGCAGGGTTCGGATCTGCTCCAGGACCTCGGACGCTGTCGCCTCGGGCGGAAAGGTGCCCGTAGGCGCCTTGTCCCGGGCCGTGGCGGCCAGGGTTTCCTGGGCCTTCTCGGCGATGGAGGGGTCCTTCGGGTAGGTCGACAGGAACCAGAGGAGGATGTTGATCCCGAGGATTACCGTCCCAGCCCGCCGAAGGAACAGTTTCGAACGGTCCCACATGTGGTGGACCAGCACCTTGAGAACGGGTCGCTTGTAGGGAGGTAGCTCCAGGATCAGCGGGGGAGGTTCCCCTTTCACGAGGGTCCGACGGAACAGCCAGGCCATCCCGAGCGCCCCGACGATGCCGAGCAGGTACATCGCCAGCAGGGTAAGGCCGGGCAGACCGATCAAGCCAAGGTAGCGGGTGTTGGGGATGCAGGCCGCGATCAGGACCGTGTAGACGGGCAGGCGGGCCGAACAGCTCATCAGTGGAGCCACGAGGATGGTCACCAGCCGGTCGCGTCGGCTCTCAATCGTCCGTGTCGCCATGATCCCTGGGATGGCACAGGCGAAGGAGGAGAGCATGGGGATGAAGCTCTTGCCGTGGAGACCGACCCGCGACATCAGCCGGTCCATCAAGAATGCCGCCCGCG
The DNA here is from genome assembly GCA_005801385.1 of Verrucomicrobiales bacterium. GTDB lineage: Bacteria > Verrucomicrobiota > Verrucomicrobiia > Limisphaerales > UBA9464 > UBA9464. The sequence goes on along the minus strand of SYEM01000248.1, from coordinate 2,515 downwards.
ACATGTAGCCGGTGTCTTCGAGCAGGGCGATGAACAGGAAGAGCAGGCAGATCTGGGGCAGGAAGACCACGACGGCCCCAACCCCCTGGATGATTCCGACCGATAGCAGATCCTGGAGATCCCCGGGACCCAGGGCTTCACCGACACGGGCTGCGAGTCCCTCGACCCCCTGTTCGATCAAGTCCATCGGGATCGCTGCTAGCGTAAAGATGCCTTGGAACATCAGGGCCATGAGTCCAACGAAGATCGCGAGGCCCCAGATCCGATGGGTCAGGATCCTGTCGAGCCGGTCCGACAGCGACTCCTCATCGGAGACGGTCTGGGTGGTGACATGTTCTGTGATGGCGAAGACCCGGGCATAACGGGCCTCGATGGCGGCGCTGCGCCAATCCACCCCGGCCTGTTCGAGCCGGTGTCGTGCCGATGTGACGGTCTCGACCACCGAAGCGGGATACAGAGCTTGATGGCTTTGGAGGACCTGGTCGTCGCTGAGCAGCAGCAGGGCTTCGGCGGCGGCCAGTCGCTGGCGGTTGGGGAACAGGGTCTCGAGCTGCCGTTCCAACGCCTGGGCTTCGCGTCCAAAGGTCTCCGGAAGCTCATTGAACTCCCGCGGGATCACCGTCTTGGTCCCCGGTCGGGCGGCAAATTCCCGCAGGGCGCGTCGGAAATGTTCAACCCCCTCGCCCTGGCTCGCCACGAACGGGAACACCGGGATCCCGAGTGCGGCCGAAAGGCCCTTCTGATCGATCTCCAAGCCGTTCTCCGTGGCGACGTCGACCATGTTCAATGCCAGCACCGTGGGGTGTCCCAGCTCGATGACCTGGGTCGCGTAGTAGAGGTTCCGCTGGAGGTTCGAGGCGTCCACCACCACCACCACGAGATCGGGCGGGGCTACCTCGGTCAGCCGATGGAACAGCACGTCCCGGGCAATCTGTTCGTCGAGGGACTGCGGACTGAGGCTGTAGGTCCCGGGAAGATCGAGGACCGTCACCGGATGGTTTGGGTCTGCCCCCAGGAGTGCGCCCTCCTTGCGTTCGACGGTCACCCCGGCGTAGTTGCCGACCTTGGCCCTGAGCCCGGTGAGGACATTGAACAGGGTGGTCTTGCCGCAGTTCGGGTTGCCCGTGAGGACGATCTGGATCGGAGAGGTGGGCACAGGGGGATCAGGCGGGGGTCACAAGGATCTGATCGGCCTCATGGCGTCGGAGCGACAGGTGGTAGCCCCGGACCTTGAGCTCGATGGGGTCACCCAGCGGTGCGAAGCGCACGATCTCGATGGGGGTGCCGACGAGCAGTCCCATCTCGAGGATTCGGGCCCGGTGTTGGACCGGGATTCGGACCTCCCGGACAATGGCCTTGGCTCCAGGGTTCAGGCTGCTCAAGGGCGCCGGAGTGTCGGTGGGATTCATGAGGTGGGTTTCCGGGTCGGGGGATCAGGATCTCCGGTGCGTTTCAGCCAGGGATGCAGGCCTGCCCTCAGGCCCCGGGGCGCTGGAATGGGAGCGACGCCGGTGACGGCAGGGTCTCTACCAGGATCTGCTCCGCCAGCCGGGCGCTCAGACCGAGCCGGGCGTTGCAGACCTGGCACAGCACGTTGTTCTGGAGTGTGATCACCTTGACCCGTTGTTCCTCGACGAAGCCCATTTCCCGGAGTCGCTGGTTGGTTTCATCCCCGGCCGTGAGCTGTCGTACGATTACGACACAACCGGCCCGGACCCGACTGAGCGGGGACAGGGGTCTGGGGGCAGGGAGGGGCGACCCGGCCGGGAGTGAAGGTGCCGACAACACTCGGAGACTAGGAACAGACCCGGTGCTCGGCAATCGAGGGTGTTGGCGGGCCCTTGCCTTCGTTGTCGGTGGATTGCACCCGGCTGGGGCAACCGCTTTGCGCGTTGAGGTTTGAGGCATGACGTCTAGGCTGTCCGGACGGTGTTCGTGCCTGGATGGAATGACTCTTCCGGTGTCGATGCCGCATCAATTCAAACCGAAACACGACCATGCCATTCGAACTCGCCCCACTTCCGTACGCCAAGGAGGCCCTTGAGCCGCACATCGATGCCCTGACGATGGAGATCCACCACGGACGCCATCACAAGGCCTACGTCGACAACCTGAACAAGGCCATCGCGGGCACCGCGCTCGAGGGAAGATCCATCGAAGCCCTCCTTGCCGATCTCCCCTCGGTCCCCGACGCCATCCGTGGCCCGGTCCGCAACAACGGAGGTGGCCACTGGAACCACACTTTCTTTTGGAACCTCATGGGCCCCGGCAAGGGGGGGGCTCCTTCCGGCGACCTCGCCGCGGCGATCCAATCGGCCTTTGGCAGTTTCGACGACTTCAAGGCAAAGTTCGAGGCGGCGGGGATTGGACGCTTCGGATCCGGCTGGGCCTGGCTGCTCGTCAACGGAGGCAAGCTCGAGATCGCGTCGACCCCGAACCAGGACACCCCGCTGATGGGTAAGGCCCTCTCGGGTGTCGAGGGCAAGCCGATCCTCGGGGTCGACGTCTGGGAGCA
>SYEM01000247.1 GCA_005801385.1 Verrucomicrobiales bacterium | reverse complement strand
GACTTCATCGGCGCCGCCGAATATCTGGTCGCGGAGAAGATCACCGAGCCGCGTCGGCTCGCGATCTCGGGCGGCAGCAATGGCGGCCTGCTCGTGGGGGCCTGCATGACACAGCGGCCCGACCTCTTTGGCGCCTGCCTGCCGGCGGTGGGGGTCCTCGACATGCTCCGGTTTCACCGCTTCACGATCGGCTGGGCCTGGGTCGTGCCCGCGCACAGCTTCAAGTTCGCCGCCCGCCTCCAGGCGGTGCAGTCGTGTTCCAACCCGGTGCTGATCCGGATCGAGACCAAGGCCGGCCACGGCGCCGGTAAACCCACGACGAAGATCATCGAGGAGAGTGCCGACCGGCTGGCGTTCATCTCCCACTGGCTGGGAGTAGGGAAACGCTGAGGCCGGGAGCGGCAGCTTCCCTTGGTAGGGATGGGGTCCCTCACGTCCCCATCTGGACCCGCGAAATTCGTGCGGATCCAGGGGATGAGCCGGGGTTGTCTGACGTGAGAGAGGATCCCGTCTGCCTTCACGGGTGCGCAACGCGTGGCGGATTCAATTGGGGACCTGAGGGACCCGGTCCGTTCCCTACCACGCACATCGACAGTGGCCACACGCGTGGGCGCTCCCGCGCCCAGTGATGCAGGGCACTGCATCACCCACCCTCGCAGGCCGATGGCCTGCCCGACTGTCTGCCCCACCTCGCCCTGCCGCTCCCTACCTCATCCGTCCTCTCTCTCCGCGCCTCCGCGTCCCCGCGTGAGTCCCCTCATCCCTCACGCCAGCACCTGACGGACGACCTCTCCATGCACATCGGTCAGTCGGCGGTCGGCGCCATTGTGACGGAACGTCAGGCGTTCGTGGTCGAGTCCCAGCAGATGCAGCACCGTCGCATGGAAGTCGTAGGTCGTGGTGATGTCGTGAGCCGCCTTCCACGACCACTCATCACTCTCGCCATGGGCCACGCCCGGACGCACCCCGGCCCCAGCCATCCAGCCGACGAAGGTGCCGCCGTTGTGATCCCTCCCCTCGCTGCTCTGGGCGAAGGGCATGCGGCCGAACTCCGTGTTCCACAGCACCAGCGTATCCTCCAAGAGCCCTCGGGCCTTCAGGTCGGTCAACAGCGCTGCGATCGGCTGGTCGGTGGCCGCACACATCGGGGGCAGCTCCTTCACGATGTTCGCGTGGTTGTCCCAGTTCCCGGTCGGTCCACCGGCCCCGCTCCAGACCTGCACGAACCGCACGCCCCGTTCCACCAGTCGACGCGCCAGGAGACAGCGGCGACCGAAGTTCTCGGTGACCGCGTTATCGAGCCCGTACAGCCGTCGGGTCGACTCCGTCTCCCCGTCCAGCGCAAACACCTCGGGCGCGCTCAGCTGCATCCGGGCCGCGAGCTCATAGGCCTGGATCCTCGACTCGAGCCGGGAATCCGTCGGGTGCGCCTCCTGGTGGCGGCGATTCAACCCCTGCAGCACGGCAAGACCGTCGTGGTCCGACACCGGCGTGATGTACCGGGCCGAGGGCGGCGCGGAGAGATCGTTCAGGAGGAATCCGCCGGAGCCGCCGGGACCCGAGCCCGCGGCGTCCGCAGCACGGCTCTGGATCACCGTTCCCTGGAACGAGACGGGCAGGAACCCGGAGCTGAAATTGCCACGGGCATTGTAGGGCAGGCCCTTGGCGTCGGGCAGGACGACGAAGGCCGGCAGGTTGTCGCTCTCCCTCCCGAGCGCAAAGCTCGTCCAGGCCCCCAGACACGGGAACCCCGGCAGCAGGAAGCCCGTGTTCATCAGATAGCTGCTCGGGCCATGGACATTGGTCCGCGACTGCATCGCCATCAGGAAGGCGAGGTCGTCGACACACCGGGAGAGGTGGGGCAGAACGCTGCTCACCCAGCGACCGGACTGGCCATGCTGACGGAACTCGAACGGCGGCTTGAGCACCTTGCCGGGCTCACTGGTCGGCGCCTCGACCCGCACGCCCTTCCCGGGATCGAACGGCTCTCCGGCGTGGCGGAACAGCGCGGGCTTGTGGTCGAACAGGTCCATCTGGCTGGCCCCGCCGTTCATAAACAGCTGGATCACCCGCTTGGCCCGCGGGGGATGGTGCGCCAGCCGGGCCCCGGAACCACCCTCGCCTCCCAGCAGACGCTCCGTCCCGAGGAGCTGCGCCAGGGCCACGCTGCCGAAGCCGGCGCCGAGGCGGCCGAGGAACTCGCGTCGGGTCGGGATCAGACCGGGCCTCTGGAGGGGGGAGTGCATCTCAGTCCACGAACACGAATTCGTTGGCGTTGAACAGCAGCCGACACCCCGCCGCGAGGCCGTGTCGACGGGCGTAGGCGACCAGCTCCCGGAGCTCCTCCGATGCAGCGGGTCGGCCGAGCGTCAGCACGAAGGCGCGGGCAATCCGGGATTCCAGAGTTCCGGGCTCCGTCTCGAGCCGGGCGGCCAGGTGCTCGGCCTGGCGGGCGACGAACGCGTTGTTCCAGAGGGCCAGGGCCTGCTGGACCGTGACACTGTTGTTGCGCACCGCGGTGAGCTGGTCGCCCGCCGGACAATCCAACGCGTCCATGAAGGGATCCGGCAGCGTCCGGAAGAGGAATCGGTACACGCTCCGGCGCCCCCCGGCGGCCGAGTCGACATCGAACCGGGTGTAGTCGACCCGCGGAGTGACATGGATCCCGGGCTGGAGGTCGAACTGCATGTCGCCCGGACCGCCCATCCGCAGGTCGAGCCGACCGCTGGCCAGCAGCATCGCGTCCCGGACGCACTCGGCATCGAGTCGGATCGGGCTCCGATGCGCGAGCAGGCGGTTGTCGGGATCCGGATCCACTACCCCCGACCGAGTCGTCCGCATGGACTGTCGATAGGTGGCACTGGTGACGATCAGCCGATGCAGGGCCTTCAGCGAACCCCGCGCCTCGTCGCGGAACCACACGGCCAGCCAGTCGAGGAGCTCGGGATGGGTCGGCGCGCTGCCCATCCGGCCGAAGTCGTTCGGGGTGTCGACCAGGCCGCGTCCGAAATGGTGGTGCCACACGCGGTTGACGATCGAGCGCCAGACGAGCGGGTTGTCGCGCGACGCCAGCCATCCGGCGAGCAGGGCGCGGCGGGCTCCCTCCTCGGACCCGTCCGACACCCGGTAGCGCGCCGGCAGCGTGGCGACGCAGGAGAGGGCGCCCGGACCCACCTCATCGCGCGGCTGGGTGATCTCGCCGCGGTTGAGGACGTGGATCGGACGCGGGTTCAGCGAGGGCCGCAGACTGCCGTCGGGATCGAAATCCGAGGCGGCCGCGTAGACCAGCGACGGTGCCGGCAGCGCCGCGAGGTCCAGGCGGAGGTCCTCGCGGAGCACGTATCCGGCGAGTCGGGTCCACTGCTCCGGGGTCCAGGTCGACGGCTCCCGATGCGCCCAGTCAGCGAACTCCGCGGGAATCGCCCGGTATGGTCCGGGTGAACCCGTCGTGGTGAGCCGGAACCGCCCGATGAGATGTCCACCTCCATGCAGCTGATGGAGCACGAAGGCGATTGTGGTGCCGGCCCGGAATTCACACGGAGCCTTGAGCTCAAAGACGGCCCGGTGGGCCTTGCCCTCCTCCGGATGGATGCCCCAGGCGGTCTTCTCGTCCCCGTCGAGCGCGTGGGCGATGGTCCAGCCCTCCTGGTTGAAGTCGGCGGTCGGGTTCACCAGTTCCACCGCCCGAGGGGCTCCGCCGTCGGGAGGATGGGCGAGGACCCGGAACTCGCTCAGGTGCAGATTGCCATTCTGGGACTGGCGGCCCGGTCCCTGGAACGGCAGCGACGGGTCGGGAAGGAGCTCCAGCTGGATCGCGGCCACGCGGCCTGGTGGAGCCGGTGCGAGGACGGTGTAGGTGTCGCGCTCGGGGGTCATCCCGGACGCCAGGAAGGATCCGTCGCCCTGGCGGGTGAGCACGCCCGTGGCGGTCGGAATGTAGGTCTGGGCGGGGATCTCCCGCCAGGTCGCCGGAGCCATGACGTTGCGGACACGCCAGGCGTCCACCGCAGCCCGGGTCGTGGCCGCGTGCAGAAGGTTCGAGTCGCCCCGGTCCAGCCGGCGCCGTCGATGCAGCAGTTCCTGACGTCGGCGATGCACCCCAGGGTCCGGGTCGAAGACACGGTTCGCCCGCTCGACGCCGGAGAACACGGCCTGGAGCGCGTAGTAGTCGCGCTGTGGGATCGGATCGAACTTGTGGTCGTGGCAGCGGGCGCAGTGGACGGTCGAGCTGGTGAAGACGCTCATCACCGTCGCCAGCATGTCGTCCCGGTCGAGATACCGGCCAATCTGGCGGTCCAGCGTGTCCTCCCGGATGTCGCGGAGGGAGCTTTCGTCCCACGGCCCGGCGGCGATGAACCCGAGGGCCACCGTGGCGAAGGGATCCTCCGGGACGAGGACGTCGCCCGCGACCTGCGCCTGGACGAACCGGTCGTACGGCATGTCGGCGTTGAAGGCCTGGATGAGCCAGTCGCGGTACGGCCATGCGTTGGACCGGATGCGGTCCTGGTCATGTCCATGGGTCTCGGCGAAGTGGGCGGCATCCATCCAGTGACGCGCCCAGCGTTCGCCATGTCGGGGCGAGGCGAGCAGGCGTTCGACTTCCCGTGCGTAGGCCCTGGAAGGGTCCACGGCACAGGCGCTCTCGAAGGCGTCGAGCTCCTCGGGCCGCGGCGGGAGGCCGACGAGGTCGTAGCTGAGACGTCGGAGCTGGGTCCGGGCCGGGGCTTCGCTTGCGGGTTCGAGGCCCGCGGCGACGAGCCGTGCCTGGATGAAGGCGTCGATCGGATGGGCTATCGGTTTACCGGGGAGGGTCGGTGGGACGTGGGAACCCAGCGGCTGGTAGGCCCAGTGTGCGGCGTCAGGTGTCGCGGCATGGGTCGCGAAACCAAGGCAGAGCGCAGCTCCGAAGGCGACGGTTCTGGACCAGCTCGACGTCATGGGATCGGGACAAACCTGCCCCGGTGCCGTCGCTCCGAGAAGGGATGTTTTCGGGATTTGAGGGCGATCGACGGGGGTGTCCTGTGACGCCTCGTGAATCCCGGACCAGAGATGGGGGGCCTCAACAGGGGGAGGTTTTCGTCAAGTCGGACGAAGAGGATCGCCATCCTCGGCCTAAAAAGGGTCGATCCTGTCTGCTCCGGGACGGCATGTCGGCGCCCGCCCCTCCGTGACAGTTCAGACGGTGGGTCTCTCGGCTGCCGCGATCACACGGCCTATCGGATGATCGTGAGCCGGATGTCGGTGGCATCCGGCAGGTTCGCACCGCGGGAGATCACGAACCGATGCGGAGCGGTGGTGCCATCCGTCTTCACGATGGGATAGTCGACGGTCACACTGCTGCCCGCTGTGGGCGATCCGTCCGATGCTGGCAACGACAGGGACACCTTTTCCTGTCCCTGAAGCTGGACCCAGATCGTGCCATCCCCATTCGGACCACTGTTGAAGGTGAACTTGTCCCCATTGGTCCCAAAACTCTCGACAAGCACCGAACCGGGATCCTTGAAGCGGATCTCCCCCGAGATATCCGGCCCCAAAACGCCACGCGCCTGGGCATGGATCTGAGGCGGGGTCTCCGAGATGCCGTCCCAAGCCGTCAGTTTGACTCCGTTGAGACCGGTCAGGTCGTTGAGGTGGACCTCGACCGGAGCGGCGGTGCGATTGATGACCGTGAACTTCGTATCCAGCCGGGCAACGGGATCCGGGAAGATATCGTTCAGGAAGATCTGCATGTCCTTGGCGGTGTCGGTATCCCCGCCCCGCCTCAGGGTCATCCTGTGATCCACCTTGGACCCATCCTTGAGGGTGACCGTGTAGGTGACATCGTGGCTTTCGTTGACAGAGAAGTGGATGATTTCGTGACCCACGAACTGGATCCACGGGGAGTTGATCGTCGGGTTTCCGGCGTCGAAGGTCAGGTTGTTGTTGTTGGTGCTGAGGAGGACGGCGACCGGAGTGATGATGGGATCGAAGTCGATCACCCCGCGCACGTCGTTATCGGTGAACCGGGACCAGTTCTGCACGGCGCGCTGCGGAATCGGATCCTCGGGTTTGCCGCTCCACGGTGGAAGGATCTGGGCTGCGAGGAGTCCGCTGATGTCGTTCATGTCGACAAGGATGCGCCGATTCGTCTTGTTGAAGACGGTCATCTTCGTGTCGAGGACACCGACCAGCGGGTTGCCATCATTGGTGACGGCGACCCGATAGAAGGCCATGGGTTTTGCGGCATCCAACGCAATGGGAACCGTCAGTCGACCGGAGTCCCCCCGCCGCCAGTCGAGAGTGACGGCGTTCCAGGTCTGGGACTTCGGATCGCTGGACTGCTGGAGCTGGTAGAAGGACCCAGGGTCCGCCGGCCACGAGATCTCGAGCTCCTGGGACGACGGCTTGCGGATGCGGACCTCCAGGTTCGGGCGCGCCGTCCAGGACGCAATGGTGCCCTTGGCGCCGCTCAGGCTCCCGCTGACAAGCGCGCCACCCTCCGGAGACAGCTGCGCCACGAGGTCGTGGATCTCCATCTGGGTCGGAACCTCCACGCGATACCCTCGGAGCACGAGGCTTCCAGACGCACCGAGAGTCCCCGAGACAAACTCCAACCCGCTTCCGGCCCCAATGAGGTCCCATGCGACATTGCCGAAGATCTCGAAACCATCGGCATTGGGCGCCTGGCGCGTGATGCGCAGGGTCGCTGATCCCAGTTCAGCCCCTGTCGGATCGACAACACGCATCAGCCAGGGGACCAGGGTCAGATTGCGTTCCTGTCCGATGCCCTGGGCCTGGGCGGCAACCGCCAGCAACAGGATCGAGACCAAACTGAGGAGACGTGTGAGCACGGTGTTCATGGGACGGGGCACGAGAGGAATTTGCTGGATGGCAGTGGAACCGATTGGGAAGCGGCGAATCTCAAGACTGGGGCGACGCAGGGAGACACCCGGGTGAGCCGGAGGACTCATTTCGTCGGCACGATCCGGTAGAACCGTCGGTCGCCGATGGCGTCTACCATGATCTCAACAGGACCGGGTGGATTGGTGGAAACGGGAGACCAGAGCTGCAGATCCGGACTCGTCTCCAAGACCGTGGGCTTCGCGGAGGTGGGACGCAGCACGGCCTTGAACTTCCCGGAAACCTCCTTCGTGTTGGCAGGACCCCGCTTTCGCGGACCGCCGACAGATCCCTGCGGCGGCGAACCCTTGCGGGTCTGATCCAGTAACTCGACCGTCTGGGTGGGCGGCATGAACTCGTCCAGGAATGGAGTGGAGAAGATCCGGAACGGGTCCAGACGATCCAACTGCGCGGTGGCCTCCCTGAAGCCATCACCGGGCAGCTGCCCCTCGGTCAAGGACGCTGGAATGCGCCCGGAAAGGATCTCAGGGGCCGTCCACGCCGCCTTGTCCGTGTAGGCCCATCCCTTCGACCACTCCACCCGGACGGAAGCATAGTCGCCCGAATAGTTGGTGTAGAACCACTGCTCGAGATCACGGTAGAACTGGAAGGCATTCGGGGTGCCCGGGATCACCAGAAGGTCGAACCAGACGGCCGTGTCCCACTCGGGATGGGCCGGCGTTGGCCGAAGCGCGGAAAGCCGGGGTGACTGCGCTCCCGGGACGGAGCACTCCTCGGGACGTTCGAGGCCCGTGACCCGGATTTCGATGGCCGAGGTGGTTGGATAGAGCCCCCGGCTCCGGTAGTCGTCCCGGAGGGACACCAGCTTGGAGTAGAACTCACGGACGGTCCGTTGCACATCGGACCTGCGACACTGGACAGCATAGCCGTTGGCGGTGATCCGGAGCGTGGTCGGGCGGATGTAGAGGAGGAGGTTGCGCGACCATCCCCAGATGTCGGACGAATTGGTGACCGCGAGACCCGCGGTGACCGCCGCCATCTGAAGCGGCCCCAGCTCCGGCGTCAGGAACCCGGCCCCGGAGAGGATCGAGTTCAGGAGTCCTTCCACGGCCGGGGAAATGGAATCCGAGAAGGGATAGTTGTAGGGCTCCGTCACCTCACGGCTTCCTTCTGGCTTCTCGGGGGCCACGCTCCAGACCTTGAGCCAGGGCTGTTCCGAGAACGGGAACACGATCGCCTCGACCCGGCCCGACTGGTTGGCGAACCCCGCGAACGTGCGGGCTCCGGGAGTCTCCGGACCGAACAATTCACCCGCTGTGATGTCGGTGATGCTCTGACAGCGGAGACGCTGGTCGGCACCGCACTGCAATTCTGCCTCCACCACGAAAGCCCGCCCCAGGTGTGGACAGAGGCTGCCGGCCTCCGGATCCGACCGGCGGACCTTCCGCAGCTCGTACTGCGAGGTCTTCGGATTCCACGCCACCACGGTCATCGCCACCACGAGGTTGCTCAGGGAACCGTAGGTGTGGCCGGGCAGCCGCACCTCTCCGAGCGCGGGGACGGCGGTCCCATGACCGTTGATGGCCAAAGCCCCACCCAGCGTGACGTCGCCGGCCCCGGGAGTCGCCGTCACCCCGAGACCCACCTTCCCGATCTCCAGGAGCAGATCCTCCATGAGGATGCCGCACTGGGCGGTGACCGTGGGCGGTGTGGATGCCATGTTGATCGACACCGTCTTGAGATGAACCCGGGTGTCCAGGAGGACCACCCGCGACTCGCATGTCGTCCCGGGGGCGACAAGGATCGGGGACCAATTGTGACCATTGCCACGGGCCCGGATCCGATAGTTCTGGCGGGCAGCCCAGTTCACGATCTCGACCACGTCCTCGGGAGAGGTCGGCGCTGCGGTCCAGACGGCATCGATCGCGATTTCGCCCGACCAGTTCCTGAAGGCCTGGAGATAGACAGGGATGGATGCCGGAAATCCCTGCGGCGGGTCACACGGGGCCGCCGCATCCCCGGCCAGGATTCTGTGGATCGGGGTCCACGCCAACACACCCGCCCCTCCGAGGCGGAGGAAATCACGCCGAGTGGTGGTGGGACGTTCGGACGAGACCGTTGGGATTTTCGATTCGGGAATCATCTCGAACCTGAAATGAATCGAAGGGCGCCGAGGAGTGAAAGCTCAAAAGGTGGATTTCCACGATCAGCCCGAAATGAACCAGTTCTGACTGAGCCGGGAAACACCCACCGGTGTGCCATCCTCCGACTGGGATATGGCATGCATCGATCACGGAAGAGGGATTCTTGGGATCCCGAGTCGGAGTCGGCAAACGCGGGTCCACCAAGGCATCGATCCGTTCACCGACGACGTCGTTTCGGACGCGGCCCCAGATCCGTCAGGTCGATCGGACGGAAGCCCAGTCCATACGCGGGCGACTCCCTCCTCAGGCCGAGCTCCGGGCGCTCCGGATCCACCAGTAGGGGGTCCGCAATCAGGGAGTCGACGTCCTGTCCCCGCGCACGCCAGGCGGACCAGTCCTTGCCGGCAAACTGGTAGGCCGACGTATCCGCCCCCAGGCGGGGATCGAACCAGACGTTGCGGTTGCTCAGGAACTGGTTCGTCGTGCCCTTCCAGCTGCTGCCCAGAAAGGTGCCGGAGTTGGCGACCACCACATTGTTCGTGAACCAGAACGACCGGTGCGGCTCCTCCCGGGTCCGCATCACCGAGTGGTTCCGGTTCCACGCGAGCAGATTGTTGCGGATGACGTTGTCGCGCCCGTAATGCTGGTGGAACCCCGCATCCTTGCAGCCATGGGCCACGTTGTTCTCGACCACGATCCCCGTACTACCCTCGTCGCTGTACATCGCCCAGCCGCCATACCGGTAGCTGTCGACAGACCGGAAGACATTGTTGCGGATCACCGTCCCCGCCTGGGGTCCCAGGGTGTAGAACCCACCCATATCGCTCAGCCGCCCCTGGCCGACCCGTTCGACGAGGTTGTACTCGATGAGGTTCGCCCGACAGGGGGTCTCCTCATAGCCCCAGTTCCAGCCGATCGAGATGCCCGTGTAGTAGAGGTCGGCAATGTGGTTGTGTGCGATGCGGTTGGTCCCCGTCTGGAAGAGGATCACCCCACAGCCCGGCGCGAAGATGCGTCCGAGGCGCACCACCTCGTTGTCGGTCACCGCATGGGAATGGCAGGCGTCCAACGCCGACGGCTCACGATCGCCCGGCTCACCGATCCGGATCCCACCCGCGCCAAGATCCCGGACCGTGTTGCCGACCACCGTCCAACGCTGGGTCCCGCGGCCCAGATCGATGCCATAGCCTCCCAGGTTCGCGACGGTGCAGTCCTCGAGCCGACATCCCACCGCATGCGTGGCCCGGACCCCCCGCGGATCGGCACGGCAGACTGCGGGGAGATCATGCCGTCCGCCGGCACCTCATAATCGGCATCCGAAAAGGTCAGCCCGGAGAACGTCACCCCCACGACCGGACGTCCCCGGGCGACATCCCCCTCGACCCTCACCAGCTCCCGGAGTCGTGGCGCAACGACGGTTGCGCGATTGGGATCAATGCCTTTCGGCGCAAGATAGCTGACCCGGCCCGAGGTGCGATCGAGATACCACTCGCCGGGGACATCGAGGGCCTCCGGGACATTCTCGACCCAGTAGCGGGCGTCCGGCTCATCCATCCAGTACGGACGCGGCCCGCCCGGCAGTTGCGCGACGTGGGCGTTGGTGTCCACCCCACGGATCGGCAGCTGGAGATCGGTCCACTTCATCAGCAAGATCACCCGGGCGTCCGGGAGCTTCGTCCACCGGGGATCGATGTCGCCGGGGCGGAACGGAAGGGTGATCGGGGACTGCTCTCCAAGCCGACCCGTGGCGTGGAAGAATCCCTCGTTCGGGGTTCGTGCCCGCTGGGCCCGGCGGCCGTCGACGAACAGCTGGTGGAAGTACCATCGCCCGGCCGCCACCTCGGGAATCGTCGTCGTCCAGAGTCCGGGCCGGGTCGGGTCCCGCTGCCATCCGCGGAGACGGACTCCGCCCGACAAGACCGCCGAGCCGGGAACCCGGGCCCGCAGCGTCAGACCGGAGTCCTCGGGGGTCAGATGGAGCGGCTCCTCGAGCTCATGCCGGCCGCGTCCAAACTCGAGGATGATCGGTTCGGAAGGCCGGGTCGCCTTCAGGATCCGTGCCGCCCGGAGACCGGCGACTGGAGATCGGAACGGACGCCTCCGGCTGCCATCGCCGTCATCGCGCCCGTCCACCTCGACCTGAATGATCGCAGCATGGAGCGAGAGCACAGGCAGAGGCAGGAGCAGGAGCAACAGGGACCAACGCATGGGGTTCGGACGCCACGGACCCTGGATGGCATTCGAGGGTCCTTGCGGGAATGTGGGACGGTACTGTGGCCCCGGACGACCGTTTTGATGGTGGTCGGATCCGGGAACCGATCGCAGTCTTCCGACGTGCACCCCGTGGCGATCGACATCCTCGACCGAATCCTGCGCGCGATCGCGTTCCTGGGCTGGCACCTTGGAAGGCTACGGGCCCCGCTGGCGCTTCTGGGTCTCTTGAGCCAGCTGCTCATCGAAAGCCGCGCGACCGAACCGGGTCCGAGGACGACGATCGGCAGCGACACCCGGCCCCCGAACATCCTGTTGATCGTGTCCGACGACCACGCCTGGACCGACTACGGCTTCATGGGACATCCGGTCCTGCGGACCCCGCACCTCGACCGTCTGGCTTCCCGGTCCCTCTGCTTCACCCGGGGCTATGTGCCATCGAGCCTGTGCTGTCCCAGTCTGGCCTCGCTGATCACTGGACGCTTTCCCCACGAGCATGGCGTGGTCTGCAACGACCCTCCGCGCCCCACCGGGATGCCGCAGGCCGACTTCCACCGGAGCGAGGCGTTCCGGTCAGGACGCGCCCGCCTGTCCTCATTCCTGGAGCAGGTTCCCACCCTGCCCCGGCTCCTCCAGGACCGCGGCTACCTGAGCTTCCAGAGCGGCAAGTGGTGGCAGAACGACTTCAGGAAGGGCGGGTTCGCCCACGGCATGACCCGCGGGGATCGTCACGGTGACGCGGGGCTGGAGATCGGACGGGTGACGCTGAAGCCCATCGAGGAGTTCGTCACGGCCGCAGAGCAGGCCGGTCGACCCTGGTTGGTGTGGTATGCACCGATGCTCCCGCACGATCCCCACACGCCACCGGACCGATTCCTGGACCGCCATCGCGGCACAAACCCATCCCTGCCCGTGGCGCGGTACCATGCGATGGTCGAGTGGTTCGACGAGACCTGCGGACAGCTGCTCGGGTTCCTCGAGCGACGCGGTTCGGATCGGCGCACGATCGTGGTCTACCTGGCGGACAACGGCTGGATCACCGATCCCCAGACCGGCCGCTACGCACCCCGGTCGAAGCAGAGTCCCTACGACGGCGGGGTCCGGACGCCGATTCTGGTGGGCTGGCCGGGGCACATCGAGCCCCGGCGCGACGACGTCCATCCCGTCTCGAGCCTCGACATCCTGCCAACCGTGCTCCGGCGGGTCGATGCCCCGATCCCGGCGGGGCTGCCCGGACAGGATCTGCTGGACCGTCGGGCGGCGAGTCGACGCCGCGCCGTCTTCGGCGAATGCTTCACGCACGACGCGGTGGATCTCGACCGGCCGGAGTCGGGTCTCCGGTGGCGGTGGATCGTCGACGGTTCCTGGAAGCTGATCGTGCCGGCGCCCTGGAATGAGCCGGGCGGTCGGGTGGAACTCTATCGGGTGGGGAGCGATCCATTGGAACTCGAGGATCTGGCGGACGGGGAACCCCGACGGGTACGGCGCCTCCGCAGGAAGCTCGACGCGGCGTGGAATCCCTCCCCTTGACCGCCCCCGGGGCGGACCATCCGACGGTGGCATCGCGGCTCCGGGCCTGGAGCACGGGGCCGCTCCTGCCGATCGACCTTCAGCCACATGAACTCCATGCTGGCGGCCGAGCCCGGACATCCCATGCCTGCCCTCCTGAAATTCCTCCTGATCGCCCTGTGCGGGCTCGGCCCCATGGTCCTCCCAGGGCGCGGGCGGGCCGCGGAGCGCCCCAACATCGTCTGGATCGTGGCCGACGACCTGTCCCCGGATCTTGGATGCCATGGCAACACCGTGATCCAGACCCCAAACCTGGATCGACTGGCGAGCGAGGGGACCCGGTTCGCCGCGGCTTTCACCACGGCCCCGATCTGCTCCATCAGTCGCTCGGCGCTCATGACGGGGTGCTACCAGACCTCAATCGGCTGCCAGAACCATCGCAGCGGTAGCGCCCGGTTCCCGATCCACCTCACGGGAGGCCGGGTCCCGGTGGCGCGTCTGATCCGTGAGGCCGGCTACCACACCACGAACCTGTCGTTGGACGACTTCCTGAAGCCCGGTGGTCCTGTCGCACTGGCCAAGACCGACTACAACTTCGTCTGGGACCCCGGAGCCACCTATGACACGAACCACTGGACGGGGCGCCGACCCGGCCAGCCCTTCTTCGCGCAGGTGCAGCTTCCCGGGGGAAAGCGTCGGGGCGAGTCCCCGGGCCCACGGTGGCCCGAGGCCGTCATGGCCACGCTGGGGTCCACCACGCCGACCAATGCCTTCACCCTGCCCCCTCCGATCCCGGAGCATCCCGTGCTGCGGGAAGACTGGGCGCAGTATCTCGACACGGTGCGCCAGGTGGACTGGGAGGTGGGCCGCATCGTCGCCCGGCTCCGGGACGCCGGCGAACTCGACCGCACCGCACTCCTCTTCCTCAGCGACCACGGCATCAGCCACATCCGCCACAAGCAGTTCCTCTATGACGGAGGACTCCACATCCCGCTGATCGTGCGGGGCCCGGGATTCGACCGCGGCCGGGTCCGTTCCGACCTGGTCGAGCACATCGACATCGCCCCGACGACCCTGATCCTAGCCGGCCTGCCGGTGCCGGCGTGGATGGAGGCACGGCCGCTGCAGGCCAACGGCCCGGCGCGGGAGTTCGTGTTCGCGGCCCGGGATCGAGCCGACGAGACGGTGGACCGGATCCGCTCGGTCCGGAGCCCCCGCTTCAAGTACATCCGGAACTTCTATCCCTCGCGTCCCCTGCGTCAGCCCAACCGCTACATGGATGACAAGGCGATCGTTCAGGTCCTCCGCCGCCTCCACGCGCAGGGGGCACTCACACCGGAGCAGGCCCAGGTGATGGCACCGGTCCGACCGCGGGAGGAGTTCTACGACCTGGAGTCGGACCCGTCCGAGCTGCGCAACCTCGCGACGGACCCCTGTCACACGGCGGCACTGGACCGGCATCGGGCTGCGCTGGCCGGGTGGAGTTCACGGACCGGGGACCAGGGGCGTGAGCCCGAGCCGGAGGCGGTCTACCTCAGCTACGTGCGGGAGGACCGTCCCGAGGCGGGGGGCGGACGGCTCCGCGGGGACTTCGAGCGCAATGTGGAACTCATGCTCCGCTGGCGGGAGGAGCGGCCGATGGAGCAGTGAGCCGGGGGGGTGTCTGCGGGTTGACCGCGGGCTCACCCCGACCAATGCTCTCCGAGTGCCGACCGGATTCATCAGGGCCTTCGCTACCCTCCTGACGTCCCTGCTCCTGCGGCTGGCGGGGATGGCCTCGATCACCGCGGTGGACTCCTCCCACCTGCCGTCGGACCTCCCCGCCCTCGAGGCCTACATTGCGACCCACCCCACGAACAACCTCGCCCTGATCCGGACCGCCCTTGAATACCACAACCAGGCGGCGTTCGGCGGGAAGGCGGCCAAGAAGCTCATCCAGCAGACCAAGGACTGCCTCGAGAAGGTGCTCGCCGTGGAACCAAGGAACGCCTTCGCCAAGGCGCTTCTGGGGAGCGCCGTGGTGGTCAGCGCCCGGGAACCCTTCTGGCCCGGGGCGAAGATCAAGCGGGTGCGGGACGGGATCGTGATCATGGACGAGGCCATCGCCATGAACCCCGACGACGCCGATGCCCGGTTCACGCGGGCCAGCAACAACCTCTTCCTCCCGGGCTTCTTCGATCGACGGGATGTGGTGGAGGAGGATTTCCAATGGCTCCAGAGCCGGGCCGACCGGGGCGAATTTCCCGTTGCGTTCCGCCAATACGTCTTCCTCTACCACGGCCTCGCCCGCAAGCAGTGGGACGAAAAGGAACGGGCGGAGAGGCTCTGGAAGGCGGGACTCGCCATCGATCCCAAGACCAAGGTCGCAGAAGAGATCCGGAAGGAGCTGGCAGGAAAGACCGCGCTCAGCATCCTCGACAAGGAATGAGCAACACCGCCACGCGCCGACGACGCCCCGAGGTCGAGACCCTGATCTCCGAACGCCGGATCAAGCGCCGCATCGAGGAACTGGCCGGCTTGCTCAACCGCGACTACGCCGGACGCGAGGTCGTCCTGGTGCCCCTCCTCAACGGAGCCATCGTCTTCGTCGCCGACCTCATCCGGCACCTCGACTTCCCCGTGTTCCTCGACTGCATCGGCGTCTCGAGCTACGGGAGCCGCACCGTCCCGGAGGGGCTCGTGTTCACCAAGGAGCTCCGGATCGGCATCCGAAAGCGGGACGTGGTCGTGATCGACGACATCCTCGACACCGGCCGAACCCTCAAGGCCGTCCACCGCCGGCTCCAGGCCCTCAAGCCCGCGAGCCTCCGGACCTGCGTGCTCCTCGACAAGCCGTCCCGCCGACAGGTCCCGTTCGAGGCCGACTACATCGGGTTCACGATCCCCGACCACTTCGTCGTGGGCTACGGCCTGGATTTCGACGAGCGGTACCGGAACCTCCGCTACCTGGGGCGCCTCAACACGGAGACCGGCACCGGCTCCAAGGCATGAGCGGAACCGAGTCCACGCCGACCCTGGAGGTCGTCGTCCACCTCTGGAGCTACTTCAAGGACCTCGCCGGGACCTCCCGGATCACGGTGCAGGTGCCGACGGGATCCTCCCTTGGACGGGTCCTCGACGAGGTCTACCGGCGGCATCCGAAACTGGGGGCGCTCCGTCAGTCGACCCTGCTGGCCGTCGGTGTGGAGTACCAAGGCACCTCGTATGTGCTCCGGCCCGGGGACGAGGTCTCGATGTTTCCCCCGGTGCAAGGCGGCTGAGCCTTTCCCCTTCCCGCCCATCGGGTCCGCGGCCCACCCTCGGCCATGGCCTTGTCTGCTGATCTCCAAACCCGATTGCGTCGGGTCCGGCTGTTCCTGTGCGATGTCGATGGTGTTCTAACCGACGGGACCGTCCTGATGGGCACCGGCGTGGAGAAGAAGGTGTTCGAGATCCGCGACGGGTTCGGCCTGCGCCTCATGCAGAGCGTGGGAATCCGTGTGGGCTGGATCTCCGCCCGCCCCTCGCCCGCGACCACCGAGCGGGCCAACGACCTGAAGATCGACTTCCTGCGGCAGAGCCCTGAGCTGAAGGTCGACAGCATCCAGACGCTGCTCGGCGAGGTCGGACTGGGCTGGGACGACATCGCCTACATGGGCGACGACGTCATCGATGTCGGGGCGCTGCGCCGGGCCGGATTCTCGGCCGTCCCTGCGGATGCCCGACCGGAGGCCAAGGCCGTGGCCCACCACGTCTGTCATGCCGGAGGCGGACGCGGAGCGGTGCGCGAGGCGGTGGAACTCGTCCTCAAGACCCAGGGACTCTGGGAGACCGCGATCGCCCGGTACGCCGCCTGAGCCGATCCCCATGACTCTCGCCGCACTCCAGATGGACATCGCGTGGGAGGACCGCCCCGCGAACCACGACCGGGTCCGCTCCCTCGTCGCCGGACTGCAGGGACTCGGGGGTGGGCTGCTGGTCCTGCCCGAGCTCTTCGCCACCGGGTTCAGCATGGAGACCCAGCGGACCCGGCCGGGGGCGACCTGGGAGGACGCGCTGCTGCTGTCGGACCTCGCCCGGAAGACGGGTGCGCTCGTGATCGGGGGCACCGTCGGGGACCGCGCCGGCCACCTGCACAACGAGGCGCTGGCCGTCGGACCCGCCGGCGAGATCCTGGCCCGCTATGCCAAGATCCACCCCTTCGGCCCCGCCAACGAGGGCGCCGCCTATCGGGCCGGCACCGAGGTCGTGATGGTCGACTGGGCCGGGCACCGGATCTGTCCGCTCATCTGCTATGACCTCCGGTTCCCGGAGGTGTTCCGGCTGGGCCTCGACCGGGGCGCCACCCTGTTCGTCGTGATCGCCTCGTGGCCAGCCCGACGTGCCCAGCACTGGCTTACGCTCCTGCAGGCGCGCGCGATCGAGAACCAGGCGTTCGTCCTGGGCGTGAACCGCTGTGGCACCGACCCGATCGGGGGCTATTCGGGACGATCCTGCCTCGTGAGTCCCCACGGTGTGGTGGTGGCCGATGCCGGGGAGATCCCGGGGATCCTGCGGGCGACGGCCGACCCGGGACTCGTGACCCGATGGCGGACGGAGTTCCCGGTCGCCCGCGATCGGCGCTGGGCCACGCCTCGACTTCACGACGCTTCCGCGTAACGTCGTCCCGTGCGCATGCGTGGGGTGGGCTGGATTGTGGGGATTCTTGTACTGTCCGGGATGGGCCAGGCGGCTGAACCCCTCCAACCCCCGGGGTTCCGACCCACACCCCCTGGAGTCCACGCCCTCGTCGGCGCCCGCGTCTACACCCAGCCCGGCAGCGTCTTCTCGAACGCCACCGTCGTCATCCGGGACGGGCGCATCGCGGCGGTCGGCACCGAGATCACCCCGCCCCCGGACGCCCGGGTGTGGAACCTCGCCGGACAGACCGTCTACGCTGGGTTCATCGATCCCTACCTGAGTCTGTCCAGGACCAACCGACCGGTGACGATCGGCATGGACGAGGACACCTCCGGGACGGGACGCCAGGCCCGGGCGACGGACGGAGGGGGCGGCTACCGGTTCTTTGGAGTGACAGGTCAGGAGGCCGACCCCGGCCAGACCGGACCCGGAGCCAACCTCAACGCCGTGACCCCCGAGCGCCGGACGTCCCAGTCGTGGTCCCCCTCGACCAAGGATCTCGAGGACCTCCGGGAACTCGGTCTCACCGCAGGCAACATCGTCCCGACCCACGGCATCATCCGCGGCCAGAGTGCGGTGGCGACGCTAGGCGAGGATTCGCCCGGGACGTCCCTCCTCAGTCTCGATCCCACCCGCGGGACCGCCCAGCACATCGCCTTCGAGGTCCCCGGTGGCGAGGGGGTGTTCCCGAACTCGCTCATGGGGACGATCGCGGCGATCCGACAGGCCTACTGGGATGCCCGCTGGTGGGGCGAAGCCCAGGCCGCCTTCCTGAAGAATCCCCAGTCGGCAGCCCGTCCTCCGGTCAACCCTGCCCTCGAGGCGCTCCAGCTCTCGCTCGGCTCCCAGCCGATCATGGTCGAACCCGGCGGCGGCCTCATGGCCGAACGGGCCCGTCACCTCGCCCAGGAACTCGGGTGGTCACCGCACCTGATCGTCGTGGCCAGCGGCGGCGAATGGCGGCGGCCCGATCTGATCGAACCCTCCCGGAATGCCTACATCGTGCCGCTCGACTTCCCGGCTCTCCCGAAGTTCCCGAAGGATGAGGGATGGGAGGATGTCGACCTCGACCTCCTGCGCTCCTGGGACTGGGCCCCGGAGAATCCGGCGGTGCTGCGTCGGGCCGGGGCCACGATCGCCCTGACGACCCATGGACTGGGGGATCGCAAGGAGTTCCGGAAGAACCTCATCGCGGCCCTCGACCGCGGGCTGAGTCCGACCGACGCCCTGGCGGCCCTGACGACCATCCCGGCGCAGTTCTGCCAGCTGGGATCCCTTCTCGGAACCCTCGAAGCCGGCAAGATCGCCAACCTCACGGTCTGCGATTCGAAGGGCTACTTCGATCCCGACGGCAAGGTGCTGAGCGTCTGGATCCAGGGTCGCCCCTACGTCGTCACCCCGCCTGAAGACGCCGCCGAAAAAAAGGAGGCGAAGCCGAAGACGGATGCCGCCACCACGAAGGCCCCGACGGAGAAGACCGACGCATCCGGGAAGGAGCAGAAGGACGCCGCCCGGAAGCAGGAGCTCCGGGATCTGGCACGCAAGCGGGTCGCCGAATCGCCGCTGGCCGGGCGCGGCGTCCTCACCAATCCCCCGGCACTCCTCATCCGCGGGGCCACGATCTGGACCTGCGGACCCCAGGGCATTCTGACGAACGCCTCCCTACTCGTCCGGAACGGGCGCATCGAACAGGTGGGCACAGTGGAATCGACCGGTCCCGTTCACGAGATCGACGCCCGCGGACTGCACGTCACTCCCGGCCTCCTCGACGCCCACAGCCACTCGATGATCGTGGGGGGCGTGAACGAGGGGAGCCTGCCGAGCAGCGCGATGGTCCGGATCGGCGACGTGGTGAACTCCGAGACCCCCAACATCCATCAGCAGCTCGCCGGAGGCCTCACCATCGCCAACCTCCTGCATGGCTCTGCCAACCCGATCGGCGGCCAGAACCAGGTCATCAAGCTGCGCTCCGGCGCCTCCCCCGAGGGACTCAAGTTCACCAACGCCCCGGGAGGCATCAAGTTCGCCCTCGGCGAGAACGTCAAACAGGCCAACTGGGGCGACAAGTTCACCACCCGGTTCCCGCAGACCCGCATGGGCGTGCCCACGTTCATCGGCAACCGGTTCACCGCCGCCCAGCAGTACGCCGCCACGTGGAAGGCCTGGCGCGACGGAG
Organism: Verrucomicrobiales bacterium; assembly: GCA_005801385.1. Classification (GTDB taxonomy): domain Bacteria; phylum Verrucomicrobiota; class Verrucomicrobiia; order Limisphaerales; family UBA9464; genus UBA9464. The sequence continues at coordinate 2,672 of SYEM01000247.1, read as the reverse complement.
GACAGAAGGGTGTCGCACCCCGACGCAACCTCGAGCTGGATGCGATCGTCGAGATCCTCGAGGGCACGCGCCTGATCCACTGCCACAGCTACCGTCAGGACGAGATCCTGGCGTTCCTGCGGCTGATGGAGTCGTTCGGCGTCCGGGTCGCCACCCTCCAGCACATCCTCGAGGGCTACAAGGTGGCCGACGAGATCGCGCGCCACGGTGCCGGGGCCAGCGCCTTCGCCGACTGGTGGGCCTACAAGTACGAGGTGATCGACGCCATCCCGTACGCCGGCGCCCTGATGCAGGACCGCGGGGTGGTGGTGAGCTTCAACTCGGACTCCAGCGACCACGCCCGACGCCTCAACTTCGAGGCCGCCAAGGGGATGAAGTATGGCGGTATGTCGCGCGAGGCCGCCCTGAACCTCGTCACCCTCAACCCCGCCAAACAGCTCCGCGTCGACCGTTGGGTGGGATCCCTCGAACCGGGCAAGGATGCGGACCTCGTGGTCTGGTCGGGCGACCCGCTCGACTCCTCCAGCGTCTGCCTGCAGACGTGGATCGAGGGGCGACAGTACTTCAGCCGTTCCCGGGAGTCTGAACGTGCGGCCGCCCTCCAGCGGGAGCGCGACGGGCTGCTCGCCAAGGCACGGCGGTTGTCCGGCGACGGCGGATCCGATGGAGCCAGCCCCGGTGCCCGGGAGAAGTTCTTCCGCCGCGCCCTCGAGCAGGCCCGACACCTCGGCGTCGAGAACTGCCAGGACTGCCTCCTGCCCCGCAACCCCTGAACCCGACGAGGACCCGACCATGACCGCCCGCCCTACCCTGCCCCTCCTCCCGCTGATCGCCTCGGCCCTCGTCGCCCTGGACGCCCGCGCCGAGACCCTCCTCCTCCAGAACGCCATCCTCCATCCGATCACCGGTCCCGAGATCCCGTCGGGACACCTTCTGGTTCGTGACGGAAGGATCGTCACGGTGGGCACCGGGACATCCACCCCGACTGCTGACACGACAATCGACCTGAAGGGGCACCATGTGTTCCCGGGTCTGATCGCCCCGACCACGGTGCTGGGCCTGCAGGAGATCGACGCGGTGCGGGCGACCCGGGACACCACCGAGAGCGGGGAGTACACGCCCGATGTGTATTCGTGGAAGGCGGTGAATCCCGATTCCGAACTGATCCCGGTGGCCCGGGCCAACGGCTACACCCACGCGCAGCCGATTCCGATCGGGGGGATCGTGGGCGGCCAGTCGGCGGCGATGACCCTGACGGGCTGGACGATCGAAGACATGGCGTTCCGGCAGGACGTCGGTCTGCACGTGAACTGGCCGGGGTTCGGCCTCGACACCACGCCGAAGGAGCGGGCGGCCAACAAGGACTCGTGGAAATCACCGGAGGACCAGATCAAGGCCCGCGAGAAGCGCCTGCGGCAGATCGACGACTTCTTCACCGAGGCGGAGGCCTACGCCAAGGCCAAGGCTGCGAACGGTCCCGGGTTTGCGGTCATCCCAGCCTGGGAGGCGGTCTTGCCGGTGGTGCGGAAGGAGGTGCCCCTCTTCCTGCACGCCAACGAGCAGCGGCAGATTCGCTCGGCCATCGAGTGGGCAGCCCGACGCCAGTACCGGGCGGTCCTCGCGGGTGGACGGGACGCCTGGCGGCTGGCCGACCTCCTCGCGACGCACAAGGTTCCGGTGGTCTATGAGCACGTCTTCACCGAGACCCTGCGGGACACCGAGCCATATGATGTCCACTTCACCGCCCCGTCCGTCCTGGCGAAGGCCGGAGTGGAGGTGTCGTTCAGCGAGGGGACCGACCGGTTCGGGGCGTCGAACGTGCGGAACATCCCCTACGCCGCAGCCCAGGCCCGTGCGTTCGGACTTCCGGTGCTGGAGGCGCATCGCGGTCTGACCCTGTATCCGGCCCGTGTGCTGGGGATCGCCGACCGTGTCGGAACGCTCGAACCCGGGAAGGACGCGACCTTCTTCGTGGTGGATGGCGACATCCTGGACCTCCGGGCGCACGTGGAGCGGATGTGGATCGCCGGCCGCGAGGTGTCGCTCGAGAGCCGCCACACCCGTCTCTACGACCGCTATCGCCAGCGTCCGCGGAAGTGAGTCCGCCGAGGGCCGCTCATCCGCGCCCCAACGCCTTCGCCGCGATGTCGCGTCGGCACTGCATCCCCTCGAATCGGATGGGGTCGACCGCCGCATAGGCCGCGTCCCGGGCGCCCTGGAGGGTCGGCGCCCACGCCGTCACCCCCAGGACCCGTCCGCCGCTCGTCACCACCCGGCCGTCCTTCAAAGCCGTGCCGGCATGGAACACCTTCACGCCCGGCAACGCCGCCGCCCGGTCCAGCCCCTCGATCGGCAGGCCCTTCGGATACGACCCCGGATACCCCGGGCTCGCCGCCACCACACAGACACTCGCATTCGGCGACCACTTCAGGGTCATCCGGTCCAGCGTGCCGTCCACGCTGGCGTTGAGGAGCTCCACGAGGTCGTTCTCGAGCCGGGTCAGGTATACCTGGGTCTCTGGATCCCCAAATCGGGCGTTGAACTCGAGGACCCTGGGGCCCTGTCGGGTCAGCATCACCCCGGGATACAGCAGCCCCCGGAAATCGATCCCCTCGGCTCGGCATCCAGCGAGCCACGGTTCGAGGATCTGGCGTCCGACCGAGGCCAGCTCG
>SYEM01000246.1 GCA_005801385.1 Verrucomicrobiales bacterium | reverse complement strand
GACTACCTCTACGCCACACAGGTGGCCGATCTCTCCAGTCTCAGCATGGATGAGTTCTGGAAGTCGATGGCCGAGGGAGACGGTCGCTCCTCCTTCATTTGGTTGAACAATCGCGGAGTGCCTTCCTCGGTCGCCAACCTCCCTTTCATCCCGGGTCTGACGGATGACGCCCTCCGCAGCTTCTCCTCCACTATCGCCTCGGACTACATGGCCTACGAGATCCTCAATCCGGTCCTGTATTTCCAGGAGTTCTATTGGGCGGACTATCTGCGGGACAAGGTGTTCCTCAGTGGCGCCGGCTGGGAGACCGCTGGTGGGAATCCGAACGCGGCATTTGTGTCGTCGAGCTACGAGGCGGTTGCAACGGAGGCGGCCCGACTCTGCCGGCTTCCCGATGCCAGCCATCTCCCCGGGTTCATCGCGGTTCCGGAGCCGAGCGAGGTGGCCCTGATGGCGTTCGTCGGGCTAGTCTTCGTGGTCCGCGGTGCCTGGGCGCGGTTCAAGCCGAGCCGGGGTTGATCCCGGGCGGATCCGAGCCGCACCCCGGTTGCGGCATCCGCTTGGTGGAGTCTGGGCGCGGGGAGTGGGGCTGGATGGTTCCCGGGTGCTGGGAACCGAGTTTTTCGGCCGCGACATCACTTTCGGCCGCTGGCAGGATGCCGGGATTAGACGGGACCCGATTCTGAACAACGGGCTCCGGTTGCTGTCCGTTTCCCGAACCGCTTTCTATGGCCAAGTCCAAGACCCTGCAGGCAGGCCCAGTCGGGCATTCGTCCTCCACGACACCCTCTGCCCCCGACACCGAGGCCCCCCTGACGCGCCTCTTCCGTCCCGTCGACTGGCTCACCTTCGTGGTGGTGACGGTGGTGATGTTCGCCACCTACCTGCTCACCATCTCCCCCCAGCTGACCCTTGAGGACTCCGGGGAGCTGGCCGTGGGCTCGATGTATGCGGGGGTGCCGCATCCCCCGGGATACCCGGTCTGGACCCTGTACTCGTGGTTTTTCACGGTCATCCTGCCGTTCTCGAACATGGCCTGGCGGGTCGCCGTGTCCTCGGCCTTCGCCGGGGCCCTGTCAGTCGGCATCATCGGCATGCTGGTCTCCCGGGGCAGCAGCCTGATTGTCGAGGGCATCGCCGAGTTCCGGGCGATCGAACGGAAGTGGGAGAATCCGCTGTGCCTGATCTCGGGCCTTGTCTCCGGACTCCTCCTCGGGTTCAACGGGTTCATCTGGAGCCAGTCGGTGATCGTCGAGGTCTACACCCTGGCCGTCCTGACCTTTGCCGGCGTGCTGGTCTGCCTGTTCCGCTGGACCTACTCCCCGGCCAAGCTGAGGTACCTCTATGGGGCCTTCTTCCTGTTTGGTCTCTGCTTCTGCAACCACCAGACCCTCATCGTGGCGGCCATGGGCATCGAGGTGGTCATCGCCATGGGGGATCGGAAGCTGGGTCGTGACCTCTTCCTGGCCAACACTCTGGTTTGGCTCCTGGGTCTCCTTGGGCACTTCACAGGTCTCCTTGGCACGTTCCGGTCCAACGAATCTCTCCTGACCATCTTCAATATGGTCGGCATCGGATCCGCCATCGGCACGGGCTATCTGGCCTACGAGACCCGGGGGCTGGCCAACCGGCTCCACGTCGTGCTGCTGTGTGGGCTCACCTTTGTCGTCGGGGCGGCACTCTACTTCTACATGCCGGTGGCCTCGATGACGAACCCGCCCATGAACTGGGGCTATCCCCGGACGTGGGAGGGCTTCATCCATGCCTTCACCCGCGGTCAGTACGAGAAGACGACCCCGACCAGTGACCCGTTCATCTTCATCCGCCAGATGTTCATGTACGCGGAGGGCGCCCAGGAGGAGTTCAACTGGGCGAACCTGCTCATCGGCCTCGTGCCGTTCCTGTTCCTGAACCGGATGCAGCGGCGTGAGCGCGGTTGGATCGTGGGTCTCACCGCCGTCTATCTGACCCTCGCCATCCTCCTGATGGTCCTGCTCAACCCCACCGTCGACCGCCAGAGCCGGGAACTGGTGAAGGTCTTCTTCACTGCCTCGCACATCATCATCACGATGGCGGTCGGCTATGGCCTCTCCCTCATCGGGGCCCTGATCCTGACCGAGTACAGACAGTCCCGGTTCTGGCTTCTGGTGGGTGCCGCCGTGGCCTGCGCATTCAACCTCTATGAGGTCCTCTACACCTTCAACGAGACGGTCTTCACCATCCTGCGGACGGCGACGCTCATCAGCCTTGTGATTTCCGCGGTGTTCCTGCTGCTGGTGATCCTCCAGCGGGAGAAGGCCGCCCTGATGCCGTTCCTCGTGCTGTTTGCCTTCATCCCATCCGATTCGGCGCTGTCGCACTGGGCCGACAACGAGCAGCTCGGGCACTATTTCGGATTCTGGTACGGGCACGACATGTTCGAGCCCGGGATGGACACCCCGGCGGCCCCGGCGCCCAAGGACAAATCGGGCAAGCCGCTGTACCCGTCGATGGCCCGCGATGCGGTGCTGTTCGGTGGCACGGATCCCGGGCGGTTCTGTCCCACCTACATGGCGTTCGCCGAGAGCTTCACGCCGCCCGAGGATCGGACGAACCCGAAGTTCGATCGTCGGGATGTCTACGTCATCACCCAGAACGCCCTCGCGGACAACACGTACCTCGACTACATCCGCGCCCCCGACACCCGCAGCGCCCAGGTGGATCCGCCCTTCTTCTACGGGATGCTGAACGACTCCAAGTCCGTTGCCCGGGGTCGGACCAACACCCTCGCCACCCTCGCCGCGCCGGTGGACCGGATGCTCACCGATCTCGGAGCGGCCTTCGAAAAGAAGCGCCGGGCGGGCAGCTCGCTGTTCGAGACCTCTAGCTTCAAGGACTTCAACGCGTTCCGGTCCCGGATCCAGTCGGGCTCGGATCCAGTCTCCCAGTTCCTCAAGGAGACGCTGGGCGACGCTTCCCAGGGTGGAGAACGGGAGCTGGCCAAGGGCCTGAACCGGATCCTCGAAGGTCCCTCGATCTTCACGCCCGACCGCTTCAAGGGTGTCACCCTGGCGCCCCACCTCCAGCAGTTCGTGGCCCAGGATGCACCGACCTTCAACCGGATCCGCATGAATCGGATGCTCCTCGAGGCGGCGTATCCCGACCTGATCACTGTCAGCGAGGCGGGCCTTTATCCCGATCTCGAGATCCTCACCCCGTCGATCCGGGATTCCTCGAACTGTTTCCAAGAGTACACAGAGGATGCCGCTCGGCGTCATCAGCTCAAGCAGCTGGAACCGGGTGAGATTGTGAACGTCCTGCCCGACGGGCGGGTTTCGGTGTCGGGTCAGGTTGCGGTCATGGCGATCAACGGACTCCTGACCAAGGTGATCTTTGACGCCAACCCGAACCACGAGTTCTACGTGGAGGAGAGCTTTCCGCTGAAGTGGATGTATCCCCATCTCGTGCCTGCGGGGATCATCATGAAGATCGAGCGCAAGCCTCAGGAGTCGCTCTCTGAGGAGGTCATCGCCCGAGACCACGACTACTGGAGCCAGTACAGCGACCGGCTCATCGGCAACTGGATCCGCTACGAGACCCCGGTCTCCGAAGTGGTGGACTTCGTGAAGCGGACCTACATCACGCGGGATCTCCGTGGGTTCAAGGGGGATCCGAAGTTTGTCCGCGACCGCAACGCTCAGAAGGCGTTCAGCAAGCTCCGCAACGCGATCGGGAAGACGATCTACACCTGGCGTGCGCAGAACTATTCGAAGACCCCCGAGGAGCAGGCGATGTACCTGCGCGAGGCGGAGTTCGCCCTGAAGCAGGCCTTCGCCTACTGCCCGTATAGCCCCGAGACGGTCTTCAACTACGTGTCTCTCCTCGCGGGAATGGGTCTGTATGACGAGGCCGCGGCCGTGGCCCGGACCTGCTATGAGTTCGATCCCGACAACTCCGGTGTCCAGGGCCTGGTCCAGCAGGTTGAGGAACTCCGGAAAGCCCGGCCTCCAGCGGCGTACAACCCGCGCGGGATGCAGGACTCCGAGAAGAAGTTCCGGTCCCAACCAACGAACGTCGACCTCGGCTTCCAATTGGCCTCGGCCTACTTCCAGGCCAACCGGAGCAACGACGCGATGGGCGTGCTGGAGCAGTTGCTGACCAACGAGGCGAGCGACACCCGGACCCTGGTGTCCCTCGCCGAGGCGTTCCGCCAGGTGGGCCTGGTGGAGAAGATGGAGCAGGCGCTCGAGCGCTATGCAAAGAAGACACCCACGAGCCCCGAGGCCTGGTTCGACCTCGCAGCGGTCCAGGCTGCCCTGGGGAAGACCGAGGCTGCTCAGCGGAATCTGTCGATGGCCATCAGTCTCAGCGACACCCGTCTCCAGACGGACCCGAAGGCACGCAACCTCCGCGATCTCTACGCGTCCGACGCGCGATTCGATGCCATCCGCAAGACTCTCCGGCTCCCGACGAAATAGGGGAGGGGACTCACGCTGAGCTGAGGAGGCGCGGAGGAAGACAGCAGGGCGAGAGGATTCTGAATTCGGGATCCTGCCTTCCTGGTGGAGGGGGACCCGAACAGGTCGGCAAGGTGGCCCCTTGGCGGAGTGTCATGGTTGGGGAACCGGGTGAATCAGTCATCCATCGGATGCTTGGTTCCCGCAGCCTTGGACAGATCGAGGTAAGCGTACGCCGAACCCCATGGTATTCGGCCTGCCGTCGGTTCTGGTAAGCGTGGTGGATGAGATCCATTGCGAGTGATCGGGGGCGGCACCGGCGGCGGACGCCTGCCGAGATCG
>SYEM01000027.1 GCA_005801385.1 Verrucomicrobiales bacterium | reverse complement strand
GTCGCTGGTCCTGATGAACGATCCCGGCTTCGTCGAGGCCGCCCGTGGACTCGCCCAACGCGTCCAGCGCGAGGCACCCGGGGATCTGCAGCGTCAGATCCTCCGCGCCTTCCGCCATACCCTGGGTCGACCGCCGCAGGACGATGAGCTGGCGGTGCTGCGTCGGACCTATGACACCCAGCTGGCGACGTTCCAGGCGGAGCCCGAGGCCGCTGCCGCCCTGCTGAAGGTCGGCGAATCCCCCGTTCCTGCGTCCGCATCGATGCCCGAGCTGGCGGCCATGACGGCCGTGGCCAACGTGCTCCTCAACCTCAACGAGACGATCACCAAGTGAACCCCGTGAACCCCCTCGATCCCATCCTCTTCCGGTCCGAACAGGAGAAGGCCCTGACACGGCGTACGTTCCTGACCCGGAGCACGACCGGCCTCGGCACGATCGCCCTCGCCTCGCTCCTCAACCCGGGGGTCCAGGCCGCCCCGACCGCCGGTCCGGCCGGAGCCCTGAAGACCCTCCACTTCGCGCCGAAGGCCAAGCGGGTCATCTACCTGTTCCAGTCGGGGGCGCCGTCGCATCTCGATCTGTTCGATCCGAAGCCGAAGCTGACCGAGATGACGGGCGAGGAGCTCCCGCCCAGCGTCCGGATGGGACAGCGGATCACGGGGATGACCGCAGGGCAGGCCGTCCTCAAGTGCGTCGGGCCCGCGTTCCCGTTCCAACGCTATGGCAAGTCCGGCGTGGAGATCAGTTCGATGCTCCCACATATCGGTGGGATCGCCGACGACATCGCCCTGGTCCGGTCAATCCACACCGACCCGATCAACCACGATCCGGCCGTGACCTTCTTCGGCACCGGCAACCAGCAGCCGGGACGTCCGACAATGGGGTCGTGGCTGGCCTATGGACTCGGCAGCGAGAACGAGAACCTGCCGGCCTACGTGGTCCTGACCAGCGGCAGCGGTGGCCAGTCCCTACAGGCCCGCTACTGGGGCAACGGGTTCCTCCCCGGCAACTACCAGGGGGTCCAGCTCCGCAGCCAGGGCGATCCGGTGCTGTACGTGTCGAACCCGCCCGGATTGAGCGGGAAGGCGCGTCGACAGCTCCTCGACGCGATGCAGGACCTGAACCGTCGCCAGCTGGGGGCGTTGAACGATCCGGCCATTGCGACGCACATCGAGAACTACGAGCTGGCGTTCCGGATGCAGACCAGCGTCCCCGAGCTGATGGATCTGTCCAAGGAGCCGAAGGAGATCCTGGAGCTCTACGGTGCGGAGCCCGGCAAGCCGTCGTTCGCCAACAACTGCCTGCTGGCCCGACGTCTTGCGGAACGCGGGGTGCGCTTCATCCAGCTGTGCCATCGCGACTGGGATCACCACGGTGGACTCCCCGATGGGATCAAGGCCCAGACGAAGAACACGGACCGCGGCAGCGCGGCGCTGATCCAGGACTTGAAGCGTCGGGGTCTGCTCGACGAGACCCTGGTGATCTGGGGCGGCGAGTTCGGTCGGACGGCTTACTCCCAGGGCGACATCTCGAAGACGAACTTCGGACGCGACCATCATCCGCGCTGCTACTCGATGTGGTTCGCCGGCGGAGGGATCAAGCCGGGCCTCGTGCTCGGGAAGACGGACGACTTCGGCTACAACATCGTGGAGTCGCCCGTGAGCGTGCATGACCTCCATGCCACGCTGCTGCATCTGTTGGGCATCGAGCATACCCGGTTCACCTACCGGTTCGAGGGTCGCGACTACCGGCTGACCGACATCCATGGCGAGCGGGTCCCCGCATTGATGGCGTGAGTGGATCCGGTGGGTGATGCAGTGCCCTGCATCACCGGGCGCGGGAGCGCCCACGGGGCGAGGCGCTGCGCACCTTTGGGGAAGGTCGACAGGGGTATTGTGGCGGACCGCAGCCCGGGAGGAGGTTGAGCCTGGGTTGGGTGGGTGCTTGGGAGCCACCCAGTGGCCCAGAGCACCGGTCCACCCACCGGTTGCAAGTTCTGGTGCGGCAAGGGGGGGTGGTGTAGTCCCCCGCATCCCAGGGTTCACCGGGTGCAACGGGCGTTCGGGCGATCGCAACGGCAACCGTGGAGTGGAGGCGTGCCCCGCTGAATGCCTCAATCGGTCGTGAGCGCCCTGAGGTTCGTCTGCAGCTCTAGGGCCAGACGGTTCCGCTCCGCTTCGTCGAGGTCCTGGGGAATCGGCATCACCGGGCCGACCCGGATGTGACAGCGTCCGAAGGGCAGGGGGATGAGGAAGCCGTCCCAGCTCCGGAGCTGAAGCCTCCGGGTGAGGTGATAGGAGATCGGCAGGATGGGGACGCCGGTATGCTGGGCGAGGGCGATGACGCCGGGCTTGACCTCGTAGCGGGGACCCCGAGGCCCATCAGGTGTGACGGCCAGGTCGTAGCCGCGTCGGGCCAGGGCGACCATCTCCACAAGGGCCTGGGCGCCACGTCGGCTGGAGGAGCCCCGGACCGCGACGGCGCCGAACAGTTCCAACACGCGCGCAGCAATGGCTCCGTCACGGCTCGCGCTCGCCACCGAGGCGAGGCGTCGTCGACCCCGTGATGGATCCCCGAGGATCTGCCGGTACAGCTCCGGGGCGAGCAGCTGGCGGTTGTGCCAGACGGCAAAGATGACAGGGAGCCGGGACTGCGGCTGGACCAATCCCGTGGGGTCCTCGAGGTGCCACTGGATCGTGGCGCTGGCGAGCCGGGCGACGGACCAGGCAGCTCGGGCCGCAAGCCGGCCCCCGAAGGTTTGGGCATGGGGGCGGGACGGAGGGGATGCGGTCGACATGGTTCCAGGAGAATGAGGTCTCTCAGGCACCCCGCTTGAGACAGGCCCGGACGAGTTGTTCCACGGATGCCGACTCGCCGAGGAGGCTCATGGCCCCCCTGACGGACGCGGTGGCGTCGGCAGCCTTGAATCCCAGGGCCACGAGCGCTGCGACGGCATCCTGGAGTGTCGTGCTGTCGCCCGGAGCGTTCGGATTCGCGACGCCGGAGGTGCCAGGTGCCCCGGGCGCGAGGCCCCCCAGCTTGTCCTTGAGTTCGACCACGATCCGTTCGGCCGTCTTACGGCCGACGCCGGAGATGCTGGAGAGCGATTTAATGTCGCCGGAGGTCACGGCGGCCTGGAAGGCCCCCACACTGAGTCCGCTGAGGACGTTGAGGGCGAGCTTGGGTCCGATGCCGGAGACGGTGTGGACCAGCAGCCGGAAGAGGTCGCGTTCCGCAGCGGTCATGAAGCCGAAGAGGATGTGGGCATCCTCCCGGACCGCCAGGTGTGTGAGGATGCGGACCTCCTGTCCCACGGGCGGCAGCCGGTCGAATGACGACAGCGGGATCAGCACCGCGTAGCCGACACCGTGGACGTCGAGCGTGATCACCGACGGGAGGGCCTCGGTCAGCCGGCCATGGAGGAATGCGATCATCGGGCTAGGAAGTGAACCAAGGGCCCAGCGCCCCTGCAAAGCTTCCCGTTCATGGGCGGTGATGGTGTCGCAACGGCTCCGTGTCGCGGATCAGCCCGGGGTCGGGACGGGTTCCGAGGGACGCCAGTCGAGGAGCCGCATCCGTACCCTGGAGCGGCCCTGGTAGGTGTCGAGCTGGGGCACCACTGCCAGATCAAAGGTGCCACTGGGCAGCGGTTGGCCGGACTCGACTCCGCCCCACCAGAGGACATCGGCCACCGCGGAGCCGTCGGTGACCCTCAGCCGCCAGTGCTGCTGGTCCTTGCCGATCTTCTGGGGCGAGCCGACAAGCCTCACGGCGGGAATGATGAACTGCAGCGAGGGATTGCCCTGCCCGAAGGGCTCGAGCCGGTTGAGCTCCGTCATCCGCTCGGGGGTGAGATCCCTGAGGGGGACGATCGATTCGATGCGGAGCTCGGGACGCAGCAGATCGGCGGACAGCCGGTCCTGGGCGATCCGGTTGAGACGCTCCCGGAACCGGTCGAGACGGTCGGCCTGGATCGTGACGCCCGCGGCCATCGCATGGCCGCCGTGCTTCTCGAGAAGGTCGGCACAGTCCCGGAGGGCCTCGGCAAGATCGAATCCGGGTACGCTCCGGCCGGAGCCACGCCAGAACTGTTGGTCGGCCCCGAGGATCAGGGTCGGCCGGTGGAACTCCCGCATCACCCGGGCCGCCACGATACCCACCACTCCGATGTGCCAGTCGCCGGAACCCTCGACGATCACGAAGTCGCGGTCGGGATCGAACCGCGAGCGGACAAGCGCCACGGCATCGTCCGCCATGCGTCGCTCGATCGCCTGCCGGTCCCGGTTGGTCTCGTCCAACGCCCAGGCGAGCGGCATGGCCGTGTCGACATCCCCAGCCAGCAGCAGATCCAGCGCGGCGTCGGCGGTCTCCAGTCGCCCGGCTGCATTGAGACGGGGACCGAGCTGGAATCCGACCTCGTAGACCCCGACCGGCGACTTGGTCTGGGCCACCGCCTTGAGCGCCACCAGGCCCGGCCGGGTCGTGGCCTCGAGCCGCTTCAGTCCGGCCGTCACGAGGATCCGGTTCTCCCCGCGGATCGGCACAAGGTCCGCGATGGTTGCGAGGGCGACAAGATCGAGCTCCGCCTTCAGGTCCAGATCGAAAAAACACTGTTCCCCGAGCTCGCGTCCGCGTCGCAGCACGGCGTGGAGCAGCTTGAAGGCCAGCGCCGCCGAGCAGAGCGACCTCGGGCTTGTGGGACCGTCGGGACCCCACTGGGGATTCACGATCGCATGGGCCGGTGGCGCCGGATCAGCGAGCTGGTGGTGATCCACCACGATCACGTCGATGCCCCGCTCGGTCAGTCGGCGGATCTGCTCGGTCGAGGTCGACCCGCAGTCCACCGCCACCCAGAGGGTCGCCTGGAACCGCTCGAGGCAGTTCTCCACCCCCGGAGTGCTGAGCCCGTAGCCCTCCTCCATCCGATGCGGCAGGTAGTGGTGGACCGTCCAGCCCAGGCGTCCGAGTCCGGTCTTCAGCAGCGTGGTCGATGTGACGCCGTCGACATCATAGTCGCCGAAGACGAGCACGGCTTCGCCACGGGTCCTCGCCTCCATCAGGCGCGCGACGGCCCGGTCCATGTCGGGCAGACCGAAGGGGTCGGAGAGCAGCCGGAGGCGTGGCTCGAGGAAGAGGCGCGCCGATTCCGGGTCGGCGAGGTCGCGCTGCACGAGGCAGCGGGCGAGGAGGGGGTCGATCTCCAGCGTCGAGGCCAGCCGCCGGCACGCCTCTGGATCCGGCTTGGTGATCGTCCAGCGGCACCTCATGCGAGCAGACCTCCAAGTCGACGCAACAGGGGTTCGGAATACTGACGCCAGAGGTGGAGGATGAGGGCGGACTGGACGTAGATGAGGAACCCGATGTAGGCCGAGGCGGCGACGGTGGCGAGGTAGCCCATCCAGAGAACGACGCCGTCCTCTTCCATCATGCCGGCAGCGACGAGGACGATCCCGATCGATGGGGTGAGGTTGGAGAGGGGGATGATGGGAGGGATGGGGGCGGCAAGAATGATGCCGCCATAGATCAGGATTAGCGCATTGACGCGTCGGGCGGTGTCCCCGCGGATCCAGGCCTTGGCCCTGGGCCGGGTGGCCTTCTCGATCCAGTGGACGACCCGGATGCTGGCACGGACGACACCGGCGAGCACCTTGCCATCGATCCGCCGTTCCCCGAGGCGGCGGGGCAGCCGCGGGGTCTTGCCCTGGAAGATCCGCCATGCCAGGAGAGCGATCACCACGCCGAAGACGTTGCTGACCCCCGGGAGCGAGAATGGCGCCATGAAGGGCAGGCACAGGAGGATGATCAGCGCGTACGGGCCCCGGTCCGCAGTCTGTGCGAGCAGCTGGTTCAGGTCCAGGGGCCGCTCCCCCGGAGAGGAGACGATCCGGGACAGCTGCTCCGCGAGGGAGACCGGACCCGCTGCGGCGAGGCCACCGGGCCCAGCGTTCGGCCGTGTGGACTCCTCGGCCGGGTTCATGATGTGGACCCGTCGTCGTCCGACACCGTGCGGCCTCCCAGAAGCACCGAGGCCAGCATCGAGGTCAGGATGGTGCCCACGACGAATCCCAGAGACACGTTGGTGAGGTAGTCCCCCAGCCAGAGTTTGAGCCAGTGCTCCGTGAGCATCTTGGCCCCGATGAACATCAGCACCAGGGCGAGCCCGTACTTCAGCAGACGGAAGTAGCCCATGAGGCTGGCCAGCACGAAGTAGAGGGACCGGAGGCCCAGGATCGCAAAGACGTTCGAGGTGAAGACAATGAACGGGTCTTTGGTCACCCCGAAGATGGCCGGGATGGAGTCAAGGGCGAAGACGACATCGGTCGTTTCGACCATGACGAGCACCAGGGCGAGCGGCGTGAGCATTCGGCGTCCCGCCTGCACCGTGACGAACCGTTCGCCATCGAAGTCCTTGGTGAGCGGGAAGAGTCGACGCGCCAGGCGCACCGGGATCGAGTTCTCGGGCTCGACCGAGTCCCCATCCTCACCGGCCGCGAGCATCTTGATCCCGGTGTACAGGAGGAAGGCCCCCATGAGGTAGAGCGTCCAGTGGAAGCGCTGGATCAGGGCGGCCCCGGCGAGGATCATGACACCGCGCATGACCAGGGCTCCGAGGATCCCCCAGAAGAGGACCCGCCGCTGCCAGGGGGCAGGAACGGCGAAGTAGCGGAAGATAATCGCGATGACGAACACATTGTCCATCGACAGCGACAGCTCCACTACGTAGCCGGTGAGGAAGGTGGTGGACTGCTCGGCGGTCCAGCCGGTGATCAGGCGAGGGGCGCCCACCAGGGCGAAGGCGACAGCCGAGGCGGCCCAGACGGCGGTCCATCCCAGGGCCTCCTGGAACCGGACCTCGCGGCTCTCGCGGTTCAGGACGCCCAGGTCCAGAGCGAGGGCCAAGAGGACGAACCCGACGAAGCCGAGCCAGTGCCAGGGAGTGATGGCGGCAAGCACGGGGGGACCGTACCGGAGAACGGGCGCAGTGCCAGTGTGGGAAAAGGAAAAGGCCGGCAGGAACCGGCCTTTGGTGCGCTGGATCCGGGAACCCCGGGTTCCTCAGCGGGTCTGGGTCAGTTTCACCGCGATCTGCTTGTCGAGCTCCGCGGCCAGCAGGATGTCGGTGCCGCCCGCACGGGTCCGGACCTGCACGAACGTGCGGGCCACGCCGGTCTCGATCTCGTCGACCCGGAACCAGACCGACTTATTGTCCACCTTCGCGGTCAGGGTGTTGTCGATCAGGTTCTCCCCGGTGATCGTCCCGTTGTAGGCCAGCACGTCCTTTGCGGCCTTGAATACCTGCGCGACGGATCGCTGGTAGCGGCTCTCGACCTTGTCCTGGGCAAAGGGCATGCCGAAGCGCTTGGACCCGGTCTCGGTGGAATAGCAGCCTGCCGCCGAGAACGCGGCCACGGCGAGGAGTGCGGACAGAAGGATTCTCATGACGGAGTCGATGCAAACACAGAGGACCGGACCGTCAAGCCTTGCCTATGAAAGAAGCCCAGGGCGATGGGGCCTCAGCGCACGGGCTCCGGAATCACCCGGAGGAACCGGGGACAGCTTGGTACGGAGGTCGGAGCGGTCTGTCGGACCACGAATGCCTCGGGCCCGTCGTCCACGACCTCGCAGTCCATCGAGGCGGGACGCCATGAATGGCAGTCGTCGGACACCTCGATGCGCCAGCGGACGGGACGATCCCGGCGACGTGGTACCCGGATCTCCAGGAATTCCTGGCCGGACCGGGTCTGCAGGGACGGCTGCAGCCACCGCGTGGGTGCGGCAGCCCGGGCCATCGACGGATCGCGCCCGAGGACAAAGTCGATGGGATCCTCCGACGTCGTGGTTCGACCACCGTGTTCGATGGATTCCGCGAGCCACTGCGTCCAGGTGGTGATGGGGGGCAGGCTGCCGGTGACCGATGCGGTCGTCAGACGGAGCTGTCCCTCAGTGACGCGGATCGAACCGAGCACAATCTGGGCGGCGTCCTTGGCGAACCACTGAAGCGGGATCGGGTTGGCGGGGTTTGACTTGGGCCACACCCATCGTTCGGATCGGAACAGGGTCCATTCACCCGCGGATTCGGTACCGCTGAATCCCCAGACGTAGACCGGGTCGCCCGACGCCAGAGGTGGGTTCTGGGTCGGAACGCCGACGAGTGCGGTAAACCAACGGGTGTCCGGGTTGAAGCGCGTCCGCTGGACAGGAATCCAGTGGCGCGACCAGTCGGCGGTGTTCTGTGCCGTCGGCACGAATCCCTCGGCGAAGCCACCGAGTTCGAACTGGAAGCCGGCATTGAGCGGCTGTCCCAGACTCGTGACGTGGTCCTGTCCGGGCAGGGACCCCCAGGAGATCCGCTCCGCGGAGGCGGGAAGCAGAGCTACCAGCGCCAGTCGGAACGACCCGATCCAGATCCGCCAGGATTGCCGGACGGTCCGGTCCCGGAAAACGGACCAGGATCCGGGGAGGGGCCGGATCGGAGAGGGGCCGGCGGTTCTTTTGCTCGGGGCTTGGTTCATGGTTTTGAAATCCTGCAGGGCGATAACGTCAAGGGCACCGGGCATGATCTGGTGGAACGAACACGCCTGGGCCAACCGAAACGTCGATGGGAGGAAGGCGAGCACCTCACGTGCCTTCTCAGGAACGAGAAGTGCGCGTAGTCCAGGCCTTCGCAAAACTCCTTGGTCGGCGATCGGTCGTGCCTATTCTTCGGGGCGTTCCGAACGAAAACCACCGTTGCCACTCTGCGTCATGCGACCCTCCCTGAGTCCCCAGTCCGAGCGTCATGCCTTCACGCTCATTGAACTGCTCGTGGTCATCGCGATCATCGCGATTCTTGCCGGCATGCTCCTGCCGGCCCTCGGCAAGGCGAAGACCAAGGCGCAGGGCATCGCCTGCATGAGCAACCTCAAGCAGCTCCAGCTGGCGCACATCATGTATCCCAACGACCACAACGACCGGCTCACCGCCCCGGGCAATTCCCGGGACGAGCCCTACCAGTGGGTCGGAGGTTGGCTGGGATGGCCCGGACCGTTCCCGAGCGACAACACAAACCTCCAGATGATCATGGACGTGAAGTTTTCGAAGTTCGCCCCGTACCTGGGGACGCCGGCCGTCTTCAAGTGCCCGGCCGACGTCAGCCAGGTGAAGCTGGGCTCCAAGAAGTTCCCCCGCGTCCGCAGCATGGGCATGAGCCAAGCCATGGGAGGGCCTGGCGAGTGGCTGCCGCCCGGGGGTTCAATGGTGTCCAACCAGAGAAACTACAAGACCTTCTACAAGAACTCCGACCTCGCGGCCGTGGGGCCGAGCCGGCTCTGGGTGCTCCTCGATGAGCATCCCGACAGCATCAACGCCGGCGGCTTCGCGAACACGATGGTCGAGAACCCCACCCAGGCTAGGATCGTCGACTACCCGGCCTCCTACCACAACAAGGCGGCCGGGATCTCCTTCGCCGATGGACACGCCGAGATCCGCAAGTGGATCGATGGGCGGACGGTGGTCGGAGTGAAATTCTACGACATGCCGCTCAACGTGGCCTCCCCAAACAACAAGGACATGATCTGGCTGTCGGAGCGGACGTCCGTGAAGAACTAGCGGGGGCCGGACCGAGACGAGTGGAGGTGGAAGGAGGGTGATGCAGTGTCCTGCATCACTGGGCGCGGGTGAGGCCTGGGGAATCTGGGTGCCTGGGGGCACCCGGTGGCCCAGTGCACGGGCCCATCCACCAGTGCCGTTCCGTTGTCAGGCCTCGATCTGCGCGATGACCTCGATCTCCACCGCAGCCCCGCGGGGCAGGGCGGAGACCTGGACGGTCGAGCGTGCCGGGAAGGGCTTCGGAAAATATTCCGCGTAGATTTCGTTCATCCCGGCGAACTCGGCGAGGTTCGTCATGAAGACCGTCGACTTCACCACGTTCCCAAACCCCAGTCCCTCGGCGGCGAGCAGCAGACGGACGTTTTCGAGAACCCGTCGGGTCTGATCCCGGATGTCCGACGGAACCGGTCCGCCGGGATGGGCGGGATCGATCGGGACCTGGCCGGAGCAGAACAGAAGACCGCCCGCCTTGATCCCGTGGGTATAGGGCCCGAGGGCGGGAGGAAGTGTCGAGGGGCTGACGGGAATCTTGGGCATCGGATTACTGTTTTTCCTCGAACCACGCCATCTGGATGGCCTCGAGGATCTTCTCGTTCGACCCGTCCGGTGCGTCGCTGAAGTCCTCCAGCTCCAGGACCATCTTGTGCAGCTTCGGGAAGCTCAACCGCAGGGGATCCTGGTCCGGGAATTTGTCCGCCAGAGCCCACGCGACCTCGTCCGAGTCCCTCCATGTCAGTTTCATGGCCAAGGTCTCGATGGAATCGGCGCAGGCGTCAAGTCCCCGTCGGAAAACGGTTTCGGGTCGTCCGATCGAAACGCGACTTGGAGGTTGAGGGAACCCCGTCGGTTGCCAATCGTTGCCCATGCCGTTTCGACTCGACCGACAGGACGCAGGCGGGTTTGTGCTGCTCCTGCTGATGTTCCTCGTGGGCTGTTCGGATCGGTCGGAACGATCGGGTCAGGTGTTTCTGGTCACGCCGGAGGGTGGGGGACTGAAGCTCGCCTTGGTCGGGATCCACGTGGTCACGGAGGAGGATCTTGCGAGAGTCGCTGCACCACTGCTCAAGCCAGTGGGTGCTGACCTTGCCGGCCGGAAGCTGCTCGGCGGCCTTGAGAAGGAGCTTCGGTCGATGGCTTCCGAGGGCTTGGCCGTGCGGGATCTGGAACGGATCGGAACGGGAGCCGTCCAGCGTCGGGGCAAGCAATCCCTCCCGGTTCCAAGGTCCGGATCTCCCGGTGGAGCAGGTCAGCTGGAAGGATGCGATGGAGTTCTGCCGACGGTTGACAGAGCTGCAACGGAGGGAGGGGAAATTACCGACGGGATGGGTGTGGCGTCTGCCGACCGAGGCCGAATGGGAAGACGCGGCACGGGCGGGAACCGTCGGTGCGAGGCATGGGGATCTCGACGCGATCGCCTGGCACGAGGGAAACTCAGGAAACCGTAGCCATCCCGTCCGGGGCAAGGCGCCGAGCGACTGGGGACTCCATGACACCGTCGGCAATGTGTTCGAATGGTGCCTCGACTGGCAGGCGGACTATCCGTCCACAGCCCAGCTGGATCCAACCGGCCCGGAGTCCGGGACCGGCCGGGTCGGACGTGGGGGATCGTGGAGCCTGGGTCCGCGCAAGTGCCGGTCCGCCAGCCGGAACTCGGGTGAGCCCGATGTCACCGTCGACGTGCTGGGCTTCCGTCCCGCCCTGTGTCCGCCACGGTAGTCTCCTCCCGGGATTGGCCTCGGCGGAGGTGCCGCCCTTGCAAGGGGCCCTGCGGAACGTTCCGGGATGGTCGGCGTCAATTGACCTCCGTAGCATCGTTCCATCCCGTCCACCATGTCCTCCTCCTGGATTCGTCCTCTCCTCCTGGGTTTGCTCGCTGTCCTCCTGCCGTCGACACCGTGTTCGCGGGTCCGCGCCTCGGAGGTCCTGCCCCGCCTCCAGGTCAGTCCCAACGGCCGGTTCCTCGTGACGGACCAGGGGCGGCCCTTCCTCTGGCTGGGGGACACCGCCTGGGAACTGTTCCATCGCCTCAACCGCGAGGAGGCCGAGCTGTACCTCTCCAACCGCGCGGCGCTCGGGTTCAATGTCATCCAGGCCGTCGCGCTCGCCGAGCTGGACGGCCTCCAGGTCCCCAACGCTTACGGGCATCGACCGCTCCACGACCTCGATCCCTCGCGTCCCAACGAGGAGTATTTTCGGCATGTCGACTGGATCGTGAACCGGGCCAATGCGCTGGGGCTCTACGTGGGGTTTCTGCCCACCTGGGGTGACAAGTGGAACAAGGCGTGGGGTGTTGGGCCGGAGGTCTTCACACCCGCGAATGCGGAGATCTACGGGGAATGGCTGGGACGACGCTACCGGAATGCCGGCGTCGTCTGGATCCTGGGCGGGGACCGTCCCATCGACCCTGCCCGAGCGGAGGGCCAGCGAGCGATCCTGAGGGCGATGCACACTGGCCTGCGTCGAGGCGACGGAGGGAGCCACTTGGTCACCTTCCATCCCACGGGTGGGACCGGGTCCCTGCAGGTGCTGGGTGACGAGCCTGGGATCGACTTCCACATGCGGCAGAACGGGCACAACGCCGAGTTCACCGGGAGATATGATCGGACGAGGGACGACTATGACCACACGCCGGTGAAGCCGGTGATCGATGGTGAGCCGATCTACGAGGACCACCCGGTTGGGTTCGACGCCAGGAAGTTCGGGCACAGCATCGCCAGCGATGTCCGGCGTCCGCTGTATTGGGATCTGTTCGGCGGGGCGTTCGGGCATACGTATGGGCACCACTCCGTGTGGCAGATGTGGGCCCCCGGACGCGAACCCGTGAACCAGCCGCTCCTGCCCTGGGCCGAGGCCCTCCTGCAGCCCGGGGCCGCCCAGATGCGTCATGGTCGGGCCCTCATCGAGTCACGTCCCTTCCTCGAACGGGTGCCGGACGACGGGATCGTGGTGGTGGATCGGGTGCCGACGAGTGTGCCGGGTGCCGGACGCTACCGGTTTGTGGGGACCCGCGATGTCGCGGGTACGTTCGCGATGGTGTACGCGCCGGTGGGACGTCCGTTCCGGGTCCGCATGGAGGTGATCCGGGGTCCGAAGGTGCGGGCATGGTGGTTTAATCCCCGTGATGGATCCTCACACAGGGTGGGTCGGGGTCCGTTCCCGAACACCGGCGAACGAGAGTTCATCCCGCCCTCGCCGGGCGAGATGCTCGACTGGGTCCTTGTCCTGGATGATGCCACGAAGGGATATCCGCCCCCGGGAACGGCCCCGAAGATCCGTCAGGGTCATCGGCTCGGACGCTGACCTGTCGCCGGAACTGGCCAGTTTCAGCCTGGGGGATGCTGCAGCTCGAGGGACCGTTCGTGCTGCCATGGAAAGGCGGACTCCGGGTCCCATAGGATCGCTGGATCGCGGACTCCGGGCTCGGGCGTGGACGGCATCCCATCGACCTCCTCCATCACCGAGAGGCCGCAGGACATCAGGTGCGGCGGCCAGTCCGTCGGACCGGCATCCGAGAAATCACGTCCCTGGTTCAGGACCACGGCGCCGTGTTCGACTCCAGCGCCTGTCCGGGGATCGAGATTGAACCATCCGGTGACCGGACAGAACACGGAAGCCCAGGTGTGGTAGGCATTCCCGGTGCCGTCTGCCGTCCGGTAGCCCGACACCATCCGGGCCGGGAGACCGACGGACCGGAGGCAGGCCAGGACCACGTGGGCGAGGTCCTCGCACCCGCCCATGCGGTCCTTCCAGAGTCCCTCGAGGGGTGTCGGCAATCCATCCAGTCCGGGCTGGTGCCGGAAGTCCCGCGACACGCGTCGGACCAGGTCAAGGGCACCGAACAGCACCGGGATGCCTGGGATGAAGCTGGTGCGGGCGTAGTCGGCCCATCGGGTCGAGGGACGCACCCAGGGCGAGGCATAGAGGTGCTGCTGGACCTCGGTCCATCGCGGTGCGGCGAATCCGGAGAAGAGAGCGGTGACCGATTCCCAGGGTGGAGAGAGGGCCGGCAGCAGGGAGGTGCCCGGACCGGGTTGGATCCAGGTCTCTGCCTCGCACTCGATCCGGTCGACGCCTCCAGTGAATGCGAGCCGACACGACCGGTTCCCGCCGAAGTCGACTCCGCCGCGGATCCGGGCGGGGGAGGGATCCACGCGGAGCCGGAAGCCCAGCCGCTGCTGGTCGCGGAGGTTTCTCGGGGTCAGACGGATCCCGATGGTGTTGCCGCGTCGGAAGCCCGGGGCCTCGAGAATCAGGCGATGGACGGTGTGTCGGATTTGAGGAGGCATGGGGTCAGAATGGCGGGTCGTTGAAGTCCTCGCAGAAGTGCTCGTGGGCGTGTCGGATCCGGAGGACGATCCGTCGCAGGACCTCCTCCGAGCAGGAGAAGGCGCCGAGTGGATCGTTCCCCGCGCGCTCGGCCTCGATCACCGCCTCGGTGAGGCCTTGTCGGGACCGGTTCAGGAACAGGCCCGGGCTGTGGCCCTGGACCTGGTCCAGCGTGTTCCGGATCCGGATCAGCCGTTGCAGCAGCGAACCGGGCTCGCTCGGATCCCAGACCCGGTCCACAATGCCGCCATTGTCCATGCCGGCCAAGACCGACCGATGGGGTCGCGACGTTCCGATCCCCAGGATCGAGTCCACGGCCCACCCGAGCCCAGGCAGCGGATGTGAGGGTCTCGACAGAAAATCCATCAGGAGGGTCCCGGCATGGAGCGTCTGGTCCCAGTGCCACCCCAGGGCTAGGAAGCGTCCGGCATCATCCTCGTCGAAGCCCGTGAGCAACAGACCCTGGAGAGCCTCGAGCAGCACCGGAAGGTCCTCGAGCCCTTCCCGACCGGTGGATTCAAGGATCTGGTGGAGCTGACGCCGGAGGCGTTCGACCCGATCCCGGAGTCCGGGCGGAAGGTGGGGCTGGCATGGCCCGATCTGATCGATCAACGGATCGCACAGGGTCTGGAACCAGTCCGGAGGGATCCCCGTCGTTGGACGCGCCTCCCGCAGGCCGGCACCGGAGCCCCGTTCTCCAAGGGGATCCTCGCCATGGAGGCCCAGATGCCGGAGCAGGTGCGTCGACAGGATCCGAACCACGGGATCCCGGACCGGGGTCACCCCATCCCGTGACCGGACGAGGATCACTTCGATGCAGCGGCATCCGTGATCGCATCGCGACCAGGTGCGTCCCAGCCGCACCAACCGGTCCGCCATGCCGAGGGAGAGCGGCGGCTCGCGTCGCGGTCGATGGAACCGGGTCCGCGTCTCCGGAGTCGAAGCGCCTCCAGGACCGGTTCCGGTGTCGATCCAGACGGTCTTGACCGGAGGTGTTCCGGAGTGTGCCGGATCCCGCATCGACCCGGGTCCGTAGACATGGGCGAGGCCTCCGGGCAGGACCCGCCAGCCAGTCGAGGTCGCGACGGCGAACATCCGCAGCACGGTCGGCTGGCCGAGGGGCCCGTCCGAGGTCGACCAGGGCGCGTGGGCGGGTTGGATCGGTTCACGGGCCACCCAGCATTCGGGCCGCAGGTTGATGTGGCGACGGATCCGGACCTCGTCGTCGGATCCGAGGGGGTGGCGGGGTCCGAGGAATCCCGTCCGCCCTGCATGCACCGACTCCACCTCCAGCCGGCCGAGGTTGTCCTCGACCTGTCGCAGCGATTGGCGGTCACCACACCACCAGGTCGGGAACGACCTGAGCCGGAGGTCCTCTCCCAGCAGGTGCTGGCAGAGACGGGGTAGGAAGGGGGTCCAGGCGGGACTCTCCACGAGGTCCACCCCCGGAGGATTGATCCGTTGAAGGGTCGCGTGGGTCATGCTGTCGGACAGATCGATGCGACCCGGGTCCCGGGTTCCACCCATGCCTCCGTCGCCGTTGCGATGCCGGGCCTGGATCAGCAGCTCGATGCGTTCGAGCCCCGAGGGGGTCCTCCGATGCAGATGGTCCCCCCGGACCCTCAGGTCACCATCGTCCACGACCCCGCAGGACACGCCTCGGGCCATCCATCCAAGATCCGCCTCGTCGTGGGTTCCCTCGGGGACCAGCAGGGCCCGCCCCAGCCCCGGCCCCGGCCCTGTGTCCCAGGCCCGACCCAGCGCCGCGGCGAAACCCAGCGCAGCTTGGCTTCCCAGTCCGTCGAGCACACCCCGAAGGGCCCGGGCCGACTCGACCAGTCCCATCAGCGCGAGCCCCAGTCCCCCGGGGATTCCGGTACGGTCCGCGACCACGTTCCAGATGCCGTCGGGGTTCCGGACCAGGTCCGTGGCATGGAACCGGAGGAGCGGCCCCCCGGTTCCTGTCCACCCATGGACCGAGCGTCGGAACCGTGGGTTGGCATAGACGACCCCCGCCGGCAGCCAGCCCGACTGGATCGATTCCTGTGGGCCGTAGACATCCTGTAGGAGGCGGTCGAGCAGCGCCGCCCTCTGGCAGAGCCCCCTCTCACGTACTGTCCAGTCCTGCGTCGAAATCACCAGCGGTAGCCGGTCGAGTCGGACGCCTCCATCCGCGGGCCCTGC
>SYEM01000245.1 GCA_005801385.1 Verrucomicrobiales bacterium | reverse complement strand
CTAGTTCGTGGAGTTCAACCCCTCCAGCGGTGAGGACATCGTGCCGATCGCAGCCCGCAAAGCAGTGAACCCGTATCCATCCGTCAGTGGATGGTGGCCTTATTGAAAGGCTCGGGCTCTTGTCCTCGTGGGCAGGGCATCGGATCGATGAGGTTTTGCCGACCTTGGCAGCCTCAATGGCTTCCCTGAGAGAGGTTGCTTTAGACATGGGCCACCCCTTTGCTGGAGTTACGGGTCTCCTGACCCTCGATGTAGCGCAGGATCGATTGGAGGTTGAAGAGACGAGTGCCCTTCACCTCGCCCGGCTTACGGAGAGACACCGAGCGGATCAGCCCCTCGCCAGCCAACTCGTAGAGCTTTGCCCGACTGAGGCCCGTGTAGTGTTCCGGCCGTCCCTTGGGTGAACGAATCCAGATGGGGATACCCCCGTCCCGATCCTGCAGAAGGTTGTTGATCTGTGCGTCGTGATTTTTCGTGCGCCGAGCTTGAGGTGTATCAGCAGTGTTGTTCGACATTCCTGCACGTTAGCGACGACGGCCGACCTTCAAATTGCTGTGAAAGGCCCCTCAGCAATTTATTCCTAGTTTCTTGGTCCGCTTCTCCAGCGACTTGCGGTATTTCCGGTTCCTGATCTTATGGTGGCGTACCTCGGCGATAAGTTGGTGGCTACCCGCCTTGGTGCCGGTTTTTTGATAAAACTCCCGAAGGATCTCCTCGGACGAAGCGAGTGGCGCGACTGTGGTTTTATTGTTGGGACCAGCGAGGGTGATGCCGGAGTGAACGAAAGCGGGGACGCCGTTCGGCATGAGAATCGCCGAATTCATCAGCATGAAGCGAAGGAGCTTTGTCCTTTCACCAACAGCGGGACCCTTGAGGCTCTTCCATCTCTGGACCCGGGCACAGAGCTCAAAGACCAGCTCAGTCTGCTGGCTAAGGTAGGCCCAGAATCCGGACTTTTCTGGAATGAAATGAAGGGTTGCTCGGCTGAGACCCACTTGGCTGAAGTGCACAAGCCCGTCATCCACATCCTGCTCAGGGACTGCCAATGCGTCTCGGTCGAGTCCCCTCCACAGTAGGCTGATCAGGTTCTTCGCCGGTTCCAAGAGGTGCGGGAAGTTTTTGTGACTGATCTCGGCGATCTCAATGGCTGACTCAATGAAAGGGGCGTGTCCGGTAAAAGTTCCTGCGGCGATTATGGTCGAAACCGGCTTCCCCCGTCGGCTTGGACCTGAGCGCTTCGGCGTATTGCCAACCTGCTTTGCCATGTCCGAGGCTGCTCACTGGATACTTCTCCGACAAGGGGGGACGTGGTCAGACTTCCCCGATTGGAGTCTTAGTTTTGTGTCTTAGTTTGACCCACTTGAGCTGAGTAGAATCTGCTTAAACATCTATCACTACAATGTATTTAGCCCCCTGGTGCCGCTGGCGGGACTTGAACCCGCACGACCTTGCGGTCTGGGGATTTTAAGTCCCCTGCGTCTGCCATTTCGCCACAGCGGCCCAGGATGGCGCAGGAGGTGATCCGGGTCCGTCGGAACGTCCCGCCCCTGCCGTCGCGGCACGCTACGGTCGGGACCACGACACGGGCAAGCCCGGGACATCCGACAGACCGGAACCCGGCGTCGTGTCGCGCTCCGTGGCGCTTCAGCGGTCATCCGCACTCACGCCCGAGCCGCACCCGAGCCGCACCCGTTGCTAACCGTGACTGGACCACGACATTCTTCCGCACATGACGTTACCCCAGACCCCCAAGATCGATCTCCCCGCCGTGGAGATGCTCCTCCGTCTCGGGACCACGACGCTCGTCGGTGCCTTGATCGGATTGAACCGGGAGCTGCGGCACAAGGCCGCCGGGCTTCGGACCCAGGCCCTCGTGGCGTTGGGGTGCGCCACCGCGACGCTCGTGATGGCCGGACTCGGAAGCGCCGGCGGGACCCCAGACGTCAACGCGGTCAGCCGCGTGGTCCAGGGCGTGCTCACCGGGGTCGGATTTCTCGGCGGCGGTGCCATCGTCCGAGGGTCGAACGACGCCCACATCCAGGGGCTGACCACCGCGGCCAGCATCTGGATCTCCGCGACCTTGGGTGTTGCCTGTGGCGTCGGGTTCTGGGGGTTGGCATTGGCTGTGATGGCCCTCGCGCTGTGTGTGCTGCACGGCGGGGTGTGGGTGGAACGCTGGGTCCATCGTCGGCAGGACGTCGGGTGAACCGGGGAGGCTGGGATCCACGTCGACCGTATGCGTCGACCGGGCCGACGGGTGCTGTCCGGGGGCCGGAGCTTCGCCGCGCATTGTCCCCGACTGGAGTCCGACTGACCTGTCGCGGACTCATCGCGGAGGTCGCTTGTCGTGCTTCAGTCCATGGCTCAGCGTCTGGCATCGACCGGTCCATCGTTATGAATTGCTCCCGAAACCTCTGTTCTCTCCTGCTTACCTTAGTGGGCCTGGCCCTTCTTCCGGTCCGGGCCGTCGAGGTCACCCCGGCCGATACCCTCTTCATCAACGGCCCGGTCCTGACCATCCGCCCCCGGGGTGAGGCCGCGGGGTTGGCGGTTCGTGGCGGACGGATCGTCGCGGTGGGTGACGCAAAGACGGTTCGACGGTTCCAAGGCACCAACACCGAGGTCGTCGACCTCAAGGGGGCGACGCTCATGCCGGGATTTGTGGAACCGCATGTCCACATCAACCTCACCGCCATCAACCTCGGAATGGTCCAAGTCGGCTCCGAGAAGCCGGGAGGGATGTCGGTCGCCGAGGTGAAGGAGGCGATCGCTGCCGCGGTGCCGAAGATCCCGGCTGGCGGCTGGCTACTGGCCAATTCCTTCGACCCCTCGCGCACCACGCCGCTGTTCGCCGAACTCAACGCCGAGGAACTGGATGCGATCTCCAAGGAGGTCCCTATCTTCGTCCTGAACGCCTCGGGCCACATCGGCTACGTGAACCACAAGGCCATCGAGCTGGCGGGCCTCACCGACAAGACCCCGGATCCGCCGAGCGGCCGGTATGGACGGGACAGCCAGGGACGGCTGACGGGCCAGCTCTTCGAGCCGTCGTCGTTCGTGCCGTTCTTCTCGAAGATCCCGCCTCCGAAGCCCGCGGACATCCGGGCCGCCTTCCTGCAGACCCTTCGGAACATGTCGGCCAAAGGCGTGACCACCGCCGGTGACCTCAACACAGGCCTGGCCCTCGGTCTCGACACCGAAATCGCCCTCCTGAAATCCCTGGCGGCCGAGTCACCGGTCCGGGTCCGCTGCTACCTCGCCTACCTGGCCCTGCTCGGAAAGATGCCCCCGGTGCGTCCCTTCGAGGGGGATGACAAGGTCGGGTTCGTCGGCATCAAGGTGACCGCCGACGGCTCCACCCAGGGCTACACTGCCGCAGTGGGCATCCCCTATGTCGGGACCACCAATCGCGGGGCACTCGACTGGCCGGAGACGCAGGATCTGATCGGCAAGCTCCGTCCCTATTACGATGCCGGATGGCAGATCGCGACCCATGCCAACGGGGACCGGGCGATCGACCAGACGCTGGAGGTCTACGGAAGCCTGCTGGCCAACACGGCGGACAAGGCCTCGCGACGGCTGCGCATCGAACATTTCACCGTCACCACACCCGCCCAGCTCGAACGGGTCCGGGACCTTGGAGCCAGCGTCAGCATGACCATCGGGCACGTCTACTTCTGGGGATCGGTCTTCCAGCGGGCGATCCTCGGTGCGGACCGGGCCGCGCGGATCGATCCGGCCGGGGACCTCAAGCGTCTGGGGGTCCGATACTCGTTCCACAGTGATTCAACGGTCACGAGCGTCGATCCTCTCCGCTACCTCATGAACGCGGTCACCCGGATCCCGCAGCAGCACGACGGAAAGGTGCTCGGTCCGAAGCAGCGGATCTCGATCAACGACGCGCTCCAGGCGATGACGCTCGATGCGGCGTACCAGGTGTTCCTGGACGATCGGGTGGGCACTCTCGAGGTGGGTAAGTACGCGGACCTCATCGTCCTGGATCGGAACCCGCGGCGGGTGGATCCCGCCGAACTGGGATCGCTCAAGATCCAGCGTGTCTATCTGGGTGGCGTCCGGCAGCCATGATCCTGGCGGCACCGCGGTTGCGGTGCCGGGCCTCCGGCGCTGGTACGTCGGATCTGGGACATTGGATCTTCCCATTTGCCGGGTGTGACCTAGCCTCCGCCGGTCTTGGAAGGGCGGGGCATCGCTGGTGGCGCAAGCCACTGGAGGAAAGTCCGAACTCCTCAGGGCACGGGGCCGCGGAAACCGTCCGCAGCCGGCGAGAGCCGGTAAAGGGCGGCCTGACCGCGGGCGCGGCGGACCCAAGTCCGTCGCGACAGACAGTGCCACAGAGAATGAACCGCCGGGGTCGCAAGGCTCCGGTAAGGGTGAAAAGGCGGGGTAAGAGCCCACCGCCCGGTGTGTGAGCACCGGGGCACGGAAAACCTCCCCGGGAGCAAGGCCAAATAGGGGACCCAGACGCGGCCCGCGTCGTGGCCACGCGAGTGGACGGGTCCCGGGTACCGGTCGCAGAGAGGAATGATGCTCGGCCGTCGGGTCACACCGACGGACACAGAATTCGGCTTACAGCCCTTCCAAGACCTCCCCCGGGCCCTCCCATCCGCCGGGGAGGTGTGGGCGTTTCGATCCCCGCTCGCCGTTGCTCCTGTTCCTCTCTTCCCCTTTTCCCCCCGCGGGGTCTCCGCCA
The DNA here is from genome assembly GCA_005801385.1 of Verrucomicrobiales bacterium. GTDB lineage: Bacteria > Verrucomicrobiota > Verrucomicrobiia > Limisphaerales > UBA9464 > UBA9464. Next base: position 20,211 of record SYEM01000245.1, on the reverse strand, counting down.
GACTCCCCGGGTGCGCAATCCGATCCTGGTCACCGGCGGGGCGGGCTTCATCGGCTCCCATCTGGTCGAACGACTCCTCGCCGACGGCGAATCCGTCGTGGTCCTCGACGACTTCTCGACGGGCGACCGCGCGAACCTCCAGGCGGTGGAGGGACACAGTCGACTGCGGATCCTTCCGGGCCGGGTCTCGGACCATTCCGACCTTGTGGCTCTCGTGGCCGAATGCGGCTTCGTCTACCACCTGGCCGCGGCGGTCGGGGTGGAACTCGTGGTCAACTCCCCGATCCGCACCATCGAGACCAATCTCGACGAGACCACGGTCGTCCTCCGGGCCGCGGCGGCGGGGGGCGTGCCGGTGCTGATCACGTCGAGCTCGGAGGTCTACGGGAAGAGTCCGCGTTCGGAGTTTTCGGAGACGGACGACCTGCTGATCGGTCCGCCCCACCTGGGTCGCTGGGGCTATGCCTGTTCCAAGCTGATGGATGAGTTCCTGGCGCTGGCCTACATGCGGGAACGCGGGGTGCCGGTGACGGTGGTCCGGCTCTTCAACACCGTGGGGCCGCGCCAGACCGGACGCTACGGGATGGTCCTGCCGCGGTTCGTCCAGTCCGCGCTCCTCAACCAGCCGATCCGCGTCCACGGCGACGGCGGACAGTCGCGCTGCTTCTGTCACGTCCAGGACGTCCTCGAGGCCCTGCGGGGTCTCGAGCAGCGTCCGTCGACCCGCGGCGAGGTGGTCAACGTCGGCAACAACCAGCCGATCACCATCCGCGACCTCGCCGAACGGGTCCGAAGCCTTATAGGCTCATCGTCCCCGATCGAGTGCGTGCCCTATGAGCAGGCCTACGCCCCGGGGTTCGAGGACATGCGGCATCGTCGGCCGTCGCTGGCCAGGCTCGAGAGGCTCACCGGGTATCGGCCGACGCGGGATCTCGACACGATCATCCGCGACGTGGCCTCACACCTCCGTGCCGCGGGCTGAGCGGTTTCCCTGCCGGGACGTGCCGGGGGTCCGGAGTCAGGCGCTCAGGACGGTGTCCCAATCCTTCCAGACGGGCTCGTAGCCGAGTCGGCGCAGCAGGGAGGCGATCTGCTCCGGGGAACGGTCGTCGGCGATGTCGAACTGTCCGGTGGCCGCGGTGGAGCGTCCGGGAGCACGGCGTCCCGCCAAGCCCTCGGGGTCGAGGGCGACCACGCGGCCCTTCACGGTCTGGTGGATGTTCTGGTGTCCGGCACCGGTGTACCCCCCGGGCTCCGTGTGGCTGCCCGCGCTGGCGTGGGTGATGCCGAGCGGGAAGAGGCCGTCACGAAGGTGGGCGGGTTCGCGCGTCGACAGCACCAGTCCGACATCGGGCAGGAACAGGCGGAGTGCGGCGATGAGCTGGACGAGATCCCGGTCGCCAAGGTGGGTGCGGGGCTCGAACGAACCGGCACAGGGGCGGAGCCGGGGCAGGGAGATCGTCAGCATGGCCTTCCAGCAGTGCCGCAGCAGCCAGGCCGCGTGGGCCGCGGTCGCAAGTGCCTCGTATCGCCAGTCGGCCAGACCGTGCAGGGCCCCGATGCCGATGCGCCGGAATCCGGCGGCATAGGCGCGCTCCGGGCAGGCCAGGCGCCAGTCGAAGTTCCGCTTTGGTCCCGCGGTGTGGAGTTCGGCGTAGGCGGTGCGGTCGTAGGTCTCCTGGTAGACCACCAGTCCCTCGGACCCGGCCTTCACCAGCGGCTCATACTCGGGGGTCTCCATGGGCCCGACCTCGAGCGAGAGCGACGGGATGAACCCGTGCAGGGCGGCGGTGCACTGCTCCAGGTAACCGTTGGAGACGAACTTCGGATGTTCCCCGGCGACGAGCAGGATGTTCCGGAACCCCTGTCCGGCGAGGGCCCGGGCCTCACGGACGACTTCATCAACCCCCAGCGTGACCCGCAGGATGGGGTTGTCGCGCGAGAAGCCGCAGTACGCGCAGTTGTTGATGCACTCGTTGCTCAGGTAGAGCGGGGCGAACAAGCGGATGACCCGTCCGAACCGCTGCCGGGTGAGCTGCTGGGACCGGCGGCACAGGGTCTCGAGAGAGCGTCCGGCGGCGGGCGAGAGCAGGGCCGCGAAGTCCGACAGGGTCTCGGGCCCGCGGGCGAGGATGCGGTCCACCCGATCCGGAGTGGCCTCACGGGCCTCCTGGAGCAGTCGGGGAAAGGGCAGTGCATCAAACTCGGCGACAAAACTCATCAGGCGCTCAGGGTACCCGGGGTCCCCGGTGGGGCAAGCGGCGTGAGCCCATCGCTGAGCCGTCGGGACCGCGGGTTTACTCAAGGAAACGTCCACGGATCCCCGGATCCGGAACAGGGCACGCGGAGGAGCGTCCGAACCAGTGATGCCGGTGTCGCGCCACCCAGCGGTAAAGCGCATCGCGCAGGGACCGGGGTGCCCACCTGCCCACGGTGAGGATCGGCCACGGGAACGGAAGCCGTGCCGCAATCGCCAGCACCGCGTCCGAACGCACCCGGGCCACTCCGTCCTCCAGGACCACGACCGTATCGGGACCCGCTCCCCCGGGTTCGGTCAGTCCCGCAGCCGCGCAGGCGCGGCGTCCGGTATCCCCCTGGAGCGGTGCGAACCGGAAGCGTCCGTCCGGATCCCTCGCGATCACGAAGCGCACGAATCCGTCGCACAGGGCGCAGGTGCCGTCGAACAGCACCAGGGTGGTGCCGGTGGTGCCGAGCGGGGTGGGGTCGACGGGGTTCGGGGTCATGGTTCAACCTGTCCGATCCGGGAGGCGTGGACCTATGCCCGGGGGGACTTGCCCCGCATCAGGTTGAGGTAGAGCAATCCTCCCAGCATGCCCCCGAGGTGGGCGGCATGGGCGACGTGGTCGAATGGGAACAGGGCTCCGGCGAGGGCGAGGATCACACCCCACAGGAGCATGGTCTTGGCGCGCAGCGTCACCGGGATCACGAAGAACAGCAGCAGGGTGAGCTGGCGTTCCGGGAAGAGGGCGGCGTAGGCGGCGACGAGTCCGAACACACCCGCCGAGGCGCCCACCACCGCGGAGCCGAAAAGGTTGGGGGCCAGGAGGGCACAGGTCACCTGGACCAGCCCGCCCACGATGCCGCTGAAGAGGTACAGCTTCAGGAACCGGAGCCGACCGAGCCGATCCTCGATCTCCTGTCCGAGCACGTACAGGCCCCAGCAGTTTAGGACGAGATGCAGGATGCCGCCGTGCAGGAACTGGTAAGTGAGGAACTGCCAGAGGTATCCCGACCGGATCCCGGGCACGCTGAGGGCGCACCAGGTGGTGAGGGGCCACCGGGTGTACTTGCGGATGAGGATCTCCGCGAGGAACACGGCGACGTTGATGCCGACCAGCCACGCCGCGAGCGAGCGGCTGTTCGACCGCGGGGCCTCCTGCCAGGAGTCGTTGGGATCGGTTTCCGTCATGGCCTGACCGAGGGAGTCTCGTACGGGATGGGGCTCAGTCGAGGGCCGCTAGGGCCTGCTGCACGCGATCCATGAGGGGGGCGAGGGTCTGACGGCTGAAGTCGAACCGGCAGCCGGCCCGCGCGAACAGGTCGGGCAGGGGACGGGATCCGCCCAGCGCCAAGGCCGCCTTGTAGTCCGCGAGGGCCCGGGGGTGGTCGTGGGCGGCGTTCGACCACACCTGGAGCGCACCGAGCTGGGCGATTCCGTATTCCACGTAGTAGAAGGGGTAGAGGAAGATGTGGAGCTGCTTGTGCCAGAGGTTCGAGCGCGAGGGCTCGAGCCCGGACCAGTCGATGTCACCCCCGAACCGGTCCATGAGCCGGTTCCACGCCGCGGAACGTTCCGTCACGGAATGGCCCGGGTGGGTGTAGAGCCAGTGCTGGAAGGCGTCGACCGTGGCGATCCACGGGAAGACGCCGACGATGCCTTCGAGGTGGACCCGACGGGCCCGACGGGCATCGGCCTCGGAGTAGAAGACGTCGAGGTGCGGCGCACCGAGGAGTTCCATGGCCATGGAGGCGACCTCGCAGAACTCGATCGGGGCGCCGCGGTAGGCGAACAGGGGTTCGTCGCGGGTCGCAAGGGCATGGAAGGCGTGGCCGGCCTCGTGGAGGAGGGTCTCGACGTCGCGCTGGAGTCCGACGGCGTTCATGAAAATGAACGGAAGCCGGGACTCGCTGAGCGTGCTCTGGTAGCCGCCCGGGGCCTTGCCCTTGCGGTTGGCGAGGTCGAGGAGGCGGAGGTCCCGCATGGTCTGGAATCCCCGCGCCAGCTCCGGATCCAGCCGGTCGAAGATCACCTGGGAGCCGCGCTCCATCTCGGCCGTGTCGGTGAAGGGCTTCAGGGCGGGACGGTTCAGCGGGTCGACCGCGACGTCCCAGGGCCGCAGGGCGGGGACCCGGAGCTGTTCGCGTCGACGCGTCTGCAGTCGACGGAGCACAGGCATCACCTCGGCCTCGATGCCGGCATGGAACTGTTCGCAGTCGGCGGCGGTGTAGTCGAACCGACCGCGCATACGGAAGGCGTAGTCGCGGTAGTTGGCATGGCCGGCGTTGGCGGCGATCCGACCGCGGAGGGCCAGCAGCTGGTCGAGGATCTGCTCGAACCGGGCGGCCTCCTGGAGGCGGCGGGCGGCCACGAGGCGCCAGGCCTCCTCGCGGAGGGGCCGATCGGGTTCCTCCTGGTAGCGCCCCATCTGGGTCAGGGTCTTCTGCTCGCCCCGGAACTCCACGGTGAGGGAGCCGGAGAGCTTGTTGTATTCGTTGCCGACCTTCGCCTCCTCGGTCTCCAGCGGGACGTTCTCGTCCCGGTACAGCTCCACCTGGAGGTCGGTGTCGCGATCGAGCACCCGGTAGCGGTCGAGGGGCAGCTTTGGACGCAGGGGCTGGGCAAGGTAAGCCTTGGCAAGGGCGAAGCGGCGAGGCTTGAGTCGGGGCTCGATTTCCTCGACGAACCACAGGTAGGCCTTCTCGGCCTCCGGACTGTCCGTGTGGCAGGTCATGGCGATGTACCGCTTGGCCCCCTCCTCCTCGAGGGCGGCCTGCAGCTCGCCGCAGTCCACGAGCCACGCCTCCAGTTCCGACACCGAGGCGAGGTCCCTCGATCGCTCCTCGAGCCGGTCGAACAGCGGGGCGATCTGGTCCCACTGGGCGAGGTCGAGGGTCTCCGGGACGAATCGGCGCGGGGTGGACCGCGGCAGATCACCAAAGGGCAGCAGGCTCATGTCGGACACACCGTGCGGTAGGAATGCCCCGGTCCGCAAGACACCCCCGGTGGTGGATCGGACGGAGCGGTCGGGTGGACCGGCAAAACACTGGATTCCTCGCTGAGCCTGCGGAATCGTGTCGATGCGCCATGTCGATGCTCCAACGTTTCCTCGCCCACGGGCTGCCCGGTCTTGTGCTGGGCCTGGCCTGGATCCTCGCTCCGGGGGTCCGGGCCGACGTCCTCTATCCGCCGGACGCCGGGGTGATCAACGTGCGGCAGTCGCCCTACCACGCCAAGGGGGATGGCCTCACGGATGACACGGAGGCGCTGCGGCAGGCGCTCTGGGAGAACGGCAGGACGAACCGGATCATCTACCTTCCCGAGGGGGTCTACCGGATCTCCGACACACTGCGCTGGCCGGCGGCCGTGGGCAGCCCGCTCCAGGGGCGGACGATCGTCCAGGGGCAGGGTCGGGGGAAGACGGTCCTCCGGCTTCTCGACTACTCGCCGGGTTTCTCCGACTCGGGCAAGCCCCGTCCGATGCTGGCGACCGGGGCAGGGACCCGGTTCCTGCGGAATGCCGTCCGGGATCTCACCCTCGACACCGGGATTGGAAACCCCGGAGCGAGCGGCCTGCAGCTGGTGGCCCATCGCCAGGGGGGGCTTCGGAACGTGGACATCCTGGCGGGCGGTGATGGGGCCGGCGGGGTGGGACTCGATCTGAGTCCGGGACAGGACCTGGGCCCGCTCCTCGTCAAGAACGTCCGCATCCATGGTTTCGACACCGGGATCCGCACCGGGAACCCCGCCCACTCGGTGACCCTTGAGGACATCCAGCTCACGGGCCAGAAGTCCGAGGGCATCCGGAACGGGGCCCAGGTGGTGACGATCCGTCGGCTCCGCAGCACCAATTCGGTCCCGGCCGTCCAGAACACGGACGAATCGGGCTTTGTGACCCTTGTGGACGCGGTCCTCCAGGGGCTCCCGGCCAAACGTGGGGGGGCGGCCGTCTTCAACCGTGGATTCCTCTTCATGCGCGAGGTGGTGGCTCCGGGCTATTCCAACCTCCTCCAGAACTGGTCCAACAAGCTGCCTCCGGCGAGAGGCCTGGTCGTCGACGAGTACCAGTCCCATGGCATGGTCAACATCTTCCCATCCCCTCAGATCACGATGCGGCTGCCCGTGGCGGAGGCCCCAGAGACGCCCTGGGATCCGCTGTCCGACTGGGCGAGCCCGGCCCAGTTCGGGGGTCGAGGTGGCGATTCCGAGGACGACTCCGAGGCGATCCAGAAGGCCATCGATTCCGGGGCGACCACGGTCTTTCTCCCCAACGGGACCTGGAACGTCCGGCATCCCATTGAAATCCGGGGCAAGGTGCGCCGGATCGTCGGCACCGAGGCGGTGCTCAACCTGATCGCGGCACCGGGACAGAGTGGATTCCGGATCGGACAAGAGGCGGCCCCAGCGCTCTGGTTCGAGCAGCTCGAGGTCACCGGGGGGCGTGCCGTGTTCCTGCGCTCGGTCGCGGATCGTACGGTTGTGATCCGGGACTGCTCCGGCATCAGTGTCGACTGGAAGGGCAAGGGAAAGCTGTTCCTCGAGAATGTGTCCAGCGACCACCCTTGGGTCGTCGACAAGGGGCTGAGCCTCTGGGCCCGGCAGTGGTTCGAACGCTTCGGCGGCGACAAGATCGTCAACCGGGGCGGGACGGTCTGGATCCTCGGTCTTGCGACGGAGCGGCCCGGGACCCTGGTGGACACCCTTGAGGGGGGCCGGTCGGAGATCCTCGGCGGATTGTGTGAATCGTCCGGCACCTGGAAATCGATGCCCATGTTCCGGATCCAGGACGGGGCCTGCAGCTTCGTCATGGCCGAATTCTCGCAGCATTCGACCCCCTACCAGACGATCGTGGAGGAGAAGCGCGGCGACCGGTCGCGACGGCTTCCCAACACCGGCCCCATCGGCGGCGATCCGCTGCCGGCCCGGACTGGCGGGATTGCCCTGACCCTGTTCAGCGGGTATTCGGGGGAAGGCGCTGTGGCGCCGAAGGGATCGGTTCCCACCGTGGCCGATCCCGTAAAGACCTCGCCCTGAACCCCATCCCTCCACGCCATGGCTGACGGCTCCAAAAGCGATCTCTTCGTCGGTGTCGATCTCGGTGGAACCAAGATCCTCGCCGGTGTCTTCGGTCCCCAGCTCCGGCTGCTGCAGACGGCCAAGCTGAGCACGAAGTCCAGCCGGGGCTTCGGGTCAGTCGTCGACCGGATCGCCCGATGCGTCCGCGATGCGGTCGACGAGGCCGACATGAGCCTCAAGCAGGTCCAGGCCATCGGCATCGGGGCCCCCGGGGCGGTCGACTCCGAGACCGGGGAGGTCATCTTCGCCCCGAATCTCCAGTGGAAGGACGCCCCGCTGCGGAAGGAGCTGGAGAAGCAGCTTGAGATTCCGGTCTTCGTCGAGAACGACTGCACCGCCTGCACCCTCGGGGTGCACGAGGTCGAGCTCAAGGGACGGACCCGCAACCTCCTGGGCGTCTTCCTCGGCACCGGCATCGGCGGCGGCCTGATCCTCGATGGCCGCGTCCACCGCGGCTTCAACGGGACCGCCGGTGAGCTGGGTCACATGGTCCTGCAGGTGGGCGGACCCAAATGCGGGTGCGGCAACAATGGCTGCTTCGAGGCCCTCGCCAGTCGGACGGCCCTCTTCCGGGAGATCCAGCAGCGGGTGAAGGCCGGCGAAAAGACCGTGCTGACAGAAATGCTGGGGGATGGCCTCGCGGAACTGAAGAGCGGCGACCTCCGCAAGGCCCTGCGCAAGGGCGACAAGCTGGTCGAGAAGGTGGTCGAGAGCGCCGCCGAGTTCACCGGCATCGCCATCGCCAACCTCATCAACATCCTCAACCCCGAGGTCGTCGTGCTGGGTGGCGGTGTCATCGACGCCCTCGAGGATGAGATGATGTCGATCATCACCGAGACGGCGCTCGACTACGCCATGCCTGGCACCGTTAGAGGCGTCGAGATCATCGCCTCGAAGCTGGGTGACAACGCCGGCATCACCGGCGGCGCCGTCCTCGCGAAGGCGCGCCACCGATAGACCGGCAATCCCTCGCGATCCGCACCGTCGGCAGACGGCCCGGAAAATAGGGTCTAGACACCCCGCCGGTGCACCATAGGCTTGCGGGCTCGTTATGGACTGGAAACCGCATGTGGCTGTGGTGGGCGCGACCGGCGCGGTCGGCGTCGAGATGCTGGAGACCCTCGAGAAGCGCGACTTCCCGGTGGGGAAACTGACCCTGCTGGCCTCCGCGCGGTCCGTGGGCAAGACACTGCCGTTCCGCGGCAAGGACCACGCTGTCACCGAGCTGACCCGGGAATCGTTCCGCGGCATCGACATCGCCCTCTTCAGTGCCGGCGGCAGCATCTCCAAGGAGTTCGCCCCCGCCGCCGCCGCCGCCGGATGCGTCGTGGTCGACAACTCCAGCGCCTTCCGCCAGGACGACTCCGTGCCGCTGGTGGTGCCGGAGATCAATCCCCAAGACATCCCCAGCCACCGGGGTATCATCGCCAACCCGAACTGCACGACCATCATCACCCTGATGGCCCTGTACCCGCTTCACCAGGCGTTCGGGGTGACCCGGGTCTTCGCCTCCAGCTACCAGGCCGTCTCCGGCACCGGGGCCAAGGCGATCGAGGAGCTCCAAGGCCAGGTCCGGCAGATCGCCTCGGGCCAGCCGGTCACCCGGGAGGTCTATCCCCATCAGATCGCCTTCAATGTCCTGCCCCATGTCGATGTCTTCCTCGACAACGGCTACACCCAGGAGGAGATGAAGATGCAGGTCGAGGGACGCAAGATCATGCACCACCCGGCGTTCCGGGCCTCGGTCACCTGCGTCCGGGTGCCGGTCTACCGGGCCCACTCCATCGCGGTCAGCGCCGAGTTCTCCAAGCCCGTGACCGTCGAGGCCGCAAAGGCGGTCCTCGCCAAGGCTCCGGGACTCCAGATCGTCGATGATCCGGCCGCCAAGCGGTATCCGATGCCGCTCGACACCTCGGGGAAGTACGACTGCGCGGTGGGACGGATCCGTCAGGACGTGGCCCTCGAGAACGGACTCTGCTTCTGGGTGTCCGGCGACCAGCTCCTGAAGGGCGCCGCCCTGAATGCGGTCCAGATCGCCGAGGAGCTGGTCCGCCTCCGCCGCTGAGGTCCGCTCCCTCGGGGAATTTATCGGGCCGTGGTGCGGTCTGTGACGGCCATCGCGCTTGCGATGGTGCCCTGTCTGCTTAACCTCGTGGTCTTGTGAACAACATCCTCGTCACTGGTGGCGCCGGGTTCATCGGTTCCAATCTCACCCTCGAACTCCAAGCCCGGTTTCCGGAGGCGAGGATCGTGGTGGTCGACGACTTCCGGTCGGGCGATTTCCGGAACCTCTGCGGGTTCCGCGGGGATTTCGTAACCGCGGACGTGTCCCGACTGGACTGGTCGGCCCAGTTCCGGGACCTGGTGTTCGACGCGATCTTCCACGAGGCCTCGATCACGGACACCACCGTCTATGACCAGGCGCTGCAGTCCCACGACAACATCGAGGGGTTTCGTCGTCTCCTCCGGTTCGCCGAGCCCCACCAGACCCCGGTGGTGTACGCCAGTTCGGCGGCCACCTATGGGATCTGCTCGGGGATCCAGACTGAGGACCAGCCCCCGGCTCCGGCAAACGTCTACGCGTTCAGCAAGGTCCAGCTCGACAACCTGGCCCGGGAGCAGGCGCGGCGATTCCCGACCTGGCGGATCGTCGGCCTCCGGTATTTCAACGTCTATGGGCCGCTCGAGACCCACAAGGGGGCGGCTGCGAGCATGATCTATCAGCTCTACCGCCAGATGAAGTCCGGCAAGCGGCCCCGCGTGTTCCGGGGCGGCGAGCAGAAGCGGGATTTCGTCTACGTGAAGGATGTGGTGGCCCTCACTGTGCATGCACTGACCGCCTCGAAGCGGAGCGGGATCTTCAACTGCGGATCAGGCCACGCTTTCTCATTCAATGAGGTGATCGAGGTGCTGAACCGGGCGCTCGGAACACGGCTGGAGCCGGAGTATTTCGAGAACCCCTACAGCTTCTACCAGCCCCATACCGAGGCTGACATGCAGCGGGTCCGGTCGGAACTGGAGTTCACCCCCCGATTCACCCCCACCACCGGCATCGCCGACTATGTGGCCCTGCTTGAACGCCCTTCGAACTGATCCCCAATGGACAAATCCCTCTACAAGCCCAGGGCCCGGTGGCCCCTGCACCTTGCCGCGGGCACTGGGTTCCTCGTGGTCCTCTACGTCTTCGTCACCAGCTCGCTGTTCCTGAAGTGGATCGTCCTGCCCCGGGTGGGCGCCGCGCTGGGGAGCGAGGTAGCCGTCACCCGGATCTCGCTCAGCCCGTTCTCCTCGCTTCGCATCAGTGGCCTGCGCCTGACCCCCAAGGGTGCCGAGACCCTCGTCGCGGCAGAGGAGGTCCGGGTCCAGTACGATCTCGGTGCCATTCTCGGTGGCACCCTGACCGTCAAGGAGCTGGCGATCGAGGCGCCCAGCGTCACCGTCGTCGAGAAGGCCGATGGCACCAGCAACCTGTCGGTGCTTCTCTCCGCCCTTCCTGGTCCCTCCAAACCCGCCACGCCCTCGGGCCCCACGGAGCCAACCCGGTTCGACCTCTCGAAGATCGCACTCCGGAACGGGACCATGAGGTACACCCGGCATGAGGCCGCCGGCCCGATGGAGGCGGAGATCTCCGGCCTGCAGGTGACCCTCGACCGTTGGGTGACTGGCCAACAGGGGAAGGTCGCCCTCGAGATGGGGCTCCGGCAGACCGATCGGGGCACCAACCAGATCACCGCCCGGTTGTCGGGCAGCGTCGGCCTCGAGCTGGATCCCTCCCTGAGTCCCCGACGTGTCGATGCTGAACTCGCCGTCTCGGGGGTCCAGGGGGAGGGACTCTTCCGGGAGGCCACGGGCCTAGGATTGCGGATGGAGACGGTGGTGAATCCCGAAGAGCTTCAGCGGTTTCGCATCGCGGTCTCCAAGCAGTCCAGTCCGGCCGGAGAGCTCGTGCTGAGTGGTCCGTTCAATCTGGCCCAGCGCGAGGCCCGCCTCGACTACGCCCTCTCCGGAATCGACCGCGTCGCCCTCGGACCTGTTGCGGTCCTGCTGGGGATGGACCCGGGCCAGACCCGGATCTCGGCCACGGGTCGTTTGGACGTCACCCGACAGGGCCAGTGGGTTGCCTCCTTCGGCAAGCTTGCCGTCGATGCGCTCAGCCTGAAGACCCCTGGCGGACTCACGCCAGAGATCGACCTGGGGCTCGACTACCGGTTCCGCGTGGATCTGGCCGCGAAATCCGCGCTCCTCGAGAAGGTGGATCTCGATGTCCGGCAGAAATCCCGCTCCCTCCTCCATGGCGGTCTTGACCGCCCCATGAACCTCTCGTGGGCGGGATCGGTCGCGGGCTTCCGCGAGGCGACGTTCTCCCTCGAGGTGACCCAGCTGGACCTCGCCCCGTGGCGGGCCATCGCTGGCACCAATCTCCCCTCGGGTCGGGTCGACCTGAAGGCGGGTCTCACCGCCGACCGGGACGGTCGACGACTCCGGCTGCAGACCCAGGGGAGCGTCGATGGCGTGGCCCTCGACGTCGGGGGCGTATCCGTCCGCGATGTCGCCCTCGCCTTGAACCTGGAGGGATCCCTCGAGGATCTCGAGGTACTCGCAGTCGATCGTCTGGCCCTCACCCTCCGTCATCAGGGCAGGACCGTGGCGACGGCGTCGGGTGATGTCCGTGGAAACCAGCGGAGCGGCGAACTGAGTGCCCAGACCACCGTCGAGGCCCAGATCCCCGATCTGCTTCGCCTCGTGCCCGTCCAGGGTGTGGTGCTGGATTCCGGTGTCCTCCGATGGACCGGACAGGTGACCACGGGGTCGGGAAAGACCAACCTGTCGGCCTCCGTCGCCCTGGAGGGGCTCACCGGTTCCGTCCAGGGGGTGGCCCTCAAGGAATACCGCGTTGGCGTCGAGACCCTGGTGTCCGTCTCAGGCACCAGGCTGGCGGTCCGCAAAGGCTCCCTCGCCTTCCGCTCGGGCTCGGCTCCCGGCGGCAGCCTGGATGTGACCGGAGACTATGATCTGGGTCTGCAGCGGGGGGATCTCGATATCCGGACCGTGAACCTGAACGAGAAGGCCATCGGCCCATTCGTGGCGGTGGCCCTCGCTCCGAAGCGGCTGGACTCCGTCAGCCTCGACTGGACTGGCAAGCTGGGCCTCGACCTCCAGGGGCAATCCTCGGCGAAGAGCTCGCTCAGGGTTTCCCGCCTGCAGGTGACCGATCCCGACGGCGCGTTGCCCGGCACGCCCTTGTCGTTCGGGGTCGACCTCGACGGATCCCACCGCGGACAGACGCTCACGATCAACAGGCTCCTCCTGGACCTCGGGTCCACCCCAAGGGCGTCGAACCGCATCGAGGCCACCGCCCTCGTGGACCTCTCACTCCAGAAACCCCAGCCGAGCCGGGTACGGATCACCAGCGATGGAATCGATCTCGACCCCCTCTACGACCTGTTCGTTGGAGGACGTCCCGCAGCCCGCAAGGACTCTCCCGCTCCCGCTCCCGCCGGGTTGCCCAGCGACTCCCCCGAACCGGGGAAACCCATCCCTCTGCCAGTCCAGCGACTGACCTTCGAGTCCGAGATCGCACGGGTCCATTTCCGGGAGGTCGCCGTCACGAACTGGGTCACCAAGATCTCGACCGAAGGCAGCCGGATCCAGGTCCAGCCCCTTTCGCTGACCCTGAACGGAGCGCCGGTTTCCGCCGCCGCCAAGGTCGACCTCGGTGTCCAAGGCTACCGGTATGAGACGACGGGATCCCTGGACCGCATCCCGGTGGCACCCGCCCTTCATTCATTTGTCGACCGATCCCTGATGGAGGCCGAGGGGACGCTGTCCGCGACGTGGACGATCGCTGGTTCCGGGGTGGCCCTCCCTGAGCTCCGCAAGTCCCTCAAGGGAAGCGGTCAGTTCGTGGGGACCAACCTGAACTACAAAGTCACCGCGACCCAGAATCCCCTCATCGAGACGCTGGTGATGGCCCTGTCGGGAGCGCTCCGGATCCCCAATCTGTCGAAGATGCCCGTCGATCTGGTCTCCGCCTCGGCCGAGGTCGACCAGGGGATCGTCCGGATCCGTTCGTTCGAGGTGGGCAACGCCACCTACCTGGCCTCCGGCAAGGGCACCCTCGAGCTCCGGGATGTCCTCGACGACTCCCGCTATGACATCCCCATCTCCGTCTCGGTTCCCGACGAGCTGACCAAGAAACGGGAGCCGCTTCCGGACTTCCTCACGATCCGAGGGACCGTGGGCGATCCCAAGGCGGACATCGATCCGGCTGGGGTGGCTCTGGCGTTGACGCGCCTGCCGGGGCCGCTGGGTGAGCTCGTCAACCAGGGGGCCGGCAAGGTTGAGAAGACGGTGGAACGCGTGCTGGGTGGCACCGGCGCCGCTGTGGGCAACGCACTCAAGGGACTCTTTGGAGGGGGCGACTCCAACGGCTCCACCAACACGACCCGCAGGGCCACGAACGCCCCCGTCCGGCCCCTGAATCCCCTGAAGCTGTTCAAATGACCCGTCCATAGGATCGACATGAGCTCCCAGACCCCCCTCAACCACCTCCGTTCCCAGGATGAGCGCCACATCGAGGACCTCCTCGAGTATGCCCGGATCCCGAGCGTCAGTGCCCAGTCCCAGCATACCGAGGATCTCCAGAAGGCCGCCCACTGGATCGCCAACCGGTGCCGCCATGCCGGTCTGACGGTCGACATCCATGAGACACCCACCCATCCGATCGTGGTGGCGCGGACCCCCAATCCGGATCCCAGCAAGCCCACCTTCCTGGTCTACGGCCACTATGATGTCCAGCCTCCGGAACCGTTCGAGCTCTGGACCTCCCCGCCGTTCGAACCGCGTCGTGAGGGCCGCAACGTCTACGCCCGGGGCATCAGCGACAACAAGGGTCAGCATCTCGCCCATATCAACGCGATCGAGGCCTGGCTGCAGTCCGGCCAGCCGCTGCCCTGCAACATCACCCTGCTCATCGAGGGTGAGGAGGAGGTCGGCTCGAAGTCGCTGCTCAAGTTCCTTCCGGAACACGCCAAGGAGCTTGCCTGTGACGCCGTCGTCATCTCCGACAACGGGATTCCCAGCCTGAAGCACCCGACCCTGACCTACGCCCTGCGTGGCATCGCCGCGATCGAGATCCGGGTGGATGGACCCGACCGCGATCTGCACTCCGGAATCTTCGGGGGCAGTCTCGACAACCCGGCGATGGTCCTCTGTCAGCTGCTGGCGCAGATGCGGGACGCCAAGGGTCGCATCACGGTTCCTGGGCTCTACGACGACGTCCAGAAGCTCTCCACCTACGAGCGTCGCCAGATGGCGAAGCTTCCGTCCAACGCCGACAAATACCGTCGGTTCCTCGGCGTGCCCCAGCTCTTCGGCGAGAAGGGCTTCACGCCGGAGGAGCAGCGGACGGCCCGGCCGACCTTCGAGATCAACGGCCTGACCAGCGGCTACCAGGGCGAGGGCAGCAAGACGATCATCCCGTCCTGGGCCAGCGCGAAGATCACCCTGCGGCTGGTTCCGGACCAGGAGCCCCGGAAGATCATCGCGGCGGTGAAGAAGCACCTCCAGAAGCTGTGTCCCAAGACCGTCCGGCTGACGGTCCGGCATGGACACGGCGGCAAGCCGTACCTCGTGGACCCGACCGGTCCGCTGGCCCAGGCGGCCCTGAGGGCGATTCAGGCGGGGTTTGGTCGCGAGGCACTGCTGGCGCGCGAGGGTGGGAGCATTCCGATCGTGTCGGCCTTCAAGGAACACCTGGGGGCGGATTCGCTGTTGATCGGCATGGCGTTGCCCGATGACAACCCGCATTCCCCCAACGAGAAGTTCTCCCTCGATGCCTATGCGGCCGGGATGCGCATGAGTGTCCACCTCTGGTCGGAACTCGCCGCGGCCATGGCCTGAGGCGGGGCTGGGGTTCTTTCGGGGATGGAGCACTGGATCGGGATGGCCCGGGCACGGGAGTGTCACATGGCCGGCCTTCTCCAGATTGGACCGCGACCTAATTTCGGGGTTTGCTGTCGATAGTGCCGCGCGACTACCAGCTCCAACCCACCTCGGGCTCTGTCAGCCTCCGGATCAACTACGCCGGGGAGCTGAACGCCCAGCAGCTGGCCGCCGTCACCGCCTCGCCCGGGCCGGCCCTGGTGCTGGCCGGTGCCGGGGCAGGCAAGACCCGAACGCTGACCTATCGGGTCGCCTGGCTGCTCGAGCACGGTGTCCCCGCCGAGCGCATCCTGCTCCTCACCTTCACCAACAAATCCGCCCGCGAGATGATGCAGCGGGTCAATGACCTGATCGGCGAGGATCTCAGCCGGCTCTGGGGCGGGACCTTCCACTCAGTCGGACTCCGCATCCTTCGGCGGCATGCCGACCGTATCGGCTTCCCGAACGGGTTCACCGTCGCGGACCGCGAGGACGCCAAGGACCTCCTCGCGGCCTGCATCCCCGAGGCGGGGGTGGATCCGAAGGCGACCCGGTTCCCGAAGCCCGAGGTGATCGCGGAGATCTACTCCCAGGCGGTGAACACGGGACGCACCCTCCGGGAGGTCCTCGAGGCGGACCACACCAGCTTCGTGGAACTGGCCGACACCCTGATCGACATTCAGAAGCGGTTCGCCGCCCGGAAGCGGGCGGCGGGGCTCCTGGACTTCGACGACCTCCTGGTCCTCTGGCTGCGCCTGCTCCAGGACCACGCCGATCTCCGGGAATGGTATCAGCGTCGGTTTCAGCATGTGTTGGTCGATGAGTACCAGGACACCAACGTGCTTCAGGCGACGCTACTCGACCTACTCGCGGGGACCCATCGGAACCTCATGGCCGTAGGGGATGATGCGCAGAGCATCTACTCGTGGCGCGGGGCCAACTTCGCAAACATCCTCGAATTCCCCCGCCGCTATGCCGACGCGCAGGTGTTCCGGATCGAGACCAACTACCGCAGCACGCCGGAGATCCTGGCCCTGGCCAACGCAGCCATCGCGGGCAACGTCCGGCAGTTCCCAAAGGTCCTCCAAGCGGTGCGGAAATCGGGATCCAAGCCCGCCCTCGTGGTCTGTAACGACGCCTCGGAGCAGGCGACCTTCATCGCCCAGCGGGTGCTGGAGCTGCGCGACGAGGGACGGCCGCTCGACGACATCTGCATCCTGTACCGATCCCATTTCCACGCGCTCGAGCTCCAGCTGGAGCTCACCCGACGCAACATCCCGTTTCTGATCACCAGCGGCATCCGGTTCTTCGAGCAGGCGCACATCAAGGCTGTCGCGGCGTATCTCAAGTTCCTGACCAACCCGCGCGACGAGCTGGCATTCAAGCGCCTTGCCCGGATGCTCCCGGGTATTGGCGGCAAGGGTGCCGAGAAGCTGTGGGAACGCTTCATCACGGAGTGGAACTCCCGGTGCGGGGAGATCATCGGGGATGCCGTCGTGGTCCGCGCCCCGGTGTCGGACCTCGACGGCGAGCTGGAGGAGGCACCGCCGGTTCCGGAAGGACCCCGGACGCCCGTCGCCCCCGTGCTGGCCGCGCTCCAGTCGGCCGTCCCGAAGCGGGCCGCGGTCGCCTGGGCCCAGTTCACCGCGACGCTGGCCCAGGGCGAGGACCCCTCCCGGGCGATGTCCCCGGCCGACCTCATCCGCCATGTGGTTGAGGCCTCCTATAAGGAGTACGTCGAGGCCAACTATGACCGTGCCCCGCGGCGTCTCGAGGAGCTTGAGCAGCTCGCCCTCTACGCGGCCCAGTTCCAGAGCGTGTCAGACTTCCTGTCGCAGCTGGCGCTGCAGACGAACCTTGAGGCCGACGAATCGGCGAAGGAGGGCGACGACGAGGAGCGGCTGCGGCTCTCGACCGTCCACCAGGCCAAGGGGCTTGAGTTCGGTGCGGTGTTCGTGATCATGCTGAGCGATGGATGCTTTCCGACGCAGCGGGCGGTGGATGCGGCCGATGCGCTCGAGGAGGAGCGTCGGCTGTTCTACGTCGCGGCGACCCGCGGCAAGGACGAGCTCTATCTGCTGTATCCGCTCATGCGGATGTTCCAGGGCAGCCTTGCGCTCCAGTCTCCGTCGCGCTTCCTCCAGGAGATCCCGCAGGAGCTTATGGAGGAGTGGCGTCTGCGTGGCGCGTCGGCCTGGGGGAATGATCCGCTGGGTCCGTTGCGGGGCTTGGAGGGTGGCGCGGGGGATTCGCCGTTCTGACCCGATGACGCCCCATCGCCAGTTCCTCGAGCGGCTCCGGTCGCCCGAGCCGCTGTTGGCCCTGGCGCCGATGCAGGATGTCACGGACCTGCCATTCTGGACCCTGCTCCACGCCCGTGGCGGACCGGATGTCTACTGGACGGAATATTTCCGGGTGACCGCGACGTGGCGGCCCGAGAAATGGATCCTGCGCAGCCTGGTCGAGAACCCGACAGGCCGTCCGGCCATTGCCCAGCTGATTGGCAACGATCCGGAGGCCTTGGCCCGGGCGGCCCGGGTGCTCCAGGAGTATCCGGTGGCGGCGATCGACCTGAACCTCGGCTGTCCGGCCCCGGTGGTGTACCGCAAGTGTGCGGGAGGAGGACTGCTCCGCGATCCGGCCCGGATCGATGCGGTCCTGGGGGCGTTGCGCGATGCGATCTCGGTGGCCTTCACGGTGAAGACGCGCCTCGGATTCACGGACCCCGCCGAGTTCGAGGCGCTTCTCCCGATCTTCGCAGGGCACTCCCTGGACCTTCTGACGATCCATGGGCGGACCGTGGCCCAGATGTATCGGGGCGAGGTGTATTATGACCTCATCGCCGGAGCCGCTGCCCGGCTGCCCTTTCCGGTCCTGGCCAACGGGAACGTGGGGACACCGGAGCGGGCCACGGAGGTCCTCGATCGCACCGGTGTGCGGGGGTTGATGATCGGTCGTGGCTGCATCCGCAACCCTTGGCTGTTCGACCAGATCCGGGCTCATCGACGGGGTGGGACGGTGGTCCACCCAACGGGCCGGGAGGTGTTGCAGTACATCGAGGAACTCTGGCGGGTGACGGAACCGCCAGAATCCCGGGAACGGCTGCAGGTCGAGCAGATGAAGCGGTATCTGAACTTCATCGGACAGGGTGTGGGCTCGACCCCAGCTGAGGCGGAGGCCTTCCTGCATCGGGTCCGACGCACAACGACGCGGGACGAGTTCTTTGGGGTCTGCCGGAATCTCCTGGACCACGGGGATCCGATGCCCCTCCGTCCGCATCCGGCTGTAGCGGCGGCCAAGAACGAGGTGGAGTGCGTGCCGGTGGGCTCATGACGACCGTACAAGGGGCCATGTTGGGGTATTTTGATCTCCGTCCGCTGTGGTTCGTGTGCGGTCTGCTGGTGTCGGTTCTGGCCTCCTGGATAATCTCCCGAAGTTGCTGCTCCCGGAGGAATCCGTGGCGCCTCATGGTCATTTCGACATTCGTCTTCACCGTGGCATTTGTCGTGTTCCTAACGGAGCGGGGCCCCTTCCTTGGAAGGACGCAGCGGAAGGAGTTCCGCATGTCCTGGAAGGTCGAGCCAATGGATGTCGACCGGGCGCCCCAAGGATTCCAGGAGTCTGGGGTCCGTCTTGAGTTCGTCGACTTCCCGGGACACTTCGTGGTGATCCTGTCCGAAGAACTGCTGCAGCACCTTCGCCGACAGCCTACGGGTCCGGTGACGGTGGCGTTCGACGTGAGGTACGACTACGGCAGGGCCCGTGGGTACAACGAGGTTCAAGTGGCTGGGCTGCGGGACTGGGTGGAGGAGTTCAGCTGGGGAGGAACGGTAGGCAATCCTACGCGATCGCCTTGGGAGTGAGCGTTAGGGTGTTGGGCCTGATGTGGATCGGAGGTGTCAGAGCCGGGTCCTGATGGACTTCCTCATGTGGAATAGGTCCATGACCTTGCTCCACTGCTCTGCTGGGGTGTAGGCCGATGGTATGGTTCGGGGTCAGGTCACCCAGGGTAGCCTCTGGGCAACCCTGGGCTGGGGGACGGAATCCCGTTGGGATTCAAATTGGTGTCGGCTCATGCGAATCGGGGCTGGCGATGGACCAGGGTAATCGACTGGCGAGGCGTCTCTGGGCAACGCCAACGGCGTTTCGGCTCCGGGCACAGGGTTGGTCCGAGGAACGAGGACCTACCCTGGGGTCCGAATCGGGATGCGGAACAACCGCAACGCGGTTGCGCCATGGGGGCAAAAGCGGTCAGGCCGAGGAATGGGGCCAAGTCCTTGTTCAGGTCCTTGTTCCACACGGAAGAGGAGGGTTCCACGTTCTGGAGACCCGTCCTTGAGACGTCACTCGGTCCGTCGCTTGCCGGTTGGTCGAACATCGCCCACCGTCCTGGTCGCTCATGGGCAATATCGTCGGCATCGATCTCGGCACGACCAACTCGCTGGTGGCCGTCGTGGACAGCGGCATCCCGTATGTGATCGCGGATGCCGAGGGCAACCGTCTCACCCCTTCGGTGGTGCACGTTCCCGGTCCTGACCAGACGCCCCTCGTGGGGCATCCGGCGAACCGTGTCCGGGTGATCCGACCGCGCGACACGGTCTATTCCGTGAAGCGCTTCATGGGCCGACGCGGCGCGGAGATTCCCCGGGAGGACATGCTGGTCACCTATCCGGTGAAAGGGGAAGGGTCCGGGCCGGTCACGATCGAACTGTCGGGTCGGGCCTGGACGCCCGAGGAGGTGTCGGCGGAGGTTCTCAAGAAACTCAAGCGCGATGCAGAGCTGTCTCTGGGCACCTCTGTGGACCGGGTAGTCATCACGGTGCCGGCCTATTTCAACGACGCCCAACGCAACGCCACCATCCGGGCCGGCGAACTTGCTGGTTTGAAGGTGGAGCGGATCGTCAACGAGCCCACTGCGGCGGCCCTGGCCTATGGTCTCGACAAGCTCGGGGACCGATCTCGAATCGCGGTGT